>NZ_BAAAYL010000001.1:5557014-5865737 GCF_039536205.1 Streptomyces sannanensis | reverse complement strand
TGGTGGCCGGGGTCGTCATCGCCATCGGCTTCAGCGCCCTCGTCGGCCTGAGCTGGTGGAGCCTCGGGCTGGTCATTCTGGCGTCGCTCGTCATCGGACACTTCGTACGGGTCGACGAATTCGTGCCCGAAGTGGCGATCAGCGCCATGCTCGTCCTGGGTGTCACCCGGGTGGCGGCGACGGCCTGGGACAGGGTGCTGGAGACCCTGATCGGCGCTGTCGTGGGACTGCTGTTCAACACCGTGCTCGTGCCACCGGTGTGGGTGAGGTCCGCCAATGAGGCCATCGCGGACCTCGCCGCGCGGATGCACGGACTCCTGGCGCACATCGGCGAGGAACTCTCCGGCCCCACCCCGTGGCAGGAGGCCGCGGCCCGGCTCCACGAGGCGCGTCGGCTGGACCACGACATCGTCCAGGTGGACGCCGCCCTCCGGCAGGCCGAGGACAGCCTGCGGATGAACCCGCGGGTCAAGGAGGGGCTGCTCCACCGGCTCGTACTGCGCACCGGGCTGGACACCCTGGAGATCTGCGCGGTGGTGCTCCGCGTGGCCTGCCGGACGCTGACCGACCTCGCCAAGACCCGGGCAGCCCACGAGCCGCTCTTCCCGCCCCACGTCACCACCGCCTGGCAAAGCCTGTTCCGCCACATGGCCAACGCGATCGAGAGCTTCGCCGAGCTGATCACCACCGAGGTCAGCACGAACGCCGAGGGAGCGGAGGCCCGCCTCACCGCGGAACTGGCCGCAGGACGCGAGAGCCGCGACCTCGTCGCCCACCTCCTGCTCGACCAGGTGCGTGCCCACTCCGCACAGTGGCAGCTCCACGGGGCACTGCTGGCCGAGGCGGACCGCGTTCTGGACGAACTGGACATCGAAAAGCGCTCCGAGCGGCTGGTGGAGGAGCTCGACCGTCACTCCCGCGAGCAGCAGATCAGGTACCCGCGCCTGAGCAGGTTCAGACGCCGCCTGCGCCCGTAGCGGCAGGCCCGCCGGCCGGGAGCGGGCAGACCCCGCGGATCCGGACGAGACGCTGACCGGCTTCGTCGCCTCTACGGGAGAACGACCGGCTCACCGGCGGCCGGTACCGGGTGCCGTCACCCGGCCCGGTGCGCAGTGCGCCGTTCTGACGAGCGCGGTCAGGGGCAGCGGATGACCTGGCCCGCGTAGGAGAGGTTGCCGCCGAAGCCGAACAGCAGCACCGGGGCTCCCGGCTCGATCTCGCCACGCTCGACCAACTTGGACAGGGCCATCGGGATGCTGGCGGCCGAGGTGTTGCCGGAGTCCACCACGTCCTTCGCGACGACGGCGTTCACCGCGCCGAGCTTCTTCACGAGCGGCTCGATGATCCGCAGGTTCGCCTGGTGGGTGACGACCGCCGCCAGATCCTCGGGCGCGTACCCGGCCCGTTCGCAGACCTGGCGGGCGATCGGCGGCAGCTGGGTCGTGGCCCAGCGGTAGACGGTCTGGCCCTCCTGGGCGAAGACGGGCGGGGTGCCCTCGATCCGGACGGCGTGGCCCATCTCCGGGACCGAGCCCCACAGCACCGGGCCGATGCCGGGCTCGTCGGATGCCTCTATGACGGCCGCGCCGGCGCCGTCCCCGACCAGGACGCAGGTGGTGCGGTCGGTCCAGTCGGTGATCCCGGTCATCTTGTCCGCGCCGATCACCAGCGCGCGGGTGGCCGATCCGGCCCGTACCGCATGGTCGGCGGTGGCGAGGGCATGGGTGAAGCCCGCGCAGACGACGTTGATGTCCAGGGTGGCGGGCGAGGCCATGCCGAGCCGGGCCGCGACCCGGGCCGCGGTGTTCGGGGAACGGTCGATGGCCGTGGAGGTGGCCACCAGCACGAGATCGATGTCGGCGGGGGTGAGACCGGCGGCGGCGAGCGCCTTTCCGGCGGCGTACGCGGCCAGCTCGTCGACCGGCTCTTCGGGGCCCGCGACATGGCGGGTCCTGATGCCGACGCGGGTGCTGATCCACTCGTCGCTGGTGTCCACCATGGCCGCCAGGTCGTCGTTGGTAAGCACCTTCGCGGGCTGGTAGTGCCCGAGCGCGACGACACGTGAGCCGGTCATGGGTCTCTCCTTGTTGCAGGCCGTACGAACTCACCAGTCTTGTCCGCGACTCACCGGTAACCGGGCAGGCGAACCGACAGGATTCGGCCCCCGGTCTTTGTGGCTTTCAACCTCACCGCGCTCGTACAGGACAATGAGACCTTCCATCACTCACCGAAAACCGGGACTGATCACCATGGGACGGGTCACCGAGCGCCGCCGCGTCATCCGCATCCGGGACGGGGCGGTGTCCAGTCGCCCGGACACCCTGGTCGCCGAGGAACCCCTGGAGATCCGGCTGAACGGCAAGCCGCTCGCGATCACCATGCGTACGCCGGGCGACGACTTCGCGCTCGCCACGGGCTTTCTCGTCAGCGAGGGCGTGATCGGGGCGGCGGCCGAGGTGCAGAACATCGTGTACTGCGCGGGCGCCACCGACGACGGCTCGAACACCTACAACGTGGTGGACGTGAGGCTCGCGCCCGGCGTGCCGGTCCCCGACATCACCCTCGAACGGAACGTCTACACCACCTCGTCCTGCGGGCTGTGCGGCAAGGCGAGCCTGGACGCCGTCCGTACCACCGCCCGCTTCCCGATCACGGACACCCCTCCGGTCCGCGTCGCCCCGGAATTCCTCGCGGAGCTCCCCGACCGGCTGCGCGCCGCCCAGCGCGTCTTCGACCGCACCGGCGGCCTGCACGCCGCCGCGCTGTTCTCGGAGACCGGCGAACTGCTCGACGTCCGGGAGGACGTCGGCCGCCACAACGCCGTCGACAAACTGATCGGCCGCGCCCTGCGCGACGACCGGCTGCCGCTGTCGCGCGCGGTCCTGCTGGTCTCGGGCCGGGCCTCGTTCGAGCTGGCCCAGAAGGCGGTGATGGCCGGTATCCCGGTGCTGGCCGCGGTCTCGGCCCCCTCCTCGCTCGCCGTCGACCTGGCCGCCGAGACGGGCCTGACCCTGGTCGGCTTCCTGCGCGGCACCTCGATGAACGTGTACGCGGGCGAGCACCGCATAGCCGTCCCGAGCCCGGCCCCCCAGGACTGACCGCTCCCGAACTCGAGGAGCTTCGCTCCTGATCCCCGCCGCCGCCCGTCACCTCAGCGGCGCGCGCGGCGACGGGCGTCCGACGGTGGCGGGATCAGCTGGAGTTCCAGGGTTGCCGAGGGCTTCGCCATGCCCGGCCCGCCTGCCTCGGCCCAGGCCAGGATGTCGTCCGTGGCGTCGTCGTCCAGTGCCCAGCCGATCCAGACAGGCCTGCCGCCCCGGCGGCGGCCCTCCATGGAGGGCTGGACCACGATCACGTTCGCCTGTCCGCACGGCCCGAGGCAGTCGGTGGTACGGACGGCGAGCCGGCCACCGGACGCCGCTGCGGCCGCCCGGAGCCGTTCCAGCTGCCACTGGTGATCGGTGCCGGGGTTCTTGCGGGCGTTTCCGCAGCAGCAGCCTCGGCAGACGACCAGGGTGCAGGGGCGTGGCGCGGTGGTGGGGGCACCGCTGGGGGTACCCCTAGCGGTAGCTGGGGGAGGTAGCTGAGGGAGTATCCGGGACGAGGTCACCGCGACACGCTATCGACCCCGGTGATCTTCTTCTCCTTCACCGGCGCCGGGGGATCGGCCGCGCGACGCCTCGCGATGACCGCGCACACCATCAGCTGCATCTGGTGGAACAGCATCAGCGGAAGTACCGCGAGGCTCGCCTGCGCGCCGAAGAGCACCGTCGCCATGGGCAGCCCGGCCGCCAGGCCCTTCTTCGAACCGGCGAACTGGATCGCGATCCGGTCCTCCCTGGCGAAGCCCAGCCGCCCGGCTCCGTACCAGGTCAGCGTCATCATGGCGGCCAGCAGCACCGCCTCGACGCCGAGCAGCGCGCCGAGGCGGGCCGGGCTCACCCGGTGCCAGACGCCCTGGACCATGCCCTCGCTGAAGGCGGCGTAGACCACGAGCAGGATCGAGCCCCGGTCCACGTAGCCGAGGGCCTTCCTGTGCCGGGACAGGGCGCCGGAAAGCCGGCGGCGCAGCAGCTGCCCCGCCAGGAACGGCACCAGCAGCTGCACCACGATCTTCAGCAGCGAGTCCGCCGAGAAGCCGCCCGCGCTGTCGCCGAGGAGCAGCGCGGCCAGCAGCGGCGTGAGGACGATGCCCGCGAGGCTGGAGAAGGACCCGGCGCAGATCGCGGCCGGCACATTGCCCCGGGCGATCGAGGTGAAGGCGATCGAGGACTGGATCGTCGACGGCACCAGGCAGAGGAAGAGGAAACCGCTGTAGAGCTGGGGAGTCAGGACGTACGGGACGAGCCCACGTGCGGCCAGGCCGAGCAGCGGGAAGACCACGAAGGTGCAGGCCAGCACGGTGAGGTGGAGCCGCCAGTGGCGTAGTCCGTCGAGCGCCTCCCGGGTCGACATACGCGCCCCGTAGAGGAAGAACAGCAGGGCGACGGCACCCGTCGCCGCCCTCTCGACACCCCGCGCGGCCCCTCCCGAGGCCGGGAGCACGGCCGCGAGGACCACCGTGCCGATCAGGGCCAGGATGTATGGGTCGACCGGCAGCCAGGAGGGCAAGCGGGGAGTACGGGTGCTCATGTGCCTCATCCTCCGCCGCGGCACAGCCATCGGGAAACGCGTATACCGTTCTGACTGTCATCACGATCGGCGATAGGCGATAGCCTGGATGTCGTGTACGACCCGGCTCAGCTGCGCACCTTCCTCGCCGTCGCCCAGACGCTGAGCTTCACGCGCGCAGCCCGACGGCTGGGCCTGCGCCAGTCCACGGTCAGCCAGCATGTGCGGCGCCTGGAGGACGCGACGGGCCGGCGGCTGTTCAGCCGTGACACGCACAGCGTGGAGCTGACCGAGGACGGCGAGGCGATGCTGGGCTTCGCCCGTACGATCCTGGCCGCGCACGAGCGCGCGGCCGCCTACTTCACCGGCACCCGGCTGCGCGGACGGCTGCGCTTCGGCGCGTCCGAGGACTTCGTACTGACCCGGCTGCCGGAGATCCTCCAGGCGTTCCGCCGCGAGCACCCCGAGGTGGATCTGGAGCTGAACGTCGAGCTCTCCGGCATCCTGCACCGGCGGCTGGAGTCGGGCCGGTTCGATCTGGTCCTCGCCAAGCGGCCGCCGGGCAGCACCCATGGCGAGCTGGTCTGGCGGGACGCCCTCACCTGGATCGGCGCCCCGCAATTGCGGCTCGATCCGGACCGCCCGGTGCCGCTGATCCTCTTCCCGCCGCCCGCGATCACCCGCGCCCGCGCCCTGGAGGTACTGGAGGAGCACGGCCGGCCGTGGCGGATCGCCTGCACCAGCGGCAGCCTCAGCGGCCTGATCGCGGCGGCCCGGGCGGGACTGGGCGTCATGGCCCACACACGCGGACTGATCCCGCCGGGCCTGTCCCCGGTCCCTGCCCGGACGGGCCTGCCGGAGCTGGGCAGCGTGGACTTCGTCCTCCTCCATGGCCGGACGCGCAGCGCCGCGGTCCAGGACGCGGCGGACGCCCTGGCGGCGGCAATCCTTTCGGCGGGCGACGGCCTGCAGCCCCGGCACGACGGCTGACGCCGGCGGCGTACCGGCCGCGGCCATCCGGCTGAAGGAGGCGCGGCCGTCGGTCCCCGGAGCGCACGGCAGCCGATGATCGGCTCACCGATGCCGTACGGAGGCCGTGGAAACGCTGCCGAGGAGGATGCGATGCGCAAGTGGGGACCGCTGGTCGCGGTGTGTCTGGGGACCTTCATGCTGCTGGTCGACGTGACGATCGTGGTGGTCGCGCTGCCGGAGATCGGGGGCGCGCTGGGGGCCTCGCTCTCCGACATGCAGTGGGTGATCGACGCCTATGCGCTGGCGATGGCCGCCCTGCTGCTGGGGGCGGGCGCCGCGGCCGATGTGGTCGGCCGGCGCAGGCTGTATCTGGCGGGCACCGGGTTGTTCGCGACGGCATCACTGGCCTGCGGACTGGCGACCGGCCCGGCGGTGCTCAACACGATGCGGGCCGTACAAGGAGTCGGCGGGGCCGCGATGTTCGCGACGTCGCTGTCGCTGCTCGGTGCGGCCTATCGGGGGCGGGACCGGTCGCTGGCGTTCGGCGTGTGGGGTGCCGTCGCGGGGGCGTCCGCGGCGCTCGGTCCGGTGCTGGGCGGTGTGCTGACCGAGCATCTGGACTGGCGGTGGATCTTCTTCGCCAATCTGCCGGTGAGCGCTGTAGCCCTGTGGATCACGCTTCGGACGGTGACCGAGTCCGCGCATCGGGGTGCCCGGCGCATCGACTGGGCGGGCATGGCGGCGTTCGCGGTGTGCGCGGGGGCGGCGACGTTCGCGGTGGTCCGGGTGGGCGTCGTGGGGTGGGAGTCGGCGCAGACCGCCGCGGCCTTCGCGGTCTCGGCCGCGGCACTGTGCGCCTTCGTGGTGGCCGAGCGGCGGGCCGTGCATCCGCTGATCGATCTCTCACTGTTCCGGCGCCGTTCCTTCGTCTCCGTCATGGCCGGGGCACTGGCGTTCAACGCGGCCGCCTTCGGGGTGCTCCCGTACACGTCGATCTGGCTGCAGACACTGCTCGGGCTGAGCCCGGTGGGGGCGGGGCTGGCCCTGCTGCCGCTCGCGGCGACGTCGTTCGTGGTGGCGGCCGTCTCGGGCCGGCTGCTGCACGACGCCCCGCCGCGGCTGGTGATCGGCGGAGGGCTGCTGCTCGTCGGGGGCGGGGTGCTGGCGCAGGGGGCACTGGGCCCGGACTCGGGATGGCCGGCCCTGGTGCCGGGGCTCCTGGTGACCGGTGCGGGCGTGGGGCTGGTGTCGCAGGGCATCTCCGCGGCGGCCCTGGCGTGCGTGCCGCCGCGGAACGCCGGCATGGCGGGCGGTGCGGTCGGTACGTTCCGTCAGCTCGGGTTCGCACTGGGCGTCGCGGTCTTCGGGGCCGTCGCCACCTCACGGATGGAGCACTCGCTCGTCGGCTCCACCGACGCCCCCGCAGCGGCCGCGCGGGCGCTCGCGGGAGGTGCGGCGCGGCAGCTGGCCGGCCGGGTTCCGGACGGGACACTGCACACGGCGTTCGCCTCGGGGCTGAACGCCGCCGCGCTGGCCGCGGGGGTCACGGGGGTGCTGGCCGGGCTGGCGGTGCTGGCCTTCGTCCGCACGTCGGCCCGCGCCGACCTGGCGGCCGGGAACGCTCACCTCGGGAATGCGTCCGGAGGCCTGATCGTTGATGTTGGCGAACGCGACCGACCAACCAAGTGAAGGACTCGACTGCTCGTGAGCAAGGTTCCCTCCATCACCCTGAACAACGGCGTCGAGATGCCGCAGCTCGGATTCGGCGTCTGGCAGGTGCCGGACAACGAGGCGGCGAAGGCGGTCGGCACCGCCCTGGAGGCCGGGTACCGCAGCATCGACACCGCGGCGATCTACGAGAACGAAACAGGCACAGGGAAGGCCATCGCCGCCTCGGGCCTCCCCCGCGAGGAGCTGTTCGTCACCACCAAGCTGTGGAACAGCGATCAGGGGTACGACTCCACGCTGCGCGCCTTCGACGCCTCGCTGGAGAAGCTGGGCCTCGACTACGTCGACCTGTACCTGATCCACTGGCCGGTGCCCGCCAAGGGCACGTACGTGGACACGTACAAGGCCCTTGAGAAGATCCACGCGGACGGCCGCGCCAAGGCGATCGGCGTCTCCAACTTCCTGACCCCGCACCTGGAGCGGCTGATCGGCGAGACCTCCGTGGTCCCCGCCGTCAACCAGATCGAGCTGCACCCGCAGCTCCAGCAGTCCGCCGCCCGTGAGTTCCACGCCGCGCACGGCATCGCGACCGAGGCCTGGTCCCCGCTCGGCCAGGGCCGGGGCCTGCTGGAGGTGCCGACGATCGTCGCCGTCGCCCGTAAGCACGACAGGACCCCCGCGCAGGTCGTGCTGCGCTGGCACATCCAGACCGGGAATGTGGTGATCCCCAAGTCCGTGACCCCGTCCCGGATCAAGGAGAACATCGACGTCTTCGACTTCGAGCTGGACGCCGACGACCTGGCCGCCTTCGCCGCCCTCGACGAGGGCCGCCGCCTCGGCCCGGACCCGGCCGTCTTCGGCGCCTGACACATGACCGAGGGGGCAACGACACCTGTCGAGGAGGGGCTCTATCTGCTGCGCAACGTCGGCAGCGGGCTCCTCCTCGAGGTGTACGGCGAAAAGAAGGGCAGCGGCGCCAACGTCCAGCAGGGCAAGGACACCGGCTCCCGCGCCCAGCAGTGGCACGTCTCCCCGGTCCACCCCGGCGCCGGCCTGTACCACCTGGTGAACGCGAACAGCGGCAAACGGCTGGACGTGACGGGCGCGTCGACCGAGAACGGTGCGAACGTCCAGCAGTGGAAGGCCAACAACTTCGGCGCCCAGGAGTGGCTGATCGAGCGGCACCTGGACGCACCGGGCCGGGTGTCGCTGGTCAGCCATGTCAGCGGCCTGCTGCTGGAGGTCGCGGACGGCAGCACGGCCGACGGCGCGAACGTCCGGCAGTGGGAGGACACCGACTCCCCCGGCCAGTGGTGGCAGTTGGATCCGGTGTCCCACTGACCGCTTCCGTTCCTGTCGGCTGCTGCTGACGATCCCGACCACCGGCCTGTCGGGCACCAGGTACCCAGGGCCGGTGACGTCGGCCAGGCGGTCCAGGATGCATCGCGGCAGCCGCCGGCAGTGCGCATGCGACCGTTCCTGCGTGAGCGTCAGGCGCTGCTGAGTTCCCGGTCAGGGGCGGCACAGCGAAGGCATTGACAACGAGCGCGGCGGGCGGGTCGAGCCGGTCGCGGCGGTACGCGAGACAGACGATGCCAGCCGATGGTCGGGCGGGCACGTGGCTCGTACAGAAATGACGCTTGCACCCTTGTCGTGAACCCATGTTCACGCTACTTTCGTGAACATGGGTTCACGAACAGGAGCGATTACCTGCCGCTCCCTGTCCAAGGTTTTTGATCAACGGACAGTCGTCGATGACGTCTCCTTCGAGGTCCCGGCGGGCACGATCACCGGGTTCGTGGGAGCCAACGGTGCCGGTAAGACGACGACGATGCGGATGCTGCTCGGTCTGGTCGCGCCGTCGGCCGGCACGGCCTGGGTGAACGGGCGACCGTACCGGGAACTGACGCAGCCGCGCCGGGAGGTCGGTGCGGTCGTCGACGGGCCCGGCGCCCACCCGGGACACTCGGCCCGTACCCATCTGACGATCATGGCAACAGCCGGCGGTCTGCCGCGTCGGCGGGTCGAAGAGGTCCTGGACCTGGTGGAGTTGACCGAGCAAGCCCACCGAAGGGTGGACGGTTTCTCGATGGGAATGCTGCAACGGCTGGCTCTGGCCGGGGCGCTGCTGGGGGACCCCGGATTCCTGATTCTCGACGAACCGGTCAACGGCCTTGATCCGCCCGGCATCCTGTGGGTTCGCGATCTGCTGCGCCGACTGGCCGAGGAGGGCAGGGCGCTGCTGGTCTCCAGCCACCTGCTGTCCGAGCTGGCGGAGGTCGCCCACCGGGTCGTGATCATCGACCGGGGTCGGCTGGTCGCCGACACCACACTCGACGACCTGTTGGCCGAACAAGCACCCGTGGTGGAGGTGCGCTGCGCCGACCCGGCGCCGCTGGTGCGAGAGTTGCGGGCCCGTCAGCTGAAGATCGTTGCAGAGGGCGACACCCTGCTCGTCGAGGGCATCGGGACCCGCGAGGTGGGCGAGATCGCGGCCGCCGTCGGTGCCGGTCCGGTCCATTGGCTGACCCAGCGGTCCAGCAGTTTCGAAGATGTGTACTTCGGGCTGGCGGGATCGATGACGGACCGGGCGTACGACGAGTCGAATGGTGCGGGGTCATGAATCTCTTCCGAGCCGAACTGCGCAAGGTGCGCTCCACGCCTGTGACGTGGTGGTTGCTGATGAGTACCGTCGCCATCGGGGTTCTGGGTACCCTCGCGCCGCTGATCGCCGTCGACGGGAAGCCGGTCGACCTGCTCGACGATCACCAGATCCGGGCGGCGCTGCACGGTGCGGCCGGCGGCGCGGTCCTCGTGCTGGTGGCCGGAATCATCGGCATGGCCGGCGAGTGGCGTTTCGGGCAGATCAGCCAGGCCTTCCTGAGCACGCCGCGTCGGTGGCGCGTGGTGACTGTCAAGACGGTCGTCCACCTGGGGATCGGGACGGTCTACGGGACGGCCGCCGCCGTGGCGGCGACCGCGACCGCCTGGGGCTGGTACCGGACCAAAGGCCTCACGTTGCCGTTCGACCGATCCGCGGTGTGGCTGACCCTGATCGGGTGTGTCGTGGTCGCCGCTCTGTTCGGAGTCCTCGGTGTGGCGGTCGGGGCGATCGTCCGACGGCCGGTCCCGGCCATCGTCGGCGCCCTGGCCTGGACGGTCCTGGTCGAGCCGGCGCTGTTCGCCGCGGCACCGAAGGTCTTCCGGTGGCTGCCGGGGATCGCGTCGCTGAGCCTGCGCCGCCAGCCCGCCGAGCATCTGCTGCCGGCGGGTGCCGCCACCGCTGTCCTGCTCGGGGTCATCGCCGTCGCCCTGGCCGCCGGGGTACGTCTGGTGGAGCGTGACGATGTCACCGGCTAAGCGCAGTACCGAAACGACCCTGCAGCTACGGTCCTCGCTCATCGAGCACGCCCGTCGGCTGATCGCCCGCGACGGGGCAGCCGCCCTGACCATGCGGGCGCTGGCCACCGAGGCAGGCTACTCCGTCGGCCTGCCCTACAAGATCTTCACCGATCGACGCGAAATCGTCGCCGCGATCGTCCACATCGAAGTGGAGAAGCTGCGAGCGACCTGCGACGAACTGGTCGAGCGGGCCGGCACCGCGACCGTCGCCGGTAACCTCATGTGGTTCGCCGAGGCCTTCCTGGACTCGCCGGCGGTTGCGCTCACCGAAGAACTGCTCTCCGACAAGGCGCTGCGGCAATCGGTCACCGCCACCGCCCACGACGCCGGTATGAGCCCGGGCGCCCTGCCTGTCGTCCTGTCGCGCTATCTCGCCGCGGAGAAGCAAGCCGACCGCGTCGCACCCCATATCGACGAACACGCCTTCGGATTCCTGATCGCCGGTGCGCTGCACAACCTGCTGGTCGCCGGCGAGGCATGGCCACGACCCGCCCGCCCCGAACTGGAACAGATCCTCACCGCCACCGCCGCGGCGATCGCCGTCGCGCGCTGACGCCGATGAAGGGGAAACCGATGAACACGCCCTCAGAGCCCACCCCGTACCGGGCCAACCGCCGGATGAGCCGGCGCCGCATCGTGCTGATCGTGATAACCGCCGTTGTCGTGGTGGCCATCGGCCTGACCCTGCATGTGGCCGGCGTACTACCACCTGAGTGACCGGCGCCGAAGAAAGCCCGAGGACAGTCGTGGACAACGTTCCCAGCACCAGGCCCGGCGGCGTCACGCCGCGTGAGGTGGTGGCCAGGCTGTACGCCGCCATCTCCCGCGGCGACACCGCGACCATCAACACACTCATCCACCCGGACGCGGACCTGTGGGTACCGGGCGCCAACCCGCTGTCCGGCGCGTATCACGGCACCACCGGCCTGGCCCGGTTCACCCGGGCGGCCGCCGATATCGCACCCGGCGGCACGCACACCGACGTCATCGACATCATGGCCGGCGAACGGTACGTGGCTGTGTACGGCGTCTCCCGTGCCGGCCGCCCCGGCCGCCGGCCCCTGACCAACCACACGATGCACCTGGTCACCGTCGAGGAGAACCGTGTCACGGCGATCGCGATCTTCAACGCCGACCAGCGCGCCGTCGATGAGTTCTGGCGCTGACCGGGGCTCGGCCGGACCCTGCCGGGACCGGCCGGTCGGGTTCGCTGCGTCGGCCGACGTGCGGGAGCGCATCACCATCGGCGTACCCGCAACGGTCGTACACGCGACGGTCAGCGACGTGCGCCGGTGGGCCTGATCCCGAGAAGCCCGAACTCGTCGAAGGCGAAGACCCGGTCCGGGAAGCGTTCGGGATCTACGTCAGCCGGAGCACGGTCCTGCACCTGGTCGACGCGCTGCCCGAGCCGGAGATGCCCGCGCCGCGGGTGGCCGGTGTCGACGAGTACTCCACTGGCGAACACGGCTGCATCGGCGCGGGCATCGGCAAACAACCTGGGCAAAGGTCCTGGTCAGTCGGACGTCTGCACATCGACTGGTATTCAGGCGTATTCTCCAGGCGTGGCTGACACAACGATAAAGATCACCGAAGAGGTTCGCGACCGTCTGCGACTGCTGGCCGAAGAGCGGGGGCTCAGCACTCGGGCGTTCGTCGAACGCCTCGCTGTCTCCATGCCCACTGAAGCCGAGCGGGCCGAGCGTACGGCCCGGGGAGTGGCCTACGTACGCGCCAACCTGGGCGTGGACCTCACCGATCGTGACGTGGAAGAGGCCCAGGAGTGGAGGGCGGCGATCGTCGCAGGCCGAGTGGGGAGTCGTAGGTGATCGTTCTCGACCACACGGCGGTCGTCGCCCTCTGTCGCGGTCATCGTCTGCTGTCCGGCCTCGCAGTTGTCGGAGTGGAGGAACTGGCGCAGCGCGCCCATGTCCCTGCGCTCTGCCTGGTCGCCGCGGGCCTGGAGCTCCCGGGTGCTGCCGGTCACGTCGGCGCGCTACCGGGCCTGGAGTTCCTCCCCCTCGACTTCGCCGGGGCGGCGGCCGTGGAGCAGGCGGTTTCGGCGGGCATCGACTGGACCTACGCGCATGCGGTGTACGCCGCTGTCTCAGGCCCGGTGGACGGCCACATCCTGACCGCAACGCCTGAGGCATACGACGGCACGGGGGTGTGGGCAGTCGACATCGGCAAACCCTGAGCTCCCGCGGTCACGCGCAGCAGGCCGTGTGGACCGTGCGGGCCAGGAGCAGGTAGACGTCCTGGCGGTGGTGCAGGCCTTCCGGGTCGTCGGGGTCGAGGAGGCGGTCGAGTACGGCAACGTCCTCGGGCGCCGGCCGATCGCCCGCTGGGAGCAGGCATTCTCGATGGACGGCGAGCGGACCTGGGCGACCGACTGGCTCATGGAGTTCTCGCGACCCGCGCGAACGGGGTCGGCAAACTACACTGACACGGGAATGGATATTCCAGACATAAGGAGACTTTCCCATGTCGAAGCGAGGCAACAAGCGCCGCGGCCGCAAGAAGAAGAAGGCCAACCACGGCAAGCGCCCCAACGCCTGACAGGCACGCACTCCCGGGCGTCGGCCCTGCCTGCGCAGGGCCGACGCCCGGGTCGCGGGGCGCACCGAGACGGCTTTCCGGCAACTCCCTCGCGGTTCAGCCGGCTCCGTGGCCCGGCGCGATCTTCTCCACCCGGTGTGCGAGTTCGAAGTCCATCTCGGTGACCGCACCTCCCGCGGTGTGCGTGTTCACGGAAAGCGCCACGGTGTTGTAGCCCAGGGTGAGATCCGAGTGGTGGTTCAGCTCCTCCTGGATCTGCGCGATGTGCACGACCAGCGCGGTCGCCGCGAAGTGCGTGCCCAGTCGGTACTCACGGGCGATACGGTCCCCCTCGAGGGACCATCCGGGCAGTTCGCGCAGGCGGTCCTCGACGTCCTTCTGCGACAGCGGCTCCACGGGCATGGCAGACCCCTTTCGGATACGGCTTCCGATACGGCTTCGAACATGACGGCCGGGAATCGAAGTATGACCCGCCCGAGACCCTTCGATGCCGCTGCGACGCCGTCGTTTCCGCGCATCCGTGTGAGTTACCTTCATTGCATGTCAACTGCCGTACTGGACACGTCAATCGGCCCGCTGCTCCGTGACTGGCGGGAGCAGCGCAGGCTCAGCCAGCTGGAGCTGGCGCTGCGCGCCGACTCCTCCGCCCGGCACATCAGCTTCATCGAGACGGGCCGGTCCCGTCCGAGCGAGGAGATGATCCTGCGGCTGGCCGAACATCTCGACGTCCCGGTCCGGGAGCGCAACGTCCTGCTGCTGGCGGCCGGTTACGCCCCGCGTTACGCCGAGACCCCGCTGCACGATCCGGCGCTCGGCACACTGCGCGAGGGCATCGAGCGACTGCTGCAAGGCTACGAACCGTATCCGGCGCTGGTCGTCGACAGGACGTACAACGTCGTCGCCGCCAACCGGGGCATCATGATGATGCTGGACGGGGTGGCGGAGCATCTGCTCGCCCCGCCGCTGAACGCCATGCGGCTCACACTTCACCCGCAGGGAATGGCGCCGCACATCCGCAATCTGCGGGAATGGCGCGGACATCTGCTGGCCCAGATGGAGCGTCAGATCGCGCTGGCCAGGTCCGAGGCGGTGCGCGCGCTGTACGACGAGGTGGCCGCCTATCCGCTGCCGGAGACCGGGGACCACAGCAGTCACCCGGAGGAGCCCGTTCCGTACTTCGCCCTGCCGCTCCAGCTCGAGCACAACGGCCGGACCCTGTCCTTCATCTCGTCCATCTCGACCTTCAACACCCCGATGGACGTGACAGTCGCCGAGCTGGCCATCGAGACGTTTCTCCCGGCCGACTCGGCGACAGTCGAGTATCTGCAGTCCCTCAGGCCGTAGTGGCACGCAGCGACAGGAACTGGAGCACGGCGAAACCCCCGACGGTCATGGCCTGCATGGGGATCCAGACGGCACCCGCGGTCGTCGGCGAGAACCAGGCGACCATCGCGACGATGCTGAGCACGGCCCACAGCACATTGATGTCGATGACCGCCTTCACGGCGAGGGCCGGCGGCTGCTTCCGCGTGGCGAGGTAGCCGACTCCCGCGCCGTACACCATCAGGACGATGCCGAGTTCGAACAGCACACCGGACCCGATGCCGAGCAGGTTGCCGACCGGCTTCGAGTCGATCAGGTAGACCAGTCCGTTGGCACCGGTGACGATGGCGTCGAGGGCGAGGAAGCGGCGCAGCATGGTCTGCGGGCGGTCGGTGCGGGAGAGGGTGCCGAGCAGGGTGGTGGCGGACATGCCGATCAGCCTCCGTCGAGGTCGAAAAAACTGGTCAGAGGGGCCGTGGACCGGGCGGAGTGCGCCGCCCGGGCCCCGGTGACTCCCACCTTGCCCGGTTCCACACGGAGGGTCGATTACCGCTGAGGTAATACCGGTGTCATGGCCTCCGAGCAGGTCAGGAGGCCGTGCGCGGGGACCGTTGGACTGGGAGGGAGCCACGCGAGGCCAGCAGCTTGGATTCAGTGCTTTGGGGGCTCGGACGATTCTGCTGCGCAATTCGGCTGAGCAGCAGAGACCGGCTACGAGGGCAGCGCCGACGGCCTCGTTGTCGCAGGTCGCGGTCCGCGCGTCGGAACCACCCGGGAATTGCCCAGCGGAGTCTCGGACATGCCGAAGATCTCGCCCATCGCGTGCGCCCCCTGTGTGTGCGATCAATGTCAGTCGCACAGGCCTGGGCCGACTCGCCCGGCCCTGGTGCGCGTCATAGCCTGGGGGGACAAATCCAATCCTGGCCGCGGCATCAGGCCGCCTCCCGGCAGGCGGCCGCCCGTCGCGGATCGGCCGCGTCGCCGCCAAGGGTCTCCCTCCATCAGTCGTCAGCACCTGTCCGGCTGCGGCCCAGCCGCTGCCGGGCTTCGGCCGGCCCGCTTCGATGCCCTCGTGTGACCGCTGCGGTTCAGGGCCCACGGCCGGGATCCACACGTCCTCGCTGGAGGAACCTCCCATGCTCTCAGACACCTCTCGGCCTGTCGTTGCAGCAACACTGCCAGTCGTCGCCGAGCACATCGGAGAAATCGCCCAGCGCTTCTACAGGCACATGTTCGCCGAGCATCCGGAACTCCTGAACGGCGTCTTCAACCGCGGCAACCAGGCCCACGGAGATCAGCAGAGGGCGCTGGCCGGATCGGTGGCGGCGTTCGCGAGCGGACTGGTGGAATCACCGGAGCACATCCCCGAGCACCTGCTCTCGCGGATCGCGCACAAGCACGCGTCCCTCGGCATCCGTCCCGATCAGTACCAGATCGTCCACGACAACCTGATGTGGTCGATCGCCGACGTCCTGGGCGACGCGGTCACTCCAGAGGTCGCCGCCGCCTGGGACGAGGTCTACTGGCTGATGGCCAATGCTCTGATCAACCAGGAACGCGGCCTCTACAGCGCGCGTGGGGTCAGACCGGAGACGGTATGGCGGCAGTGGAAGGTCGAGAAGAAGATCCGGGAGACCCACGACGTGGTGACCTTCGTGGTCAAGCGGATCGACCACCGCCTGGTCAAGACCTCGCTGCCCGGCCAGTACGTGACTGTGCGGATGACGATGCCGGACGGGGTACTCCAGCCGCGCCAGTACAGCCTGACCCGGGCCGACGACGGGGAACACCGCCAGTTCTCGGTCAAGCGGGTCCGTGGCGTCGGCGACGAGCCCGACGGGGAGATGTCGACGCTCCTGCACGACTCGGTGGACGTGGGCGACATCCTGACACTGTCGCTGCCGTACGGCGACGTCGTGCTCGACGACTCGGGACGGCCAGTGGTGTTCGCCACCGCGGGTATCGGGATCGCCCCGGTGGCCGGGATGCTCTCGCACCTCGCCAAGGCCGGGTCCGGGCTGCACATCACACTCCTCCACGCCGATCTCGACGAACCCTCGTTTCCCCTGCGCCGCCAGGTCGTGAGCGACGTCCTGGAGTTGCGGCAGGCGGAGCTGTACGCCTGGTACGAGAAGGGCGTGGAGAGCATGGAGCCGCTGAACGGGGTCTTCCAGGGACTGATGAACCCCGCAGCGGTCGATCTGCCCGACCGCGCCCTGTACTACCTGTGCGGCCCGCTGCCGTTCATGCAAGGTGTGCGCAGCAGGTTGCTCGAGCGGGGCGTCACGCCCCAGGACATCCAGTACGAGGTGTTCGGCCCCGACCTCTGGCAGGCGGACCTGGACTAGGACCGGCAACGTTTGCCCGGCAAGGAGCGGCGTCCGGTGCGTGTGATCGCAAGGCGGCCGAAGGTCCTCGGAGCAGCGTTACTCGGGTTTTCGGCCAACGCAGCGAGCGTGCGTGCCTGGGAGCACCCCTGTGGGCACCCTGGGGGCACCCCCAGCGGTAGCTGGGGGTGCAGGTCAGGCCATGAATGCCGAATCGCGCCCGATCCGCGCAGCGGCCGTCCGGAGGGCCTCCAGCACCGGTGTCAGCAGCGGGTGCTGCTCGGAGCCGCGACGCACCGCAGCGAAGACCTTGCGCGTGGGGACGTTGCCGTCAACGGGGTGCACCACCACACCGGAGAGGTTCATGCCACGCAGCGCGGAGCGCGGCACCAGCGCCACGCCCGCGTCGGCGCCCGCGAGCGCGACCACGGCACGGAAGTCGTCGGACGAGTGCTCCATCACGGGCTGGAAGCCGGCGTACTCGCAGGCCAGCACCACCACGTCGTAGCAGGGATTGCCGGGGTACGGGCCGATCCACGGGTCCTTCGCCAGCTCGGCGACGGAGACCCGCCCGGCGTCCGCGAGCCGGTGGCCCAGGGGCAGCACGGCGTCGAACGGCTCCGCGTACAGCGGCACACGGGTGATCCGCAGATCGTCCTCGCGGGGCGCGCCCCGGTACTCCACCGCGACGGCCAGGTCGATCCGGCCGTCCAGCACCATCGGCAGGCTCTCGTCGCCCTCTGCGTCGTGGACCCGGACCCGGATGCCGCCCGCCGTGGACGCGAGCTCGACGATGGCCGGTGCCACCACCTGGCCGATGCCAGTGGCGAAGGAAGCCACGGTGACCTGGCCGGCGGCCCCGGAGCTGTATGCGGCGAGTTCCGCCTCGGCGCGGTCGAGCTGGGCCAGTACCTCGTTGGCGTGGCCCAGCAGGATCTCCCCCACGGCGGTCAGCCGCATGCCCCTGGCGCTGCGCTCCAGCAGGCGGTGGCCGGTCTCCTGTTCCAGGGCGGCCAGCTGCTGCGAGACGGCGGACGGGGTGAGATAGAGCGCGGCGGCCGCGGCCGTGACCGTGCGGTGGTCGGCAACCGCCCGGAAGATGTGCAGCCGCCGCGCGTCAATCATGCGGTCATCCTGCCAAGGACGCCCGTGCTGCGACAAATGCGTCGACTGCCCGGTTGACGTCCTCGGTGGAGTGCGCGGCGGACAGCTGTACCCGGATTCGGGCCTGGCCCTGCGGCACGACGGGGTACGAGAAGCCGATGACGTACACGCCGCGCTCCAGCAGCTCCTCGGCCATACGGCCCGCCACCGCCGCGTCCCCGATCATCACCGGGGCGATGGCGTGGTCGCCGGGGAGGATGTCGAAGCCCTCCTCCGTCATGCGCGTACGGAACAGCTTGGTGTTGGCGTTCAGACGGTCGCGCAGGTCACCGGCGGACTCCAGCAGGTCCAGGACCTTGAGGGAGGCGGCCGCGATCACCGGGGCGAGGGAGTTCGAGAAGAGGTACGGACGGGACCGCTGGCGCAGCAGCGCGACGATCTCGGCGCGGGCCGCGACATAGCCGCCGGAGGCGCCGCCCAGGGCCTTGCCGAGGGTGCCGGTGATGATGTCGACACGGTCCATGACGCCGTGCAGCTCGGGCGTGCCACGACCGCCGGGGCCGACGAAGCCGACGGCGTGCGAGTCGTCGACCATCACCATCGCGTCGTAGCGGTCGGCGAGGTCGCAGATCTCGGCCAGCGGCGCGACATAGCCGTCCATAGAGAACACGCCGTCGGTGACGATCAGACGGCGGCGGGCGTCGGAGGCCTCCTTGAGCTTGGCCTCCAGGTCGGCCAGGTCACGGTTGGCGTAGCGGTAGCGGCGGGCCTTGGACAGGCGGATGCCGTCGATGATGCTGGCGTGGTTGAGGGCGTCGGAGATGACCGCGTCCTCCTCGCCGAGCAGGGTCTCGAAGACGCCGCCGTTGGCGTCGAAGCAGGAGGAGTACAGGATCGTGTCCTCCTGGCCGAGGAAGGCCGAAAGGCGCTGCTCCAGCTCCTTGTGAACCTCCTGGGTGCCGCAGATGAACCGGACCGAGGCCATGCCGTAGCCCCAGCGGTCCAGGGCCTCCTTGCCCGCGGCGACGACCTCGGGGTGGTCGGCCAGGCCGAGGTAGTTGTTGGCGCAGAAGTTGAGGACGTCACCGGGACGTCCGCCGGCGGTGACGCCGACGGTGGCGCTCTGCGGGGTGCCGATGACCCGCTCCGGCTTGTGCAGGCCGGCGGCGCGGATCTCGTCGAGGGTGACGCGGATGTCGTCGCGCACGGAGTCGAACATGAGGATCTCCTGGGGCGTGGGGTGGATGCGGTACGGGCGAGTGCTGCTGGGGGCGGGCATCTTCCCGCCCCTTTCCGGCTGTATCGATGTGCGGCTCCGCCGCGCGGGGGTCCGGGACCCGGTCCTCGATCGCCGGACTGGCTGAACGTTGCCCGAGTCAGGCATGAAGCTGCCCCGGGCGGGCTGGGAAAATCGAGCCCGTCCGGCGATTGAGGACATCACCCGAAGGGCGGTCCCGAGGCCTGCAGCGACGCCCCGGAATCGGCACCCAGGGGGCAGAGCCCCTGATTCGGCAGGGGTCGGGGAGCCTCGCCGCAGGCGTGATCAGACGGTCCAGTCGAGAATGACCTTGCCGCCGCGGCCGCCCGCCGCCTCGTCGAAGGCCGCGTCGAACTCCTGGTGCGGGTAGCGGCCGGTGATGACGGGGGCGAGGTCGAGGCCGCCCTCCAGCAGGACCGACATGGAGTACCAGGTCTCGAACATCTCCCGGCCGTAGATGCCCTTGATCGTGATCATGGAGGTGACGATCCGGGACCAGTCGACGGCGAACTCGTCGGACGGCAGGCCCAGCATCGCGATCTTGCCGCCATTGGTCATGTTGGCGATCATGTCGCGCAGCGCCTCGGGCCGGCCGGACATCTCCAGGCCGACGTCGAAGCCCTCGCGCAGGCCGAGGTCGCGCTGACCGTCCGCGATGGTGGTCTCGGCGACGTTCAGGGCGAGGCTGACCCCGACCTTGCGGGCGAGCTCCAGCCGCTCCTCGCTCACATCGGTGATCACGACATTGCGCGCACCCGCGTGCCGGGCGACGGCCGCGGCCATGATGCCGATCGGACCGGCCCCGGTGATCAGCACGTCCTCACCGACGAGCGGGAAGGACAGCGCGGTGTGCACGGCGTTGCCGAACGGGTCGAAGATCGCCGCTATGTCGAGGTCCACGGGGACCCGGTGCACCCACACATTGGACTCGGGCAGCGCCACATACTCGGCGAACGCACCGTCCCGGCCGACGCCCAGACCGATGGTGTTACGGCACAGGTGACGGCGGCCGGCCAGGCAGTTGCGGCACTTTCCGCACACCAGGTGGCCCTCGCCGCTGACCCGGTCGCCGACCTTCACGTCCTTGACGGCGGCACCGATCTCCACGACCTCACCGACGAACTCATGACCCAGCACCAGCGGAGTCTTGATGGTCTGCTGTGCCCAGCCGTCCCACTTGCGGATGTGGAGGTCGGTGCCGCAGATGCCGGTGCGGAGCACCTTGATCAGTACGTCCCCGGGGCCGATCTCCGGCTCCGGGACGTCTGTCAGCCAGAGTCCAGGCTCTGCCTTGTGCTTCACGAGGGCCTTCATTGCGGCGGCTCCTGTACAGGGTGAGGCGCCCGTGCGCACCGGATCACGGCAGGCGGGCGGGTGAGGAGGGGATTCCGGAAGAAATCTGCCGCACTCCGGCCTCCCGGTCCATCGAGGTTTTCTTAACCTCGGCCTCAGCTGTCCTTCACGCCCCTCTGGCCACCCTCCGCCGGCCGCCCTCGAAGTACGCGACCAGCGCCGGATCCGGCGGCGTCACGTCGTACGGCACACCGCCCTCGCGCAGTGAGCGGGTCGCCAGGACACCGGCGGCGGCACTCATTCGGGCGGCGACCGGTGAGGTGTCGGTGGGGCCGCACACCCGGGCGAACCGGCGGAACTCCTCGATGATCCGTCCGTCCGCGCCGCCGTGCGAGCCCTCGGCCTCGGGGACCTCGAGGACGGCGTCGGCGCCGGGACGGTAGTCGGTGGGGCCGGTGTTCCAGACCCGCACCTCGTCGCCGGGGCGGTTGCCGAAGTTCTCCAGCCGGCCCTCGGTACCGATGACGGCGTAGTTGCGGAAGTAGTCGGGGCTGAAGCATCAGCCGTACGACACCCGTGTGACGCATGTTGTGCCCGACGTACAGCCGGGTGCCGGTCTCGTACGCGGTGCGCAGGATGGTGTCGTACTGCTCCACGGTGATCCCGAGCGGCTTCTCGTCCAGTCACGCTTGTAAACGCGCTTAATTTTGCATTTACAGACAACACCGTGCAGCGAGCTCGCTCACGCCTGGACGACCGTCACCCCGCGCTCCTCGAACTTCCTGACCTCGTCGGGCGCACCCGAGTCCGTGATCAGCGTGTCGATGGCCGACGTCTCGCAGATGCGCGTGAAGGCGTGGCCGCCGAGCTTGGAGCTGTCCGCCACCACCACGAGCCTGCGAGCGCGGGCGGCGAGCAGGGCGTTGATGTTGGCCTCGTGCTCGTTGTGGGCGCTGGCGCCGTTCTCGGCGTCCACCGCGTCCACACCGAGGAACGCGATGTCGAGGCTGACCTCGCGCAGGATGAGGCCGGCCAGTGGGCCGACCAGCTCGAAGGAGAGCGGCATGGCGACCCCGCCGGTGGCCACGACCTTCACCTGGGGGCGGACCGCAAGCTCGTTGGCGATGTTCAGTGCGTTGGTGACGATGGTCAGGAGCGGCTCGTCGGCCTTCTCCGGCCAGTCCGGCCGGGTGGCCAGTGCGCGGGCGACCTCGGTGGCGGTGGTGCCCCCGTTGAGCCCCACCACCATGCCCCGGCGCACCATCGCTGCCGCGGCGCGCGCGATGCGCTCCTTCTCCGAGGACTGGCGTACCGATTTGTAGCGCAGGGGGAGGTCGTAGGAGACCGTGTGTGCCACCGCACCGCCCCGGGTACGGGTCAGTAGCTGCTGCTCGGCGAGATGGTCGAGGTCCCGGCGGATCGTCGCCGGCGACACGTCCAGCTCCTCGGCCACGCTCTCCACCTCGAGCTGGCGCCGCTCGGCCAGCAGTTTGAGCAACGCGCTGTGCCTCTCGTACCGGTTCACTGCAACTCTCCCTCCACTGCGGGCCAACAGGATCGCACCTCGCGACGAGCATGCTTGAAACTGCTCGAAACCATCACCTAGCATGCATGATTGAACATCCTCACAGGAGTGGAGAGCGCGGATGACTCATGTAGCGTCAGAGATGGCCAGTCAGCCGGAGTGCTGGCGACGGGCGACGGAGCTCGCCGCGACCGGACAGGGCGGCCTGCCGCTCCCCGGCGAACGGATCGCCGTGGTCGGCTGCGGCACCTCGCTGTTCATGGCCCAGGCCTACGCCGCGCTCCGGGAGAGCTCCGGTCAGGGCGAGTCGGACGCCTTCGCGGCCTCGGAGTTCCCCGTCGGACGCCGTTACGACCGGATCCTGGCCCTCACCCGCTCCGGCACCACGACCGAGGTGCTCCAGCTGCTCGCGCAGGCCCGCGGTACGGCCCGGACGACCGCGATCACCGCGGACCCGTCGACCCCGGTGATGACCGCGGCCGACGACGTCGTGGTGCTCGACTTCGCCGACGAGAAGTCGGTCGTGCAGACCCGTTTCGCGACCACCGCGCTCACCCTGCTGCGCGCCCATCTGGGTCTGCACAGTGAGTCGGTCGTCGAGGACGCCGAGGTCGCCCTCGAGGAGCCGCTGCCCGAGGGGCTGGTGACCTGTTCCCAGTTCACCTTCCTCGGCCGGGGCTGGACGGTGGGCCTGGCCAGCGAGGGCGCACTCAAGATGCGCGAGGCCTCACTGGCGTGGACCGAGGCCTACCCCGCCATGGAGTACCGGCACGGCCCGATCTCCATCACCACCAAGGGCACGGCGACCTGGATGCTGGGCGCCTCCCCGCCCGGACTGGAGGAGGAGGTGCACTCGACCGGCGGTCTCTGGGTGACCGGCGGTCTCGACCCGCTGGCGGAGCTGGTACGGATCCAGCGCCTCGCCCTCGCCATCGCCGAGGCACGCAGGCTCGACCCGGACCGTCCGCGCCATCTGAGCCGGTCGGTGATCCTCAGCCCGGCGTGATCACTTCTTCTTGCGCGAGGTCTTGTAGAGCTGCCTGGTGAGGTCCGCAAGCTCCGACATGGACAGAGGGGCATTGACGGCGGCCACGGTGCTGTGGTCAGCCCAGACGCAGACCGCCTCCGGTGCTCCGTTGTAGGTGCCCTTGGCCTTCCGGCACCGCATCACCGCACCGTCGTAGCCGCCGATGCCGAAGTCCTCTACTGTGCCACGGACAAGCTTGATTCCCCGGAACGGTACCTGCTCACGCTTCGCGATGGACCGGAAGAAGCGGTCGACCGCCTGGTCCGGCTCGGGGATGTCGCCCTGGAGCCCTCTGAACGCCAGCCACTTGGTGTCGGCCGCGCCCTCCGGCGGTCCCGACCGGTAGTAGGCGCCCGTGCCGGACGCGTTCCTGACAATGCGGTTGGCGTCCCGCGGTGAGATGCCGATGCCGATCACTTCGGTCGCGCCCTGGTAGCAGTCGGCGTCGGAGGGCTGGCCCGCACAGTCTATTTTCCCCACATAGCGGAAGTCCCCCGACCGCTTCTCGTATTCGCCGACCGACCGCGGCGGAGCCAGCTTGTACCCCCTGGTGTCGGCCCCGGCCGTGGTGCAGCCGCCAACAAGTGCGGCGAGCGCCACAACGCCCGCCATCACCAGGGTCGTTCTTCTCCGATGGTCACGCATGGAACGTGCTTCTCCCCTCCGCCGCTTCACGCGTTCAGACTGCTGAGGGGAGTGGAAGGTTGTCCTCAGGCACTCACAGGCTCGGCGAGCGCCGCCTCCGCCTCCGCCTCCGCTTGGCGAGCCTTGCGCCGCGCGGCCATGAACGCGTACACCAGCACACCCGCGAACAGGAACAGCACACCCTGGTAGACCGCCGCATAGCCGGAGCCTGCGACCAGCCACATGGAGAAGCCGAAGGCGAGCACGGCCAGCACTCCGTCGCGCGCCAGCCGGGCGCGGCTGACCAGTTCGGAGCGGCCGGAGGCCAGGAAGTAGATCTGGGCCGCGGTGGCCAGCAGATACGGAACGGTCGCGGTGAAGGTGGTGATCAGGACCAGGGCCTCGAAGACGCCCTTCGAGCCGGCCGTGTAGTTGTAGACGGTCAGCAGCGAGGCGAGAACCACGGTGACGGCGACACCCACCGTCGGAACGCCTCGCCGCTTCCGTGCGAACACGGCAGGGAACAGTCCGTCCCGGGCCGCCGCATAGGGCGTCTGGGCGCTCAGCAGGGTCCAGCCGTTGAGCGCTCCGAGCATGGAGATCAACGCGGCGCAGGCGACGAGGGAGCCGCCCCACGTGCCGCCGAACATGGCGTTCACCGCGTCCGTGAAGGGGGCTCCGGAATCGACGAGCTTGTCGTGCGGAACGGTGCCGAACACCGCGAGCGTGCCGAGCAGATAGACGACCGCGGCGCCGATGGTGCCGAGGACGGTGGCCCGGCCGACATTGCGCGCGGGATCGCGCACCTCGCCCGCGCTCACCGCGGCCGACTCCACGCCCAGGTAGCTGAAGAGCAGAATCGCCGCGGAGGCGGAGACCGCGCCGATCGCCGACTGGTCGGACGCCTGGAACGGACCGAGGTTGTCCGCGTCGAAGAAGAAGAGACCGCCCACCGCGACCAGCAGCAGCGGCGCGAACTTCAGCACGGTCGCGACGAGCTGGACCGCGCCGACATAGCGGGTGCCCGCGAAGTTGGCGAGCGCCGGGAGCCACTGGATGATCAGGGCTGCGGCCAGCGTCACGGCCTTGTTGTCGTGCAGGGGTATCAGGACGTCGAGGTAGCCGACCGCGGCCACGGCGAGCGCCGCGTTCGACACCCAGGCGGTGATCCAGTAGGACCAGGCGGCCAGGAAGCCCGCGAAGTCACCGAAGGCCGCGCGTGCGTAGACATACGGGCCACCGGTGTGCGGGAGCCGCTTCGCGAGCCGGCCGAAGACCAGGGCCAGCGCGATGGCGCCCACGGTCAGCACGCCGAAGGCGAGCAGGCTGATCGTGCCGAAGGGCGCGACGGACGCCGGGAGAAGGAAGATCCCGCCGCCGATGATGTTGCCCATGACCAGAGCGGTCGCGACCGGAAGCCCGAAACGGCGGGCGTGTCTGCTCTCTTCGTCCTGCTTCGCCACAGTTCAATGCGCCTTTCTCCGTACGTCCGGAACATGGTGAGGTACGGATTTCGTCGCACCAAATCACGAGGAATCATCCTGCCAGGAGTGTTCGATAATCGGAATACCTGCTCCGGAAGTGCCTTCCGGCCGCGAAATCTCCACCGGCACCTGCGGACCCTCGCACTCCCCCAGCCAGCGCCGCAGCACCTCGTGGACCTGTTCCGCGCCCACCAGCTCACGGCCGTCCGCCAGCGGCGGGGAGAACTCGAGCGGTGACAGAAGGAAGGGGCGCGACTGCTCCCCGCCCAGCCCGCCATGCGAACCGATCTGCTCCTCGAAGGCGTGCACCCGGCCGGTGGCCGGGTCGTAGGCGGAGTTGACCATGATGTCGGCGACATGGGGGAAGCCGTCGGTGCGCCGCACCGCGGCGGCGGCCCCCCGCCCGAAGACGGCGAGCGGCCGCGCGGCCTCCGTGGCCTCGTCGCTCTCCTCGTCCAGCCGCACTTCCGCCCCGTCCGCGCCGAGTACCAGCGCACCGTGCTCCTCGCTCTGCACGAGGAGGAAGCCGATGCCCGGGTGCTCGGCGAGGGTGCTCAGCAACGCGGGGTGACGGCGTTCGATCTGCTCGCGGGTCATCCGTCCCGGCACATCGGGGAAGGAGACCAGCCCCAGGTTCCCCGAGGCCAGGACGACCGGCTCCGAACGACGCCCGGGACGCTCCCCGTCACCGTCCCCGACGGGTACGTGCAGGGCGATCTTCGCCGCGTCCCTGGCCTCCGCGCCGCGCACGGGGCGCTCGGCACGGCGCGCCCGGGGCAACCGGCAGCCGGCCCTCACCAGGTCCTTGAGTGTCACTCCGTAGGCGCCCTGGAACGTCTCCCCCGGGCTCTGTCCATGATCGGAGAGCAGCACGATCCGGTACGGGCGCGGGGCGTGCGCGGCGGCTTTGGCGATCAGGGCGATCGACCGGTCGAGCCGTGCGAGCACCTGTTCCGCGTCCCGGCTGCGCGGCCCGGAGTGGTGTGCCACTTCGTCGTACGCGACAAGATCGGCGAAGACGGCGGTACGGCCCGCCAGGACGTCCCCCATCACCGCGGCGACGACCACGTCCCGCTCCACGACGGTCGCGAACGCGCGGATGAGGGGATACAGACCGCCGCGCTTGACCCGCGGCGTCACCTTGCGCATCCGTGCGCGGGTCGACTGGGTGATCTCCCGGCACACTTCGTCGACGAAGGAGACGGCGGTACGCACCGCGTTGGCCGCGTCGGAGAAGTAGGCGAAGTAGCCGGCCCGGGAGCGGTTGTTCTTCCCCCGGCGCGCGGCGACGGACAACACCAGGGCCACCTGTTCGGCGCCTCCGCTGAAGAGATTGCCGCGGCCGGCGCCGTCGAGGGTGAGCAGCCCGTCGTGGCCGGTGCGCTCGACGGCCCGGCGCTGGAGTTCCGCGGCGCCGGCCGGCCGGTTGCAGACCATCAGCCTGCCGGCGTCCTTCTCGTACCAGCGGAACGCCGGAACGTCATGGTTCGAGCCGTGCAGGATGCCGAGCTGGCTGGCACCGGTCTGGCTGGACCAGTCGGTGCGCCAGGGAGTGAGCCGGTGCGTCGGCTGCTCACCGCCCAGCCAGCCGGCGACGGTCGGCATCAGCCCGGAGTCGACGGCATACCGCAGTACGTCGTGGCCGACCCCGTCGAGCTGGAGGAAGACCGTGCCGGGGGTCTCCGGGGCGGGCTCGCCCCCACGGCGGCGCACCGCGAGCCTGGAGAGCCTGCGCCGGTACGCGTCGTCGTCGCGGACGGCGAGCGCCGTGGAGGTCGCGGACGCCACGGCGGACATCGCGGCGGCGACCACCACCGCGGTCTCCGGCTGGGCCTCACCACCGCCGGACGGGATCAGACTGAGCGCGATCAGCAGCAGTGAGCCGTTGAGGAAGAACACCAGCAGGCCCAGTACCAGCGCGGGCACCAGCAGGAACGCCCGTACCACGATCGGCCAGACCAGAGCGCTCAGCAGACCGAAGGCGGCCGCGCCCCAGGCCGCGGTGAGCGCGATGTCGGTGAGGCTGTTCCCGCTCTCGGACGTGAGCCGGAAGTCTGGCAGGATCGCAGCAAGCACCAACAGCGTCAGCGTGGACACCGCCCACACCACGACGACCCTCACCGCTGCCCTGCCGGCCTTGCGCCACCGCTCTCCGACCACGCCTCCCAGCGTGGCACAGCGTGGCAACCGTGGGCGGCCGGAGGGTCGGGCTGGTCGCCGGCCGGGCATCCGTCGCACGATTGGGTGGTCCAGGGAAACGGAACGAGGAGGCGGCGGTGCCGGTGGAGGTCACCTGGTGGGGTCATGCCACCTGCACGGTCGAGGACTCCGGGGTGCGTGTACTGACCGACCCTCTGTTCGCCCGCAGGCTGGCCCATCTGCGGCGCCGGCGCGGCGAACTGCCGCCGCCCGAGGCCGCCGTCGCCGAGGTCGTGCTGGTCTCCCATCTGCACTCCGACCATCTGCATCTGCCGTCGCTGGCGCGGCTGGGACCGGGCACTCTGCTGGTCGTGCCCCACGGCGCCGGCCGGGCCGTGCCGGGGCTGCGGCGTCTGGCCGCGGAACTCGGTCTGCGGATCACCGAAGTGGCACCGGGCGACGACATGAAGATCGAGGGGCTGCGGGTGCGTGCCGTGCCCGCGCTGCACGACGGGCGGCGGCTGCCCGTGGGGCCGCATCGCTCACCCGCGCTCGGCTATGTGATCAGCGGTGAGGCGCGGACGTACTTCGCCGGGGACACCGGGCTGTTCGACGAGATGGCCGAGGCGGTGGGTCCGGTCGACCTCGCGCTCCTGCCGGTCGGCGGCTGGGGCCCGTACCTCGGCCACGGACACCTCGACGCGGGACGGGCGGCCCAGGCGCTGGCCCGGCTGGCGCCACGGGCCGCCGTACCGGTGCACTACGGCACCTACTGGCCGATCGGAATGGACGCGGTCCGGCCGCACGAGTTCCACTCCCCCGGCGACGAGTTCGAACGGAAGGCGGCACGGCTGGCACCCCAGGTGGCGGTGCACCGGCTGGGACACGGCGAGAGCGTCCGGCCGGAGGTCAGCCGTTGATTCCCGAGCTCCTGGGGCAGGTGCCACCGGAATCCACTCAGACCGCCGTGGGCTATCCCTCCCTCTTCCTGCTCGTGGTCCTGGGGTCGCTGGTGCCCGTGGTGCCGACGGGGGCGCTGGTCAGCTCGGCCGCGGTGGTGGCCTTCCATCAGACCGCGCCGTTCGCGCCGGCGATGGTCTTCGCGGTGGCCGCACTGGCCGCCTTCCTCGGGGACATCAGCCTGTACGGGCTCGGCCGGCGCGGAATGCGGTCCAGGACCGGCTCGCGCCGGCTGAAGTCACTGCGCGAGGGTGTCGCACCCGACCGGCTGGCGCAGGCACAGCGCAAGCTGCGCGAGCACGAGGTGCCGGTGCTGGTGGTCTCCCGGCTGATCCCGGCCGGCCGCATACCCGTGATGCTGGCCTGCCTGCTCGGCTCGATGCCGCTGCGACGGTTCGTACGCGGGGACGCGCCGGCCTGTGTGGCATGGGCCGCGACATACGGGCTGATCGGCATCCTGGGCGGCTCGCTCTTCAGCAAGCCCTGGCAGGGCGTGGTCGCGGCGGTGGCGCTGACGCTCCTCATCAGCGCCACCCCGACGGTGTGGCGCCGGCTGCGTCACGGCTAGGAACGTCCTCGAGCACCCGGGACCCGCCGACCGGGAGGTCCCACAGCCGTTCGCGTGCCAGGCCTTCCTCCTCCCAGGCGGCTCGCACCCGGATGAGCGGCTCCAGCACCGGCTCCGCGGACAGCAGAAACGCCCCCCAGTGCATCGGCGCCATGTTCCGCGCGCCCAGGTCCCGGAAGGCCCGCACGGCCTCCTCGGGTTCCATGTGCACATCGCCCAGCCACCAGCGCGGTGCGTACGCCCCGATCGGCAGCAGCGCCAGCCCGATCCCCGGGTGTCGGCGCCCGATCTCCTTGAACCGGTGGCCGTAGCCGCTGTCCCCGGCGAAATACACCCGCTGCCCGTCCGTGCCGGTGAGCACCCAGCCACCCCACAGCGAGCGGCAGGTGTCGAGAAGGGAGCGCCTGGACCAGTGGTGGGACGGTACGAAACCGAAGCGCAGACCACGCAGTTCGGCGCTCTCCCACCAGTCCAGCTCGGTGACGTTCGTGAAGCTGCGGCGCCTGCACCAGCGGGCCAGCCCTGCCGGGACGAACAGCGCAGTGTCCCGCGGCAGCCTCTTCAGCGTGGGGGAGTCCAGATGGTCGTAGTGGTTGTGGCTGATCACCACGGCGTCCACCGGCGGCAGGCTCTCCCAGGGCACCCCCACCGGGGTGATCCTGGCCGGGATACCGAGGATCCGGCGGGACCAGACGGGATCGGTGAGCACGGTGAGCCCGCCGATGCGCACCACCCAGCTCGCGTGCCCCGCCCAGGTGACGGCTACGGTGGAGGCGTCCACCGTCGGCACCGGGCCGGACCGGAAGGGCAGCCTCGGTACGTCACGCAGTCCCTCGGCATCGGGACGCACCGCGCCTTCACGGGCCAGCCTGACCAGAGAGCGCATGCCCGGCAGCGGGGCGGTGAGGCGGTCCCGGAAGGACCTGGGCCAGATCCGGTACTCGCCGAGCGGGCGCGGCGCCACCTCGACGGACGGGGGGCGCCCGGTTCGTTCCGCCTGATCCGTCATCACGGGGGCTCCCTTCGGTGCAGTTCGTCGAAGACCGACCCGAAATTCCTCAATGCCTCGGCCACATGAGGCAGTTCCAGCGGATCCACCGCGTTCAGAGACTCCAGTCGCTGTTGTTCGGTTGAGCCGAGCAGCGGTCCGGTCGCGAGCCGCACACGCAGCGCGCCCAGCTCGTCGCCGAACCGGTGTCCGCCGGGGGCCGACGCGCCCAGACGTGCACTGAGATGCTCCTCCAGTTCCATCGAATCGTTGACACCTCGCTCGGCGAGGCGCTCGCGCAGCTCACCGAGGTCGGCGTACAGATGACGGCCCGCCTGGGGAGGGCGGGCCAGCACACCCGAGGCGAGCACCGCGCGATACGCCGCGGCCGCCACGCGCGCGTACAGCACGGCCGCCTGCCGGGTCCGGGCCACGACCGGCTGCGGCTCGCCGAGCGCGTGGGCCGCCGCCGCCGCGACCGGGCCCGCCACCACGGCCCCCAACGCGGTCAGAATGTCCAGTGTCCTGGCCCGCCGGGCCACGCCCTCCACCGTGGCCGGGAACCGCGCGACCGCGCACGGCCACCCTTCGGGCGTCAGTCCCCCGGCCAGGTCCGCCAGCACCGTCACGTCGTCGGGCCACATCTCCGCCGGACTGAGCAGCACCGTGTCGTGCGGGCTGTGCAGCGTGTCCCGCCAGGTCTCGTCGCTGACGATGTGCAGCCCCTCCGTCACAGCGGCCTCACAGGCCTCCCGCACCACCTCCGGCGGGGCGACGGTGGCCGTCGGATCGTCGGCGACGGAGAGCAGCAGCAGCCGCGGGGTGCCGCCCTCGGCCCGTACCCGCCGGATCGTCTCCAGCAAGGCGTACGGGTCCGGTACGCCGCCGCACTCCGCCGGGGTCGGCACGTGGTAGGCGGGCACGCCGAGCAGCCGGGCCTGCGGGGTCCACCAGGCGGGGCAGGGCCGGGGCATCAGCACGTCCCCGCCGTGCGCGCCGAGCAGCGCGCACAGCAGCGGCTGCACGCCGGGGGCGGCCGCGATGCGGTCGGCGTCACCGTGCAGGCCGCGGCGCTCCCAGTAGCCGCACGCCGCCTCCCGCAGTGTCCGGCCGCCGCCGGGCGGCTCGGGCTCGGTACGCCCCGCCGCGGCGGCCAGCACGCCGGCGAGCTCCGGCAGCACGGGCAGCCCCGGCCCGGGCGCGTGCGGCCCATACCGGACCGGCCCGTGCCCCTCCGGAACCGTCCGCCGCATGCCGCCACCTCCGGGAGACGAGACCCATTGAGCCCTTTATACGAAGATTTCCGGTGCTCCGCGATTTTCAGTCCCGGGGCGCTCCGGTTGTGCCGGTCTCCGTCCAGGTCGACCGGCGCGTCAGGTGATCGTCACCGGGTGGCGCACCACCGCGTCGAAGAGGTAGCCCTGCGTGTTCGGCACCGAGCGCAGAGGCTGCGTGTTGCCCGCCTCGTCCGTGGCGCGGGCCATAAGGACCGCCGGGCCCGGGCGGGGCGGCCGCCAGTCGGCCGACCAGCGGACCCAGCCGTCGCGCCGCGGCGTGTCGTGCAGCTGCGCGGGGCGCCAGTGGGTGCCCCCGTCCGTGCTGATGTCGACCCCGCGCACCGGCGCGGCCGCGGACCAGGCGCGGCCGGTGAGGCGGTGGCTCCGGTCCGCGCCCAGCGTGGCGCCGAAGGGGAGCTCGAAGGCGCTCTTGATGGTCTGCCGGTTCACGACGGGCCCGCCCTCCGGCGGATACGCCGGCCCGAAGAGGCGGTAGTACTCCGTGTTCCATGGCGAGTGCAGCGGTTCCACGCCGACCTGGATGTCGCCGACCCATTTGACGGAGGCGATGCCGGCCCAGGAGGGGACGATCACGCGTACCGGGAAGCCGTGGTCGTAAGGAAGGGGCTCGCCGTTCATCTCATACGCGAGCAGGACGTCGTCCAGGGCCTTGGCCACCGGCATCGGCCGGCGTACTCGGCCGAAATTCACCCCTCCGCACATCCATTCGTCGTCGAGTCCCCGCGGCATGACGTCGACGGCGTCGCGTGTGATCCCGGCACGTCGCAGGACCTCGGCCAGCGGCACCCCGCGCCATGCGGCGGCGCCGATCGCGCCGAGCGTCCAGGGGGTGCCGGTGACCCGGTCGCCCTGCTGGCTCGTGTAGTGGCTTCGGCCGTTGCCGGCGCACTCCAGGACGACGGTCCGCGTCGTGGACGGCAGGGCACGCAGTTCGTCGTAGCCGAAGTCGACGGGACCGCCGCTCAGGCCGTCGCCCCAGATCGTCAGCTTCCAGGTCCTCTCGTCGATCCGCGGCGTGGAGGTGTGATTGCGGACGAAGAAGCGGTCGACGGGGGTGATCGGCCCGGTGCCGCGCAGAGCGTGGAAGTTGGTCTCGGCGTTGGTGCCGCGGACGGTGAAGAGCTCGGTCGGCAGCGGCTTGACGATGCCGGGTTGTGCGGCGACGGACAGGGAGGCGCCGGCCAGGTCGGGGTCCGGCGGTACGGAGGCGAGCATTCTCAGCAGGTCACGCCGGACCGGAGCGCGGAGCCAGGGGTGGGCCCGGAGCTCCTGCGTACGTGCGGGCGACATCGTCATGGCACGACTCCTCGGACAACAGAATGTGGAAGGTGGGAAGAGAGCGTCAAGAGCAACAGCAGCACACTTACGCTGGGAGGACAGTCCCTTCCCGGACATTCCGGAGGCAGCCATGCAACGAGGCAGCGACCGGCTCAGCCGCTACAAGGACGAAGCGAGAAAGCACGAACTGCAGGCTCTGCTGCACGCCGGCCATCCCACCAGGGACGCGGAGTGGTACGACCCGGAGCCCCCCGCAGACGATGACCCGGAACCGGCGAACCGTTCGGCGCCACCGCGTGGTGCCGGCAGCGGTGCGTTCGAACAGTTGCGCTCCGAGCTGGGCAGGCATCTGGGGCGTACCCCCTTCCCCGCGCGCAGCAATGACGTGGTGCGCACACTGCGCGAACGGCACGCCCCCGACCGGCTGGTGGAGCAGGTGGAGGCCCGGCTGCCGGCGGACGGCAGGTACAGCACGGTCGCGGACGTGACACGCGCGGTGTCCCGCGAGCCCGGCGGGCCGTTCTAGTGCCGCGACCGGCAACGTCTGCCCGGCAAGGAGCGGCGTCCGGTGCGTGCGATCGCAAGGCGGCCGAAGACCTCGGAGCAGCGTTACCTGGGTTTTCGGCCAACGCAGCGAGCGTGCGTGTCGGACGTCGCGACGGGGCAAACGTTTGCCGGGAGGGGCACTAGACGCGCCGGCCGAGGACGGAGAGCAGCCTGGTCTGGGCGTCGGCCCCGGGCGGGGGTTCGACCGGGGGGCCGAACACCCCGCTCTTGGCCAGGTCCGCCACGTACGGGGCGTACTCGCGCTCGGCGAAGTCGACGAGTTCCGCCGGGAGCCGGTCGTCGGCGCCGATGGCTCGCGCGAGGTCCCAGCTGTGCACGATCGCGTCCGCGGCCATCTGCGAGCAGTAGCCGACGGCCGGGCTCGGCCCGTACGACAGCCGCACGGTGCGGTCCAGCGCGCCGGGGGCCGAGAACGCGTCCCGCGCGCCGCGGGCAGCCGCGTCCCAGGCGGCGGCGGGGTCGTCGCCGAGCACATCGCCGTCGAAGGCGTCGCCGACGTCCGCGATGGTGCGTCCTTCTCCCACGAGGGGGACCACCCACAGCTGTTCCCCGGTGAGGTGGTTGACCAGATCGCGCACCGACCATTCGGCGCAGGGCGTGGGCGCGCCCCACTGATCGGGGCGGACGGCGTGGACGTATCCACCGAAGAGATCGAGTGAAGCGCGCAGACGTTCGAGGAGTGTGTTCTGATCGATGGCTGCCATGCCTGTCACTCTCCCCTCGCCCGGGCCGGGGCGCGACTCACTGTTCACCCGTACGGGCCCGTGCCGGGCGGGTAGGCATGCGTTCATGAAAAGCGGGCTGCCCAGGTCCTGTCCGGTCGATCAGGCCGGATCAGGGAGCGGCGACTGGTGCCGTGCATCGCAAGGCGGAGGAGGGAGTCCATGCGGAGCATCGGCGACCGACGACAACGCAGCGAGGTGCGGTGCCAGACGGCGCGAGCCCGGCATGATCGGCCGGACAGGACCTAGGGACGAGGAGGCTGTGCTCAGGGCGCTGGGTGTGCCCGCCGCGCGCGCGGAATGGCTGGTCGCGAAGGACCGTGCGATCTTCCTGGGCGTCGCCGGCCGGCACTGGCCGGGGGCCGATCCACTGCTGCCACGGCTGAGCCGCAGCGCGAACCACGGGGTGCTGTGGTTCGTCGCGGCCGCCGCGATGGCCTGCTCCGGGTCGGCCCGGGCGCGGCGGGCCGCGGCGCGGGGCGTCGCCTCGCTGGCCGTGGCCTCCGCGGCGATCAACACGGTGGGCAAGCGTTCGGTGCGGCGTGCCCGGCCGGTCCTCGACGCGGTGCCGGTGATCCGGCAGCTGAAGCGGCAGCCCATCACCACGTCCTTCCCCTCGGGGCACTCCGCCTCGGCCGCGGCATTCGCCACCGGGGTCGCCCTGGAATCGCCCGTGCTGGGCGCGGTGGTGGCACCGGTCGCTGCGGCGGTGGCCGCGTCCCGGGTGTACACCGGGGCGCACTATCCGAGCGATGTACTGGTCGGTGCGGCGCTCGGTGCCGGCGTGGCGTTGGCAGTACGGCTGCTCGTACCGACGCGGGCCGCGCTGCCGGTGCCCGGGCGGCCGCACCTGGACGCCCCCGCCCTGCCCGGGGGGCGGGGTCTGGCGGTCGTGGTCAACCGGGCGGCGGCCTCGGCACGCGCCGCGGCGGACCTGGTACGGGACGCGCTGCCGCTGGCCGAGATCGTCGAGTGCGATCCCGAGGGACTGACGGCCGCCCTGGAGGAGGCCGTCCAGGGGTGCCGGGTGCTCGGGGTGTGCGGCGGGGACGGCACCGTCAACGGTGCCGCCGCGGTGGCGGCGCGGCACGGGGTGCCGCTGGCCGTGTTCCCCGGCGGAACGCTGAATCACTTCGCTTACGACCTGGGCGTCGAAGACGCCCAGGACACCTGCCGCGCGCTCGCCGCGGGCGACGCGGTCCGGGTGGACCTGGGCCGGTTCACTCCGGGTCCGTCTAGCGACGGGCACGGCTACTTCCTCAACACGCTCGGTTTGGGTGCGTACCCCGAGCTGGTCCGCATCCGTGAGCATTGGGCGCCCCGCGTCGGCGACTGGCTCGCCGGAGTGCTCGCCGCCCTGGAGGTGCTGCGCGAGGAGCGGCCGTTGGAGGCATGTGTGCACGGGCGGCGCCGGGCCGTATGGCTGCTGTTCGCCGGGAACTGCCTGTACCAGCGCAGCACGGCCGCACCGACCCGCCGGCACGACCTCGCCGACGGGCAGCTGGACGTCCGAGTGGTGCACGGCGGCCGGGCGCCGGGCCTGCGGCTGCTTGTCGCGGCACTGGCCGGGCCGCTGACCCGTTCCCCCGTGCATGCGGCGGCCCGGCTGTTGAGGCTGCGGGTGTCCGGGCTCGCGCCTGGGACGTTGCTGGCGTACGACGGTGAAGTCACCTCCATCAGTGGTGAGTTGACCGTCGACAAGGCGGCGGAAGCCCTGACCGTGTACTGCCCGGGCGGCAGCCGCTGACGTCCGCATGGCGAGACGGGGGGTCTCATTATGCGACATCGCGGCGTACTGTTGCCGGACCGCTTCACCGCAACAGTCCTGGAGAACCTGGCGACTGAGCCGAAGGGGCGCGGCGCCACGCGCCGTCGACACAACCTTGAGCGTCCCCGGAGGTGTCGGGTACGCCTGGGATGCCGCTGTCCACCCGGCGAGTGAGCCGAAGGGGGTGCGGCTCCACGCGCCGGAGGCGCATATCGGCACTGTGAAAGGGAGGGGGCGCCTCTGGGGGTCCCCTGGGGGCACCCCCAGCGGTAGCTGGGGGAGGTAGCCGGGGGAGGTCAGCTGGGGGAGCGCGCAGGGTCCCGACGAAGGAGGGGCCCGAGGCTGCATCGATATGCGGCTCCGCCGCGTGGTCGACCGTCGACACAGCCTTGAGCATCCCCGTGGGGGTCCCCCGGACGAAGTCCGGGGGGAAATCGAGCCAAAAAAGAAGGAGTTCGGCCATGCCGAAGGAGACCGCCGTCTACACCCACGGACACCATGAGTCCGTGCTGCGCTCGCACCGCTGGCGCACCGCCGCCAACTCCGCGGCGTACCTCCTCGGCGAACTGCGGCCCGGACTGGACGTGCTGGACGTCGGCTGCGGCCCCGGCACCATCACGGCCGATCTGGCCGATCTGGTGGCTCCCGGGAAGGTGACCGCCGTCGACGCGGCCGCGGACGTACTGGACCAGGCGCGCGCTGTCGCCGGCGAGCGCGGGCTGGACAACGTCGAGTTCGCCGTCGCCGATGTCCACGCGCTGGCCTTCCCCGACGACTCCTTCGACATCGTCCACGCCCACCAGGTGCTGCAGCACGTGGGCGACCCGGTGCAGGCGCTGCGCGAGATGCGGCGGGTGTGCCGGCCGGGCGGGATCGTCGCGGCGCGCGACAGCGACTACGCCGCGATGGCCTGGTTCCCCGAACTGCCGGTCATGAACGAATGGCGGGAGCTGTACGGCCGGGTGGCTCGCGGCAACGGCGGCGAACCGGACGCCGGACGGCGGCTGCTGTCCTGGGCCCGTAAGGCGGGTTTCACCGACATCAGGGCCACCGCCGCCACCTGGTGTTTCGCCGCCCCCGAGGAGCGGGGCTGGTGGAGCGGCCTGTGGGCGGACCGTACGACGAGCTCCGTCTACGCGCAGCTGGCGGTGTCCGGCGGTCACACCACTCCGGAGCGGCTGTCCGCCGTCGCGGAGGCATGGCGGAAGTGGGGCCGTCAGGACGACGCCTGGTTCATGGTCCCGCACGGCGAGATCCTCTGCCGCGTCCGTGCGCGGCGCAACCCAGCAGTCGCGGGTTGCGCCGAACGCGCACACGATGGATGGAGGGCTAGTCAGTCAGGAGGTACATCATGACCACGGCTGGAGAGATCATGCACCCGGGAGCCCAGTGGATCCCGAGGTCGGAAACCCTGGACCGGGCCGCCCAGCTGATGCTCCGGCTCCATGTGGGCGCCCTGCCGGTCAGTGACGAGACCGAGCGTCTCTGCGGCATCATCACCGACCGCGACATCGTCCTCAAGTGCGTCGCCCTCGGCAAGGACCCGTCCAGAGTGACCTGCGCCGAGCTGTGCGAAGGAACCCCGCGCTGGATCGATTCGGGCGCGGACGTGAGCGAGGTCCTCGACGAGATGCGGTCCCACCAGATCCGGCGGCTGCCGGTGATCGAGAACAAGAGGCTGGTCGGCATGATCAGCGAGGCCGACCTGGCCCAGCACCTGTCCGAGCACGATCTCGCGATGTTCGCGGCGGGTGTCTACGCGGGACAGTGACCGGTACGTATTCCGCCTTGCCCGGCCCGTGGGGCAGACCCCGGGGCCGGGCGTGACCGCTGCTGCGGGCGCATCCGGTAGTCATAGGCGTCGGGCAGTGGTTCGTCCGTGAGCATGGACCACACCTCGCCCAGGATCTCCGCGCCCTCGCGCAGGTCCGCCACCTCGAATCCGGCGTCGAACACGGCACGGGCTGCCGCCGGGTCGCCCTCGGCCAGCAGCAGTCCGGCCTCCAGGAGGCGAAAGCGTCCACGCGCGCGGACGCCTGCGGGCAGCCGCTCCAGCACGGAACGGGCCTCGGCGTGACGTCCGGCCGCGAGCAGACACTCGACGGTCTCGCGCCCCAGAGCGGCGAATGCCGGCTCCTCGTCGGACGGCGACACTGCGCGGCAGAGCGTGTCGAAGGCCTCGGCATAGCGGTCGGCGGCACGGGGGAGGTGGGCGGACTCACGGTCGGCCACGGCAAGACAGCGCAGCAGCGGCCAGCGCGCCGAGAGCCCGGCCGGCCGCCCCCGCGCGACCCGGTCCAGGGCCGCCAGGCCGCGCTCCCAGCTGCGCGCCGCCTGGGACCGGTCGCCCTCGTGCCACTGGGCGACCCCCAGGTGGTACTCGGTGAGCGGATCGGCCGGAGCGGTCTCGAGCATGTCGCGCCAGTGCCGCGCGACGAGCGTGGGTCCGGGCGGGGCCGAGTCCGGCTGGGTGGGCAGGCAGCCGGATCGCAGCAACTCCCGCCAGGGCGCCTGTTGTTCGCCGAGCGTGGACTCGGTGAAGGGCGTGCCCGGCAGCTTGTGGCCGCCGCGCAGTACCTCCAGCGCGCCCCAGCCGGACCCGACGGCGAGGGTCTCGGCCGGCTCGGTGTCGGCGTGCGGCCGCCAGGCCTCGTATGCGGCATCGAGCCGCGCCCGGGGCAGTGCGGCTTCGAGACGGGACCCGGCCTCGGCACGGGCGGCGGCCCAGTCCGTGCCGTGCACGAGTGACGGGTCGGCGTCGAGCGGTCCGTACGCCTCCAGCCAGGCGAACTCCTCGCCCGCTTCGAGGCGCACATGCTCCAGCTGGGTGCGGGCGAGACCGGCCTGGATCTCGGCGTATCCGGGTGTGCCCGGTTCGGTCAGCCAGCGCTGCCAGCGGCGGCCGCCGCGTCCGGAGCCCCAGACGAAGAGCTTTCGGCCGCGCAGCAGATCGGTCGAGGTCTGGACAAGCCCCCGACCGGCCGCGTCGAGCGAGGCGATCCACTTGCGAGCGTCCTGCGGCACCTCGTAGAAGTAGTCGGCCGGGTACCGGCTGCGCAGTGGGTACGTACGGTCGGCGCCGTCGTGGTCGGGCACGGGCACCCGGCGCAGGGTCCGCTCGTACCCGAAGTGCCAGGCCTCGTCGGCCGGGGCGAGGATCCGGGTGCGCTCGTCCTCGGGGACGGCGATGTTGGACCACCAGTAGACCGGCGCGGGGTGCTCGTGCGGATTGCGTATCCGTACACCGACGTAGAGGAAGTCGGAGTCATCCGGCAGCCACAGATCCACCTGGAAGGGCAGGTCGCGCAGGCGCTCCCACTCCCAGAGCCGCAGCATCGGGCCGCCGTCGGGTGCGGGCACGCAGGCGGCGTGAACCGGGGCACAGGAGAGGGTGGTGTGACCGGTGGCGCCGATGTTCCACTCGATGCCACCGGAGAACCAGGCGCCGTTGAGGGCGAAGTCGGCGGGCTGGAACACCGGGTTGCGGTAGACGAGTTCGCGTCCGGTCGGCTTGTGGAAGAGGGAGTGGACGCGTCCGCCGAGACCGGGCAGGACCGTGACACGCAGATGGTCGTTCTCGACGACGAGCGCGTCGAGGTCCGCCGGACGGCGCTCCCGCCCGTATCCGTCGAGGAAACGCACCGGCAGCACGGTGCGCAGCGGCTCGTACCCGATCTGCCGGGCCATGTCGCGGGGCAGCCCCGCGCGGGTGGGTTCGTCGACGGTGTGGGTCTCGTCGAGTGCGGTCAGCGCGGGCAGCGGATTCTCCGGCCCCAGCGGGGCGGCAGGCAGGGTCAGTAAGGACCTTCGCACGGTCGTGGCCATGTGCGTACCTCCGGGTCAGGGCTGAGCGACGACGGCCACGACGAGGTCGGCCGGGAGTGCGCCGGCCGTCCCGTCGGGGTCGAAATTCCGCGGGCGCTCCATCGTCGCCGCCGTACGCTTGATCGTTCAATGGCGCTTCCACGGCAGAGGACGGAAATCGGCATGGATACGCAGCACACCTACCGGGTCATCGTGCGCGGGACGTGGGACGGGCTGACGGACGGGTCACGCGCCCGGCTGCTCGCGGAGGTCGAGGAGCACGGCCTGGCACAGATGCGGTTCACGCCCGAGGGGTCCTTGCACTACGACCGGGCGCTGAAGCACTTCAGCTACCGCTTCACCGTGGTCTCGGACGCCGCGGAAGGCGAGGAGATGGCCGGCGCGATCGCCGAGGACAAGGCGGAGACAGCACTCCGGGCCCTCGGCCACGGCTGGCGCGGTCTGCGGTCCTCGGTGACCGACATGGACACGATGAAGATCAACTACAAGGGATCATCTCGGCGGTGATCGCCCAGCGCTCGTGGTCGCGCCAGGCTCCGTCGATGTGGAGGAAGTCGGGCGAGAACCCTTCGAGACGAAAGCCGGCGCGACGAACGAGGGCGATGGACGCCTGATTCGCCGGCTGGATGTTGGCCTCCAGCCGGTGCAGGCCCATCGGCCCGAAGGCATGGCGGATGACCAGGCCGAGGCCCTCGGTCATCAGACCGCGGCCGGCGGCATGCGCGAAGGCGCCGTACCCCAGTGCTCCGCACTGGAAGGCGCCTTCGACGATGTTGTTGATGTTGATGAAACCCGCGATCCGCCCGTCGGCCCTCTCGCACACGAGGAACCCGGCCCTGGCCGGTTCGTCGATGAGGCGGGTGGCGTACGCCGCGTATGCCTCGGCACCGTCCGGCGGCAAGAGCCAGGGCCGGTGAAGTTCCTTGCTCTGCCGGGCCAGCGCGGTGAACTCCGCTCCGTCCTCATGGGTGATGGGGCGGATGCCGAACCGCGGTCCCTCGGCAAGAAAGGTGACGGATTCAGGCATCCGTTCAGACTAGGGCGTGTTTCGAAAGTAGCGTCGTCCGCCCGGAGGGCGGGGTCGGGGGCTTCTGGTGCGTGCGATCGCAAGGCGGAGGGAGAAGAGCGCAGCAGGCTGCGCCGACGACCGACAACGCGGCGAGCGTGCGTGCCGGGCGTTCCCGACCAGGCGGGACTTTCGAAACACGCCCTAGAAGACTCATGAAGATCTTGGGTTCTGGCCCCGCCGCGTGAGCGGCGGGGCCAGACTCTTTCTCGTGGTGATGGGGGAATGGGCCGGGGAGACGGTCGGGCCGGATGTGTGGGAGACCTGCCGGGAGTTGATCCCGGCAGGCAGTGTGTTCGCGTTCCTGGCCGAGCATCGCGGCGCGCTGTTCCCGGCGGAGACGTTCGAGGACATGTACCCGTCGGCGAACGGGCGGCCGAGCATGCCGCCGCAGATCCTGGCCGCGGCGATCACGCTGCAGGCCCTTAACGGGCTGTCGGACTTCGAGACGGTCCAGGAGTTGCGGTGTGACCTGAGGTGGAAGGCCGCGTGCGGGCTGGGCCTGCACGACATGGCGTTCGATCCGTCGCTGCTGGCCTACTTCCGGCGCCGGCTGGCCCGCTCGGTGCGGCCGAACCGTGTCTTCGAGACGGTGCGCGAGGTGGTGAAGGCCACCGGTGTCCTCAAGGGCAAGCACCGGCGGGCGCTGGACTCCACGGTGCTGGACGATGCGGTCGCCACCCAGGACACCGTCACCCAGATCATCGCCGCCGTCCGCGCGGTAATTCGCGAGGTCCCCGGGGCCGCTGAGGTGGCAGCCGTGCAGTGCACCGCGCATGACTACAGCGACCCGGGCAAACCAAGGATCGCCTGGAATGACGAGCAGGCCCGCGCCACGCTTGTTGATGCCCTGGTCAGTGACGCGCTCAGGCTGCTCGGGCATCTGCCCGAGCAGGAGCTGGGCGAGAAGGCCGCGAATGCCGTCGGCATCCTGGCCCTGGTCGCCGGGCAAGACGTCGAACCCGCCGAGGACTCCGACGGCCGCGACGGGCGCTGGCGCATCACCCGTGGCACCGCGCAGGACCGGATGGTCTCCACCGTCGACCCCGAGGCCCGGCACATCCACAAAACCCGCACCCACCAGCAAGACGGCTTCAAGGCCCACCTGGCCATCGAGCCCGAGACCGGGTTATACACCGCCGTCGCCCTGCGGCCCGGCAGTGGCCCAGAGCACCACGAGGCCACCGTCGGCCTGGACCTTCTCGCCGAGGAGGACGGGCCGGTGGACGCCTTCGGCGACACCGCCTACTCCACCGGCGATGCCCGCCAGGCCCTCGAAGACGCAGGGCACCGGCTGTTCCTCAAGCCCGCCCCGCTACGGGCGGCCGTCCCCGGCGGCTTCACCCTGGACGACTTCGCCATCGACACCGCCGCCGCCACGGTGACCTGCCCCGCTGGACACACGGTCCCCCTGTCAGACCCCGGCGGACAGCACCACCAGCGCAAGGCGGCCTTCGGGAAACTGTGCGCCGGATGTCCCCTGCGCGAGCGGTGCACCAAGGCCAAGGCCGGCCGCATCCTGACCATCCGCCCACACCACGACCTGCTCGCAGCCGCCCGCCGCCAGGCCGCTACCGACCCCGACTGGCAAGCCGACTACCGCCGCTGGAGACCACCGGTCGAACGCGCCGTCGCCTGGCTCGTCCACCACGGCAACCGCAAACTCCGCTACCGCGGAACCATCGCCAACGACACCTGGCTCCACACCCGAGCCGCCGCCCTCAACCTCCGCCGACTGATCAACCTCGGACTCACCCGCACCGGCGACACCTGGCACCTCGCCCCGGCCACCGGATGACCAGAAGGGCCGCCCGGCCTCCGGCCGGACAGCCCCTCAACAAGATCTTCATGAGTCTTCTAGTGCTGGGTGAGCACCGACTGCCGCTGGTCGGCCGGAGCCGACGCGTCCGTGGGCTCGGGGCGCTGGATGAGCAGCGAGGTGACGACACCCAGGGCGAGGAAGCCGAGTGAGGCGTACATCGCGTACTGGTAGCCGGCGTCCGTGACGCCGCCCGCGTCGCTGCCCGAGGTCATCAGGCCGGAGGCGACGGCGATGCCGAGCGAGACACCGATGCCGAAGCAGGCGCCGTTGAGGCCGGAGAGCGAGCCGGGCTTGTCCTTGGGGGAGCTCGTCACGGCGAGACCGGTCAGGCCGGTGAGCATGAGGCCGCCGTAGGTGACACCCAGCAGCGCCAGTGCCGCGATCAGCACGACCCGGTCGTGCAGGAAGAACGTCACGAAGATGAAGATCAGGAAGTTGCTGACCGCGCCCATGACCACGATCGTGCGCCAGCCGACCGCCGGGCCGAACCGGCCGGTCAGCGTGGCGGAGACCACGCCGATCAGCTGGATCGGCGTGAGCAGCAGCACCGCACAGGTGACGGCGGACATGCCGAGGCCGACCCTGACGTCCTGCGCGAAGATCGGGATCGTCATCGCGATGCTGCTGAAGACGCCCGCGAGGGTGCAGACGGTGGTGGCCAGCAGCGGCCAGGCGCGGCGGGAGGCGAGCAGCTCGACATCGATGACCGGGTCGGCGGCGCTCTTCTGGGAGACGACGAAACCGGTCAGGGCGAGCAGGCCGCCGCCGAGGAAGAGCAGCGAGAGCGGGGAGGTCCAACCCCAGGTGGCGCCTTGGGCGAGACCGACCAGGATGCCGGTGAGACCGAGGGACAGAGCGACGATGCCGCGGCTGTCGAAGCGGGAGTCGGCATTGGTGGGCGGCAGGTCGGGCACGGCCTTGCGTACGCAGATCAGACCGGCGACGGCGATCAGGCCGGAGCAGACGAAGATGCCGCGGAAGCCGATGGAGTCCGCTATCTGCCCGCCGGCGATGGCGTCCACACCGGCGAGGCCGCCGTTCACGGCGGTGATGATGCCGGCCGCCTTACCGAAGCCGACGGGGCTGAGCAGCTGGTTCAGGGTGAGGAAGGCGAGGGTGAACATCGCCGCCGAGATGCCCTGGAGGATGCGGCCTGCGACGAAGACCTCGATGTTGGGCGCGAGGACGCACAGGATGTTGCCGAGGATGAGGATCCAGCCGCAGAGGATCATCATCGGCTTGCGGCCGCGCTTGTCGCTGAGCCGGGCGAGGGTGACCTGGCCGATGGCCGCCACCAGGAAGAACAGCGTCTGGGACAGACCCGCGGCGGCGGTGCTGGTGCCCAGCCGGTCGATGACGTCCGGCAGCGCGGGGCTGAGCATGGTCGCGTTGATCTGATAGCCGAGGACGGCCAGCACCATGGCGAACAGCATGCCGCCACGGCCCTTGAGATCTGAGTCCTTCACCTCGGACAAATCGGCCCCTTTTGCCTGGGATGTCATGTCTCGCAGAATTCACAGAAAGGCCACTTGTCAGACAGGGCCTCGTCTGGAAAGGGTCGGTTCCGCCGTCGGATCCGTCAAGGGTTTCCGGGTGTGACATTGAAGCGCCAGGTCAGAGATGTAAGGCAGAGATTGCCCCGGCTGCTGGGAGGGCTCTAGCTTGCTGACAAGCAAACCGAGGAGGGGCCATGGCAGTCGGCGGACAGCAGCGCAGACCGGTCGTCGTGCTGTACGAGCGGATCGCTGACGCGATCCACGACGGCACGTATCCGCCCGGCTCCACACTCCCCTCCGAGCCCAAGCTCGCGGCCGAGCTCGGGGTGAGCCGCCCGGCGCTGCGCGAGGCCCTGCTGCTGCTCCAGGAGGACGGTCTGCTGTCGGTGCGCCGCGGGGTGGGCAGGACCGTCAACGACCGGCCGCCGAGGCGTGGCTTCGAGCACATCCAGCCGCTGGAGGAGCTGCTGTCCACGGGCGCCCCGCTGCGCGTGACGCCGCTGCTGCGCGCCCTGGAGGAGCCGACCGACTTCACGACCCAGCATCTCCTCGCACCGGCCGGGGCCGAGCTGCGCTTCTGGGAGTCGTTGCTGAACGGCGACAGCACGGCGGCCGCGCTCAGCCAGGAGTGGGCGGCCCCCGAGGGCGTGCTGGAGCGGACGCATCCCGCCTTCGCCGGGGCACTGCGGGTGGCGGCGCCCCAGACGTCCATGCTGTCGGCGCTGACGACGGCCTCGCGGGGGCTGACGCTGGCCGGGCACAGCAGTATCACCGCGACGCTGCTGGGCCGGCGCCGGGGTGAACAGCTGGGCCGCCCCGCGGACACGCCGGCGGTGCTGATCACGCAGGTGATCAGGGTGGAGGGAACGCCGGTGCTCGCAGCCAAGCACATGCTTCCCACGGGGGCCCCGGTACTCCCCGTGCTCCAGTCGCACTGACGGCGGCGAACGGCCCGTAACCGGGGACACGGCAGGCCGCCGTACCGTGCCGTACACTCCCGCAGCATGCACTTGTCTGACAACCTCGTCGCCGACTGGATCCGCCGGGCTCCCAAGGCGGTTCTCCACGACCACCTGGACGGCGGACTGCGTCCTGCCACGATCATCGAGCTGGCCCGTGAACGCGGCTACCGCGGTCTGCCGACCGAGGACCCGGCGGAGCTCGCGGTCTGGTTCCGGGACGCCGCGAACTCCGGCTCCCTGGAGCGCTATCTGGAGACCTTCGCCCACACCTGCGCGGTCATGCAGACCCGCGACGCGCTGTTCCGCGTCGCGGCGGAGTGCGCCGAGGACCTGGCCGAGGACGGGGTCGTCTACGCCGAGGTCCGCTACGCCCCCGAGCAGCACCTCGAGGCGGGCCTGACCCTCGACGAGGTCGTCGAGGCGGTCAACGCCGGTTTCCGCGAGGGCGAGCGCCGCGCCGGCGGCCGGATCACGGTCCGTGCCCTGCTCACCGGCATGCGCCACACCGACCGCTCGAAGGAGATAGCCGAGCTGACCGTGGAGCACCGCGACGCCGGTGTGGCCGGCTTCGACATCGCGGGCGGCGAGATCGGCAACCCGCCGGCCCGCCACCTGGCCGCCTTCCAGTACCTCAAGCAGCACAACTGCCACTTCACCATCCACGCCGGCGAGGCCGTCGGCGCCGAGTCGATCCATGAGGCGGTGCAGGTGTGCGGCGCCGAGCGGATCGGCCACGGCGTGCGTATCACCGACGACATCGTGGTGCACGAGGACGGCACCGCCCGTCTCGGTCACCTCGCCTCGTACATCCGCGACAACCGCATCGCCCTGGAGGTCTGCCCGACCTCCAACCTCCAGACGGGCGCGGCCAAGGACTACGACAGCCACCCCATCGACTTGCTGCGCCGGCTGCACTTCCGGGTGACGCTCAACACCGACAACCGGCTGGTGAGCGGCACCACCATGAGCCAGGAGTTCCAGCACATGGTGGACGCCTTCGGCTACGGCCCCGAAGTCTTCGAGGAGTTCACGGTCGCCGCGGTCGAGGCCGCGTTCCTCCCGCTGCCGGAGCGCCGCCGTCTGATCGACGAGGTGGTCCGCCCGGGGTACCGGTCGTTGGCGTAAATCATCCCGGCGACCCGGGACGTACCAGGGGGCGCCGTGCGGGCGACACCGCACGGCAACCTGTCGCCGGTACGGTGGAGGAAGCCCGGGGTTCGCCCGCCGGGTCGGGCCTCTGACGGAACATGGGCCGCTCCCTTGTGAGGCTCGGTTCTCCCCCGGACTTCGTCCGGGGGCCCCAGGGGGCGCTCAAGGCTGTGCCGACATGTGCCTCCGGCGCATGGCGCCGCGCCCCCTTCGGGTCACTCGCAGTGTCTCAGCGGGGAGTGCGGAACACAGGGTCCGCGCACGCCGGCCTCGGTCTTCAGGCGAGCGCCGGCAGGTCCAGCGTCAGGGTTCCCGCCTCGGCATCCAATACCGCGGGCAGTCCGAGCGGCATGGTCAGCGCGGTCTCGCAGTGACCGAAGCCCAGTTCCTCGACGACCGGAACCCCGAGTCCGCCCAGCCGGTCGAGCAGCACGGCCCGTACCTCGTCGTACGGGCCGCACTCCTCCCAGGAGCCGAGCGCGATACCGCTGACACCGGCCGGCCAACCCGAGCGCAGCAGTTGGGTGAGGATACGGTCCAGCCGGTAGTCCTCCTCGCCGACGTCCTCCAGGAGCAGCAGTCCGCCCCGCGCGGAGGGGCGGGCGTGCGGGGTGCCGAGCTCGGCGGCGAGCAGACTGGCACAGCCGCCCAGCGTGATGCCCCGGGCCCGGCCGGGAACCAGCGGGCGGGCCGTCTCCAGGCCGAGGGTCCGCACCGACTCGGGCTCGAACAGCGTGGCGCGCAGCGACTCCTGGGTGCGCGTGTCCTTGAGGAAGGACGCCGCCGCGACCATTGGACCGTGCAGGGTGGCCAGGCCCATGTGTACGGCGAGGGCCTCGTGCAGCACGGTGATGTCGCTGAAGCCGACGAACACCTTGGGGCCGGCCGCGCGCATCGCCGTCCAGTCGAGCAGGTCGACCATGCGCTGGACCCCGTATCCGCCGCGGGCGCAGATCACGCCGTCGACGGAGGGGTCGCACCAGGCTTCCTGGAAGTCCCGGGCGCGCATCCGGTCCGCGCCCGCGAGATAGTCGAACTCGCCGTGGCGGTCCAGGACATGGGGCATGACCACGGGGTCGAGGTCCCAGCCGCGCAGGATGTCGAGACCGGCCGCCAGCCGCTCCTCGGGCACCGGGCCGCTGGGCGCCACCACGGCGACCCGCGCCCCGGGCCTCAGTCGTGCGGGCCGGGTCAGGGGCGTGAGAGTCACTGCTTGAGCTCCAGTACGGGTATGTCGGGGCGGTCGATACGGAACGTCTGAGCGTACAGCGACAGTTCCGCCTCGAGCGCTCGGCGCATGGTGTCGGCCCTGCGGAAGCCATGCCCCTCGCCCTCGAAGGCGATATACGCGTGCGGGACGCCGCGTCCCGCCATGGCGGCGATCAGCCGCTCGGCCTGGACCGGCGGGCAGATCACGTCGTCCAGCCCCTGGAGCAGCAGGAAGGGGCCGGTGATCCGCTCGGCGTGGTTGACGGGCGAACGGTCGCGGTAGCGGGCCTGGACCTCCTCGCGCGGGCCGACCAGCGATTCCAGGTACTGGGATTCGAAATCATGAGTGTCGAACACCCACTCGGTCAGGTCGAGTACGGGGTAGATGACCGTACCGCAGGCGTACACATCGGTGGTGGCGAGGGAGGCCGCGGTGGTCCAGCCGCCCGCGCTGCCGCCGCGGACCGCCAGCCGCTCCGGATCGGCCGTGCCCTCACCGGCCAGGGCACGGGCGACGGCCGCGCAGTCCTCGACGTCGACGACACCCCACTGCTCGCGCAGCCGCTCACGGTACTCCCGGCCGTAGCCGGTGGAGCCTCCGTAGTTCACCTCGGCGACGCCGATGCCGCGCGAGGTGAAATAGGCGATCTCCAGGTCGAGTACGAGCGGGGAGCGGCTGGTCGGTCCGCCGTGCGCCCATACGACATAGGGCGGGAGCTCGTCGGCGGGCGCGATGACATCCGGGTTGTGCGGCGGGTAGACATGGGCGTGGATCTCGCGGCCGCCGGGCCCGGTGAAGATGCGGATCTGCGGCTCGGGGTAGTACACCGGATCCACGGGATCGTCGTGCGCGGAGCCGACGACGCGGGTACGGCCGGTGCGGGTGTCGAGTTCGACGACTTCGTACGCGGTGCGCGGACTGGCCGCCACACCCGTGACACGGGTGCCGCACACCGCGACGGTGGGGGCCCACTCCGTCCAGGGCCCCGGCGCGTCGACCAGGTCGCCGGTCTCCGGGTCGAGGATGCCGAGGGTGGTGGCACCGCGGCCGTGGACGACGGCGATGAGGCCGCTGTCGAGCGGGGTGAACCAGCGCTGGCCGATACGCCACAGCGGCCCCGCGAACTCCTCCTCCAGCGGGCGGAGCGGCGCCGGCGTGCCCTTGTCCGGGTCCACCCGGTACAGGTTCCACCAGCCGCTGCGGTCGGTGGCCACCAGCAGGGTTCCGTCGGCCGCCCACTCGGTCTGGGCCACCGATTCGGCCGGTCCGCCCAGCAGCGTTCTGGCATCGTGGAAGACACCGTCCTCGCCGACCTCGGCGAGCCTGAGCTCGGTGCCGTCCCAGGGCATGCGCGGATGGTCCCAGGCGATCCACGCCACGCGCCGCCCGTCCGGGGAGAGCCGCGGACCGGTGACGAAGCGGTGCCGGTCGTCGGAGAGTTCACGGACGGCGCCGCGCCGCTCCGCCGCGGAGCCGTCCAGCGGGACGGCCGCGACGACCCTCCGCACATCGGTCGGCGATTCGCCGGTGAACTCCTCCATCACACACCAGACCTCGCCGCGGTCCAGCAGGATCACCGGATCGACCCAGCGCAGCCCACCGCCGGTCCCGGAGACGGGGGTGAGCGGGCGCGGCCCGTCCGGGCCGTCCGGCTCGTACGCGTACAGCCGCTGGTCGGCGAAGTTCACGAAGACGACCAGCGGCCCGCCCCCGGGACGTTCCGTCCCGGCCCAGGGCAGTCCGCCGTACTCGATGACGCGGCTGCGCACATTCCAGGGCGCCGGCAGTACGGTCCGCTCGTCCCCCTCGACGCCGCGGCGCATCAGGGTGGCGCGGCCGCCCTCGTCGGGGCGCGGCGCGACCCACCACAGCTCGTCACCGACACGGCCGACGTAGTCGGGCCGGCCGTCGTGCGAGGCGGCCGTCCCGGCGTCGATCGGGGACTCCCACGCCCCGTACGGTTTCACGGTCACCCTGGAACCCCAATTCCTCTACGCGGACTGCAGATAGTGGTCGAGCACCCGGACACCGAAGTGCAGGGAATCGACCGGGATACGCTCGTCCACCCCGTGGAACAGCGCGTAGTAGTCGAATCCCGGCGGCAGCTTCAGCGGTGAGAACCCGTAACCGGTGATGCCCAGCCGGGAGAACTGCTTGGCGTCGGTGCCGCCCGCCATGCAGTAGGGCACCGCATGCCCGTCCGGGTCGAAGCGCTCCACGGCGGCGCGCAGCTTGGTGAAGGTCGGCGAGTCGACCGGCGCCTGGAGCGGGACCTCCCGGTGGTGGAACTCCCACTCGACATCCGGTCCGGTGAGCCGGTCCAGGGTCTCCCGGAACTCCTCCTCGCCGCCCGGCAGCATCCGCCCGTCGACGTAGGCGGTGGCCTCTCCCGGAATCACATTGACCTTGTAACCGGCGTCCAGCATGGTCGGGTTCGCGCTGTTGCGCACCGTCGACTCGACCAGGGCGGCAGCCGGTCCCAACTTCACCAGCAGATCGTCGACGTCGAAGTCCCGCGCGTACGGGTCCGCTTCGATGCCGTGCAGAGCGGCCAGCTCGCGCAGCGCGGCCCGCACCGTCGGGGTGAGCCGCACCGGCCACTCGTAGTCGCCGATCCTGGCGACGGCCGCGGCGAGCCGGCTGACCGCGTTGGCCCGGTTGACCTTGGAGCCGTGACCGGCCTTGCCCCGCGCGGTCAGCTTGAGCCAGGCGGTACCCCGCTCCCCCGCCGCGATCGGGTAGAGGTTCATTCCGGGGCCGGCGTGGAAGGTGAACGCGCCGGACTCGCTGATCCCTTCGGTGCATCCCTCGAAGAGCTCGGGATGCTCGTCGGCGAGGAAGCCGGAGCCGTCGACCGCACTGGCCTCCTCGTCGGCGGTGTACGCGATCACGATGTCCCGGCGCGGCCGCACGCCGCCCCGTGCCCAGGCCCGTACGACCGAGAGCACCATCGCGTCCATGTTCTTCATGTCGACGGCGCCGCGCCCCCACACCACCCCGTCCCGGACCTCACCGGAGAAGGGGTGCACGCTCCAGTCGGCGGCTTCGGCCGGCACCACGTCCAGGTGACCGTGCACCAGCAGAGCGTCGGCGGACGGGTCCGTGCCCTCGATCCTGGCCACCACATTGGTACGCCCCGGGGTGCGCTCCAGCATGACCGGCTCCAGGCCGGCCTCGGCCAGGCGCTCCGCCACGTACTCGGCGGCGGGCCGCTCCTGGCAGTCGCCGCCGCCACGGTTGGTGGTGTCGATCCGGATCAGTTCGGAGGTGAAGCGCACCACCTCGTCCAGCGCCACATCGTCGACGGGGCCCTCGTCTGCCATGTCAGCCATACTGCTCCTCCACCGCTGCCGAGGCGATCGTCGTGACCGCCTTGAAGCTGCGAATGGCCTCGTACATCGTCTCGCTGGTGTAGGCGATGCGCCGCTCGCCGGTCCGTTCGACGCCGGGGACCACCGTGGCGGCGGCCGACAGATGCTCCGCGTCGAACTCCAGCTCCATGGTGAACGGCCCGCCCTGCACCGGCTCGTGCCGCACGGCGAGCGCCGTCGCCTCCTTGGCGGCCGCCCTGATGTCCGCGGCGGTACGGGCCGGGGTACGGCACACCGCGGCGTACCGCGAGACATAGTCCTTCACCGCGACCTTGCGGGCCCGGGGTGCGTACCCCTCGGCGTCCACGCAGGTCAGGTCGTCCCCGGTGACCAGCACCACCGGAACGCCGTACTCGGCGACGACATGGGCGTTGAGCAGCCCCTCACTCGCCCGGGTGCCGTTGAGCCACACCCCGGTGATGGAGTTGGCGAGGTAGGTGTGCGCCAGCACGCCCTCCGCCCCCGCGCCCGTGTGGTACCCGATGAACGCGATGGCGTCCACGTCTCCATGCTGCACGCCCTCCACCATAGAGAGCGGCTTGTGCCGTCCGGTCAGCATCTGGGCGCGGTCGTCGATGCGCTCCAGCAGCAGATTGCGCATGCTCCAGTGCGCCTCGTTGATGAGCACCTCGTCGGCGCCCCCGTCGAAAAAGCCGAGCACGGCGGCATTCACATCGGACGTGAACATGCCGCGGCAGCGCTCCCACTGCGGAGAACCCGGCAACACATCGGCAGGCCAGGTGACTCCGGTGGCGCCTTCCATGTCGGCGCTGATGAGGATCTTCATGACTCGAACCGTACGCGCTGACACTCCCCCGCAAAAGTCCTGGTGACAAGCAACCAGTGCTGTGGCCGGAAAGGTTTGCCGGGAAGCTCGCGACTCCCCCAGCTACCTCCCCCAGCTACCGCTGGGGGTGCCCCCAGGGTGCCCCCAGAGGTGCCCCCAGGTGCGGTGCATCGCAAGGCGGAGCATCGCAGCTCGTACTCGGCCGTACTCGCGCGATGCGACAACGCCGCGAGGTGCCGTGCCTGGGGGTACCTCCCAGCGGTAGCTGGGGGAGCGTCGCGAGCCGGTGAACCTTTCTGTTCACAGCACCAGACACCGACCCTGCTGGTACGACCGACAACCAGCCACCTCGACGGAAGCGCGATGCGCGTGCCGTCCGGCGTGCGGTCGGTCGTCGTCAGCGGCAGAGACCAGGCCGTCACCGTCCACGAGGACCACGGCGAGCGGAATCCGGCCCGCCGCGGAGTTGCGCTGCGGTGGCACCGGCGGAGTACCTCGTTCCATGCGCGGGAGGCTCCTTCCCGCCGCGAGACTCCGCGGCTGCTCACCACGGTACGGCCGACGGGCCGCCGCACGCGGGACAACCGCGGAATACGGCACAGGCCGGGCCATACTGACGGGCACTCAGTCCTCGTGCCCCAGCTGGAGATCACGCTCGGTACGGCCACCGCCCGCCACCTGCAGCACGGTGGCCGTCGGCGGATAGCCGGCCGCGATCACGGTGTACTCGCCGGACGACAGATCGACGAAGCGGAACGTACCGTCGGTCTCGGTGGTGAGCGTGTCCACCACGTTGCCCGCGGCGTTGAGCAGTGTCACCCGTGCCTCCTCGACGGGACGGCCTGCGCCCGCCCGTACCGTGCCGCGCAGTACCGCGCCGCCCGACAGTTCGATGTCCTGCCGTGTCTCACGCGCGGCCTGCACACTGACCGGCAGGGCCGCCGGCCGGAAGGCGTGGGCGTTCGCGGCAAGGGTGTACTCCCCGGCCACCAGCTCGGTGATGGCATAGGCTCCTTCGCGGCCGCTGCGGGTCGTGGCGACCACCTCGCCGCGTACATCGGTCAGGGTGACCGCGGCGTCGCGCACCGGGGCGCCGTCCGCGGTGAGCACCATCCCGGCGAGCCGCCCGGCGCCACCGAGCACCACATCGAGCTCGACCGGCCGTTCGCCGACCGTGACGCTGACCGCCTGTGGCTGATGACCTCCGGCCGATGCGATCAGGACGTACGCACCGGAGCCGGGGACACTCAGCGCGTACCGCCCGTCCTCGCCGCTCGCGCCACGTCCGATCTGCCGTCCATGGACATCGATGAGGGTGAGCGCGGCGCGCGGGACCGCGGTGCCGTCGTGGTGCTGGACGGTTCCGCACAGCGGCACGCCCACGGGGTAGACGGTGGCGGTGCGCGCGGCCGGGATGGTGATGCCCGCCTCGGCGGGGATCTGGTGGGACACCGACGGTTTCTCCTTGAAGAAGGCGGCGAGGAACAGGCCGAGTGCGAGCAGCACCGGCACGAGATGGAGGAGGGGCCGCGGCACCGCGTCCACATGAGCCGCCCCGCCGATGCGGTGGGCGAGCGAAACACCGGACACGGCGGCTCCGACGCCGCCGCCCAGCTGCCAGAGGCAGATGTGGGTACCGATGACGGCGCCGGAGCCAGCCGCGACGGCCGAGTCCTGCACGGCGAGGATCAGCGCCGGCACCATCAGGCCGATGCCGACGCCGAGGACAGCCGTCCAGAGGCTGTGGTCGAGCCACGGGGTGTCCGCCGCCGACCGGGACAGCAGCCACAGCCCCACGGCCGAGAGCACACCGCCCAGGACGGCGGGGATGCTGTGGCGACCGGTACGGCCGATGAGCAGGACGGACACGACGGACGCGAGGACGAGGCCACCGGCCATCGGCAGTGTCAGCAGCACGGACTCGGTGGCGTTCGCCCCTGCCACGGCCCGCAGATGGACGGGCAGCCGGCTCGCCGCGGCGAAGAGCACGACGCCGGCGGCCGCGCCGGCCAGGCCCGCCGCGGTGAACACCGGCTCACGGAACAGCCGGGACGGGACGACGGGATCGGCCACGAGAGCCCCGACGACCAGGAGGAGCAGGGCGGCTCCGGCGGCTCCGGTGGCCAGTCCCAGCACCACCCGCGAGTCCCGGGCGTGCTCCGTACCGCCCCAGGCGGCCAGCAGCACCACACAGGTGGAGGCTGCGCCGAGCAGCAGCGTGCCGAGCACGTCGAAGCGCCCCCGGACGGCGGCCCTGCTCGGCCGGGGCGCGGCGGCCACCACGATCAGGGCGAACAGGCCGACCGGCACCATGAGGTGGAAGCACCAGCGCCATGACAGCCTGTCCATGACGAAGCCGCCGAGCACCGGGCCCATGACCGTCCCGGCCCCGAAGGCGGCGGCGGCCAGTCCCATGAACCGGCGGCGTCGGTGCGCCGGCACGAGTTCCGCGGTGATCGCGTGGACACCGACGAGGATTCCGCCGACGCCGATGCCCTGGAGGGCACGGCAGGCGATGAGCTGGTCCATGGTGCGCGACCAGCCGGCCAGGCCCGAACCGACGACGAAGACGACGACCGCGAACTGCAGTGCGCCCTTGCGGCCGTAGCGGTCGCCGAGCCTGCCGTGGACCGGCAGAGCCGCCGTGGCGGCGAGCAGAGAGACGGTGCTCGCCCAGGGCATACGGTCCGGGCCGTCCAGCTCCGCGGCGATCCGCGGCAGAGCGGTGACCATGATCATCTGTGCCGACGCGGCGAGCAGCAGCGTCGGCCACAGCGCGCAGAGGACCCAGCGGACCCGGCGCGCGCTCGGCGCGCCGGGCTCGGTACGGGACGCCTCCACGGCAGGTGTGCACGGAGCCGTGACCGGCTCGGTCTTCACCGGAGTGGTCCCGCCCACCTGTTGCTCCCGTCGTCGCGCCTGTGCCACCCATTTGTCGCATCGGGCGACAACACGGGGCAAGCGCGACGGAGTGCGCGGGAGGCGTACGCGGGTGGCTTTGCCGCCGGTCGGAGCCCCTACGGCGTACAACAGCCCGGTGCGGAGAACCACCCGATCCGGTGAGAGGGCGAGACGACGAAGCGGGCTACTCGGCCACCTCCGCGGCGAGCTTGCCGAGCAGCGCGTCGTAGATGCGGGCGAGTCCCTTGGGGGCGAAGGTCTTCTCGAAGAAGCCGCCGATGCCACCGGCGCCGTTCCATACGGTGGTCACGACGACCCTGGACCTGCCTGCGCCGGCCGGGGTGACGGTCCAGGTGGTCACCATGGACGAGTTGCGGTCCTTCTCGACGAGCTGACCGTCGGTCGGCTCGGTGACCTCCAGCAGGCAGTCGCGGACGCGCTTGCTGGTGGCCTGGAGCTTCCAGTGGACGAGAGTGCCCTCGCCGTCGCCGCCCTCGCGCACCTGGTACTCGCTGAAGTGATCGGGCAGCAGCTTCGCGCGGGTGTCCTTGTAGTCGGCCAGGGCGTCGAACACCGTCTCCGCGTCCGCTTCGATGATCTGCTCAGTCGTGGCCTCGACCTGCGCCATGGTTCTTCCTCTTCCAGTACGTCCGACGGGGGTACGGCAAGCCAATCACAGCGGGGCGGGTACCGCTCTCACGGACGTACGCTGCGGGACATGGACGCGGAGGCGCGCGAGGTACTGATCGTGCTGGAGTCCGGCATCGGCGGGACCGCGAGGGCGGCGCTGTCCGGCCGGCCGGCCGGCCGTGACACAGGATGTGCCGCCCCGGCTGCTGCTGCGCGGTGAGGCGGCGGACGCCGAGGGGCCGGCGGGCGTGCGGGGGGTGTACAGCGGGGAGCCGCCGCCGCCCGATGCACTGGCAGAACTGACAGACAACGAACGACTGTTCGCGTCTGCACGGCAGGCAGGGAGGCAGGGGAAGTCCCGCCCCGGGGAGGGGCGGGACTGTGACACGGCAGGTTTCGAGCCACCGGACGCTCCGGAGATCACGGGCGAGTGAGCGCGCCCGTGGTGGTCTCCCCGGACGAAGTCCGGGAGAACCGGGCTCCAGAACAGCGCGGCGTCAGAGGACCAGGTACGGGCCTTTCCGCTTTCGAGGGCCCCGGCATGCCGTGGAGCCGCAGGGCTGTTGGAGGCGGCTGCGGAGGTCTGATTGATCCGCATCTCGACTGAAAGGATGTCATTCACGTTTGAATCCCGTCTTCCAGGTGCGTTTTCCGGGAACATGCGGCGGGGGGCTGTGCCGCCCACAGCCGCGTTCCCTCCACCCAGGGGAGACCACATTGAATAAACGCGCAGCAGTTCTGTTCGCCGCCGCCGCGACGGTGGCCGGGACGGTCTCGGCCGTGCCGTCCGCCGCCTCGGCCGACTCCGCCGAGCCACCGACGCGGCTCACCTGGGCCGACTGCGCCACCAAGAAATATCCGACCCTGCAGTGTTCCTCGTTGAAGGTGCCTCTGAACCACTCCGATCCGCACGGCAGGCAGATCACCCTCGCGCTCTCGCGCGTCCCGCACACCGCGAAGACCTACCAGGGCCCGCTCCTGGTCAACCCGGGTGGCCCGGGCGGCAGCGGAACCGGCCTCGCCGGTTTCGTGGCGGGCTCTCTGCCCGAGGAGGTGGCGGCGCAGTACGACGTCATCGGCTTCGACCCACGCGGGGTGGGCAGGAGCGAACCGGCGCTCGACTGCCGGCCCGGCCATTTCGCGACGGTACGTCCCGACTCGGTGCCGAACGACGGCGCGACGGAACGTGCCAACCTCGACCGGACCCGGGCGTTCGCCCAGGCATGCCACAGCAAGTACGCCGATTTGCTGCCGTACATCGACACGATCAGCACGGCCGAGGACATGGACCTGATCCGCGGTGCGCTGGGCGCCGAGCAGATCAACTACTTCGGCTACTCCTACGGAACGTACCTCGGCGCGGTGTACGCCAAGCTCCACCCGGACCGGGTGCGGCGCGCGGTACTCGACTCGATCGTCGACCCCGGCGGTGTCTGGTACAAGGACAATCTCGCGCAGGACCTGGCTTTCGAGGCCCGCCACAAGGCGTTCGTGGCCTGGGTCGCCAAGCACGACGAGACCTACCGGCTGGGCACCGACCCGGCACAGGTCGAGGCGAAGTGGTACGGGATGCGCGAGGCGCTGCGCATCAGCCCGGCGGACAAGCGGGTCGGCGCGAGCGAGCTCGAGGACACCTTCATGCCGGGCGGCTACTTCAACGGCTACTGGCCTTATCTGGCCGAGGCGTTCGCCGCTTACGTCAACAAGAAGGACTCCGGTCCGCTGGTCGAGGCGTACAACGACTTCGCCGTGATCGACGCGGAAGGCGACAACGGATACTCCGTCTACACCTCGGTGCAGTGCCGGGACGCCCGGTGGCCGCGCAACTGGACCGTCTGGCGCCTCGACAACTGGGCGGCGCACTCCAAGGCCCCGTTCATGGCCTGGAACAACGCCTGGTACAACGCGCCCTGTGCGTTCTGGCAGGTGGCCCCGCTGAAGCAGCCGAGCATCTCCAATCGCAAGCTGCCGCCGGTGCTGCTGTTCCAGGCCACCGACGACGCGGCCACACCCTACGAGGGCGGGGTCACCGTCCACCGCAAGCTGCGCGGCTCCAGCCTGGTCGTGGAGGAGGGCGGCGGAAACCACGGCATCACCCTCAGCGGCAACGCCTGCCTCGACCGCTATCTCGCGGACTACCTCACCAGCGGCAAGGTCCCGCGCGGCATCACCGGTGAGGCCGACGCGGTCTGCCCGGCGCAGCCCGATCCCGAACCGCCCGCGCCCACGGCGAAGTCCAAGCCGGGCTCCGGGGGTGGCGGTGCCACACTGCACGGTCTGCTGGGCTTCCGTCACTGACAGCCCGGCCCGCTGTCAGTGACGTACGTCAGGATGTGCGGATGAGCGATGCCTTCGCGGTCATACGCGAGGGCTGAGCCGGCCGAGCGCCCCGGCCGCCGCGGCGGCCAGCCGGGGGTGGGCGAGCGCGGCTTCGAGGGCGGGCCGGGCGCGGCTGTCGCCGAGCTCGGCCAGGCCCTCGACACAGGCGAGCGCCGAACGCCAGTGGGGGTCCGCCGGGAGCAGCCGCTCCAGGGTGGCGATCAGCGCGGGCACGGACTCGGGCGCCCGGAGCACGGTGAGCAGCCGCACGGGATGCAGGGCGTAGGCGGTACGCAGCCGAATGGTGGCCAGCGCGGCGGCGGCCCGGGCGGTCCTCGGGTCGCCGAGCCGGGCGAGCGCGTGCGCAGCGGAGACGCAGCGTTCGGGATCGCGATGGTTGAGCAGCAGCACAAGCGTCTCGAAGGCACGCGCGTCCCCGGCACAGCCGAGCCGGAAGGCGGCGAGCTCCCGCGCCCACAAGGGCTGCGCGCCGGCTGTCAGGACACCGGCGAGCTCGTCGCGATCCTCCGTCTCCAGTAAACGGCGGCACAGCACCGACTCGCCGGACTCCCCCCGCAACCGGTCCCCGAGCGACCGGAGTTCCTCGTCCACACAGACGAGCGTAAACCGGCCGGTGGCATTCAAAGGGTGCCCCCGGACAAGCATCCGGAACGGCACCCGGCAACGACAGCAACCCCACCCGGCCCGTCCGGCGATCGAGGACGGACATCCGGGCCGACCCGACGGAGGACGGACACACCGGGCCGGCAGGACGCCCGCCCCGCGGAGGACGCAGATCACATCCCCCAGGACTAGCGCGCTCGTTACCCACTGGTTAAGCTCATACGAGCGGGACACCCACCCCGCGTGCTCACGGTGGCCTGGTGACGCAGCCACCGCGAGTGTTGTCGGTTCGACAGCCTTGTACGACGTGACTCCGGGACAGAGTCCGTCGGTCTCTTCAGCACGACACGCAACTCCCGCACGCCGCCCCGCCGTTGGCAGCTTCGCGACGCGGCCCGTGCGCGCCCCTCAGTCGTCACTCGTTTCCTGGAGTCCCATGATGGACACCCACACCCCCTTGAACACCGTCGCCGTGGTCGGTCTCGGCACCATGGGCACCGGTATCACCGAGGTCCTGACCCGGGCCGGCCGCGAGGTCATCGGCATCGACGTCAGCGAAGGCGCCGTGCGGCACGCCGTGGCCGCGCTGGAGGCCTCGACCGCCCGTGCCGTGGCGCGTGAGCGGCTCACCGAGCAGGAGCGCCTGGATGTGCTCGCCCGGTTCCGTACCTTCTCCGACCTGCAGGCGGCCGCCGACGCGGACCTGGTGATCGAGGTCGTCCCCGAGTCGTACGAGCTCAAGCAACAGGTCTTCGACGCCCTGGACGGGATCGTCCGCCCGGACGCGATCCTGGCGACCGGCACCAACGCCCTGTCCGTGACCCGGCTCGCCGCCGGCTCCGCGCGCCCCGAGCGTGTCCTCGGCCTGCACTTCTTCAACCCGGCACCGGCCATGAAGCTGGTCGAGGTGGTCTCCTCCGTGCTGACCGCTCCGTATGCGGTGGAGGCCGTCACCCGGCTCGCCCAAGACCTGGGCAAGGAGCCCGTGGCGGTGGGCGACCGGCCCGGCTTCGTCGCGGACGGCCTGCTCTTCGGCTACCTCAACCAGGCCGCGGCCATGTACGAGGCCAAGTACGCCTCCCGTGAGGACATCGACGCCGCCATGAAGCTGGGCTGCGGACTCCCTATGGGCCCGCTGGCGCTGCTCGACCTGATCGGCGTCGACACGGCCCGTACCGTCCTGGAGGCCATGTACGCCGCGTCCCACGACCGGCTGCACGCGCCGGCGCCGGTCCTGGGGCAGCTCAGCGAGGCCGGGCTGACCGGCCGCAAGTCGGGGCGCGGCTTCTACACGTACGAGGCGCCGGGCAGCGGTGTCGTGGTGCGCGACGCGCTCACGCCGCTGGAGTCGGCGGAGGCCTCCGGCGGCCGCACGGTCCACAGTGTCGGTGTCGCCGGCTCGGGAACCATGGCGTCCGGTATCGCGGAGGTGTTCGCCAAGGCCGGGTACGAGGTGGTGCTGGCCGCCCGCAGCCAGGAGAAGGCGGACACGGCGAAGGCGCGAATCGCCACGTCGCTCGCCCGGTCCGTCGACAAGGGCCGGCTGACGGAGGAGGCGAAGAACGAGACCCTGGCCCGGATCGCTCCGGCCGGCTCGCTGGACGCCTTCACCGAAGTGGACCTCGCGGTGGAGGCCGTCGCCGAGGACCTGGAGATCAAACAGCAGCTCTTCGCCTCCCTCGACAAGATCTGCAAGCCGGGCGCGGTGCTGGCCACCACCACCTCCTCGCTGCCGGTCATCGCCTGCGCCCGGGCCACCTCACGCCCACAGGACGTCATCGGCATGCACTTCTTCAACCCGGCGCCGGCCATGAAGCTGGTCGAGGTGGTCCGTACGATCCTCACGGCCGACGACGTGCACGCCACCGTCCGCGAAGTGTGCGCGAAGGTCCGCAAGCACCCGGTGGACTGCGGTGACCGGGCCGGTTTCATCGTGAACGCGCTGCTCTTCCCGTACCTGAACAACGCGATCAAGATGGTGCAGGAGAACTACGCCTCGCTCGACGACATCGACGCGGCGATGAAGCTCGGCGGGGGCTATCCGATGGGGCCCTTCGAACTCCTCGACGTCGTGGGGCTCGATGTGTCGCTCGCCATCGAGAAGGTGCTGCACCGCGAGTTCCGCGACCCGGGCCTGGCGCCCGCGCCGCTGCTGGAGCACCTCGTCGCGGCGGGCATGCTGGGCCGCAAGACGGGCCGCGGCTTCCGCGAGTATGCCCGGCGCTGATCCCGTCGGCGGCGCACCGGGCTGGGGTGGGCTGCTCGAACCAGCGGGCAGCCCACCCCCGCGGGCACGGCTCCCTGCACGAATGCAGTACGTTCATGGCATGCCCCAGGCCGCCAAGTCCTCCCGTCCGAACGCCGCGCCCGACACCACGGAAAGCGCCGCCGGCAGCCGCGCCGCCGCGCAGCGCCTCAAGATGCGCCGTGAACTGGCGGCCGCGGCGATGGAACTCTTCTCGGCCAAGGGGTACGAGGCGACCACCGTCGACGAGATCGCCGCGCGGGCCGGAGTGGCCCGCAGGACCTTCTTCCGGCACTTCCGCTCCAAGGAAGAGGCGATCTTCCCGGATCACGACGACACGCTCGTACGCGCCGAGGCCGTCCTGAACGCGGCCCCGCCGCACGAGCACCCGCTGGACACCGTGTGCCGCGGGATCAAGGAAGTCATGCGGATGTACGCGGCGTCCCCCGGGGTGTCCGTGGCCCGCTACAAGCTCACCCGCGAGGTGCCCACTCTCCGCGAGGCCGAGATCGCCTCGGTGGCCCGCTACGAGCGGCTGTTCACGCGCTATCTGCTGGGCCACTTCGACGAGCACGACCACCACGACGGCAACGACGACCCGCTGCTCGCCGAGGTGGCCGCGTCCGCCGTGGTCACCGCGCACAACCATGTGCTGCGCCGCTGGCTGCGGGCGGGCGGCCAGGGCGACGTGGAGACCCAACTGGACCACGCCTTCGCGATCGTCCGGGACACCTTCGGCACGGGCATCGGCGCGGGCCGGACACGGCGCCCGGAGCCCGCGGCACCGCCTGCGGCGGTGAGCGGGGAGGGAGAGGTGCTGGTGGCGGTCGCACGTACGGACGCCCCGCTGGACGAGGTCATGCGCACGATCGAGCGGGCGCTGAAGGACCGCCGACAGGACTGAACACACAGAGGCAGAGCAGACGGCCGCCCCCTCGGGGGCGGCCGTTTTGCCTGTTCAGGCGGGCATTTGATCGATCATCGCTCATCTGTGACCCCCGGATTGCATCTGAGTGAAATTATTGGCACGCAGTGCCTTGCGCGCTGGCACGGGGTGTCATACGTTGATGTTGTCCGGGCGGCCGGCGTGCAGAGAACCTCCTCGTGCGCCGGCTGTCCCCGCAAGCCTCGGCTTGTGCGCCCGGACGCCTGCGTCACAGGCGACTTCTCGCGCCAACAAGCGCTGCCAGAGCACCACCCCGTCGGACCGACGGCACACCTCCACAGCAGCACCGACGTTCCCCTCGAGCGTTTTCCGCAACGCAACGCTTCCCCAAGCTCTCGGCTCGAGCAGGGGATGCCCCAAGCCGGAGGCAACCGTGAAGGAAATCCTGGACGCGATCCAGTCGCCGGACACCACGTCCGCCGACTTCGCCGCACTGTCCCTCCCCGAGTCCTACCGCGCGGTGACCGTGCACAAGGACGAGACGGAGATGTTCGCCGGCCTCTCCACCAAGGAGAAGGACCCGCGCAAGTCCCTCCACCTCGACGAGGTGCCGCTGCCCGAGCTCGGCCCCGGCGAGGCGCTGGTGGCCGTCATGGCCAGCTCGGTGAACTACAACTCCGTCTGGACCTCGATCTTCGAGCCGCTGCCGACCTTCGGCTTCCTGGAGCGCTACGGCAAGCTCTCCGAGCTCACCAAGCGACACGACCTGCCGTACCACATCATCGGCTCCGACCTCGCGGGCGTCGTGCTGCGCACCGGCCCCGGCGTCAACGCCTGGAAGCCCGGTGACGAGGTCGTCGCGCACTGCCTCTCGGTCGAGCTGGAGTCCTCCGACGGCCACAACGACACGATGCTCGACCCGGAGCAGCGCATCTGGGGCTTCGAGACCAACTTCGGCGGCCTGGCGCAGATAGCCCTGGTCAAGTCGAACCAGCTGATGCCCAAGCCGGACCACCTGAGCTGGGAGGAGGCAGCGGCACCTGGCCTTGTCAACTCCACCGCGTACCGGCAGCTCGTCTCCCGCAACGGCGCCGGAATGAAGCAGGGCGACAACGTCCTGATCTGGGGCGCCAGCGGCGGACTCGGTTCATACGCCACGCAGTTCGCGCTGGCCGGCGGCGCCACCCCCATCTGTGTCGTCTCCAGCGACCAGAAGGCGGACATCTGCCGCTCCATGGGCGCCGAGGCGATCATCGACCGCAATGCCGAGGGCTACAGGTTCTGGAAGGACGAGAACACCCAGGACCCCAAGGAGTGGAAGCGCTTCGGCAAGCGCATCCGCGAACTGACCGGCGGCGAGGACGTGGACATCGTCTTCGAGCACCCGGGCCGCGAGACCTTCGGCGCGAGCGTCTACGTCACCCGCAAGGGCGGCACGATCGTCACCTGCGCCTCGACATCCGGCTACAACCACGAGTACGACAACCGCTATCTGTGGATGTCGCTCAAGCGCATCATCGGCTCCCACTTCGCGAACTACCGCGAGGCCTGGGAGGCCAACCGGCTGGTCGCCAAGGGCAAGATCCACCCCACGCTCTCCAAGGTCTACTCCCTGGAGGACACCGGCCAGGCCGCGTACGACGTGCACCGCAACCTCCACCAGGGCAAGGTCGGCGTGCTGTGCCTGGCCCCCGAGGAGGGTCTGGGTGTGCGCGACCACGAGATGCGCGCCAAGCACATCGACGCCATCAGTCGCTTCAGGAACATCTGAGGCCGGCGATGACAGAGCGTCAGACGCAAAGGGAAAAGGACCGTCCGTGGCTCATGCGGACCTACGCCGGTCACTCGACCGCCGAAGCGTCCAACGAGCTGTACCGGCGCAACCTCGCCAAGGGGCAGACCGGACTGTCGGTCGCGTTCGACCTGCCGACGCAGACCGGCTACGACCCCGACCACATCCTCGCCCGCGGCGAGGTCGGCCGGGTCGGGGTCCCGGTCTCGCACCTCGGTGACATGCGGCGGCTGTTCCAGGACATCCCGCTGGAACAGATGAACACCTCGATGACCATCAACGCCACCGCCATGTGGCTGCTGGCGCTCTATCAGGTGGTCGCCGAGGAGCAGGGTGCCGACATCACCAAGCTCCAGGGCACCACGCAGAACGACATCGTCAAGGAGTACCTCTCCCGCGGGACGCACGTCTTCCCGCCGGGGCCGAGCCTGCGCCTGACGACGGACATGATCGCGTACACGGTCAACAACATCCCGAAGTGGAACCCGATCAACATCTGCAGCTACCACCTGCAGGAGGCGGGGGCCACCCCGGTCCAGGAGATCTCGTACGCGATGTCCACCGCGATCGCCGTGCTGGACGCGGTCCGCGACTCGGGACAGGTCCCCGCGGACCGCTTCGGCGAGGTCGTCGGCCGTATCTCCTTCTTCGTGAACGCGGGCGTCCGCTTCATCGAGGAGATGTGCAAGATGCGCGCCTTCGGCCGCATCTGGGGCAAGGTCACCCGCGAGCGCTACGGCATCGAGGACCCCAAGCAGCGCCGCTTCCGCTACGGCGTGCAGGTCAACTCGCTCGGCCTCACCGAGGCGCAGCCGGAGAACAACGTCCAGCGCATCGTGCTGGAGATGCTGGCGGTCACCCTCTCCAAGGACGCCCGCGCCCGCGCCGTGCAGCTCCCGGCCTGGAACGAGGCGCTGGGTCTGCCCCGCCCCTGGGACCAGCAGTGGTCGCTGCGCATCCAGCAGGTCCTCGCCCACGAGAGCGACCTGCTGGAGTACGAGGACATCTTCGCGGGCTCGCACGTGATCGAGGCCAAGGTGGACGCCCTGGTGGCGGAGTGCCTGGCCGAGATCGGGCGGATCGAGGAGATGGGCGGCGCGATGGCGGCCGTCGAGTCCGGCTACCTCAAGTCGCAGCTGGTCTCCTCGCACGCCGAGCGGCGGGCCCGGATCGAGGCCGGCGAGGAGAAGATCGTCGGCGTCAACTGCTTCGAGTCGACCGAGGAGAACCCGCTGACCGCGGACCTCGACACGGCGATCATGACGGTCGACCCGGCGGTCGAGGCGGGGGTCGTGGCGGCCGTGGGCAAGTGGCGCGCCGAGCGGCAGGAGTCCACGGACCGGCAGGGCAACGGCGACCCGTTCGTCTTCCCCACCGTCCTGCAGGCGCTGGAGCGGCTGAAGGAGGCCGCGGCCGGCGACGAGAACCTCATGGAGGCCACCCTGGAGTGCGCCCGCGCCGGTGTCACCACCGGCGAGTGGGCCGGGGCGCTGCGCGAGGTGTTCGGCGAGTACCGGGCCCCCACCGGTGTCGCCGGCGCCCCGGTCGCGGTCCCCGCCGAGGCGGGCACGCCGCTGGCCGTCGTACGGGAGAAGGTGGCCCGTACCGCCGAGGAGCTGGGCTCCGGCCGCCTGCGGCTGCTGGTCGGCAAGCCGGGCCTGGACGGGCACTCCAACGGTGCCGAGCAGATCGCCGTACGGGCCCGGGACGCGGGCTTCGAGGTGGTCTACCAGGGCATCAGGCTCACGCCCGAGCAGATCGTCTCGGCCGCCCTCGCCGAGGACGTGCACTGCGTGGGGCTGTCGATCCTCTCCGGCTCGCACACCGAACTGGTCCCGGACGTGCTGACGCGCCTGCGCGAATCGGGCGCGGCCGACATCCCGGTGATCGTGGGCGGGATCATCCCCAACGGCGACGCCGTGGATCTGAGGCGTGCGGGTGTCGCCGCCGTTTTCACCCCGAAGGACTTCGGTATCACCGAGATCATCGGCCGTATCGTCGACGAGATCCGGAAAGCGAACAAGCTCGACCCTCTGGAGGTCCCCGCATGACATCCCCCGTGAACCGTCTGCGTCCGCGCCGCTCCTGCCTCGCGGTCCCGGGTTCCAACCCGCGCTTCCTGGAGAAGGCCCAGGGACTGCCGGCCGACCAGGTCTTCCTGGACCTGGAGGACGCGTGCGCGCCGCTCGCCAAGGAGGGTGCCCGGCACACGATCGTGGACTTCCTGAACAACGGCGACTGGACGGGCAAGACCCGGGTCGTGCGGGTCAACGACTGGACCACCCACTGGACCTACCGCGATGTCGTCACCGTCGTCGAGGGTGCCGGCCAGAACCTCGACTGCATCATGCTGCCGAAGGTCCAGGACGCCCAGCAGATCGTGGCGCTGGACCTGCTGCTCACCCAGATCGAGAAGACCATGGGCTTCGAGGTCGGCAAGATCGGCATCGAGGCGCAGATCGAGAACGCCAAGGGCCTGGTGAACGTCGACGAGATCGCCGCCGCCTCGCCGCGCCTGGAGACCATCATCTTCGGCCCCGCCGACTTCATGGCCTCGATCAACATGAAGTCCCTGGTCGTGGGCATGCAGCCGCCCGGCTACCCGGCGGACGCCTACCACTACATCCTGATGCGCATCCTGATGGCGGCGCGTACGCACAACCTGCAGGCGATCGACGGCCCCTTCCTCCAGATCAAGAACGTGGAGGGCTACAAGGAGGTCGCCCAGCGTGCCGCCGCCCTGGGCTTCGACGGCAAGTGGGTGCTGCACCCCGGCCAGGTGGACGCGGCCAACGAGGTCTTCTCGCCCTCGCAGGAGGACTACGACCATGCGGAGCTGATCCTGGACGCGTACGAGTGGTACACGTCCGAGGCGGGCGGTAAGAAGGGCTCGGCGATGCTCGGCGACGAGATGATCGACGAGGCGAGCCGCAAGATGGCACTGGTCGTCGCGGGCAAGGGCCGGGCCGCCGGCATGACCCGTACGTCCAAGTTCGAGGCCCCGGAGGCGTAAGGCGATGCAGTTCGGACGCACCTACGAAGAGTTCGAGGTCGGGGCGGTCTACAAGCACTGGCCCGGGAAGACGGTCACCGAGTACGACGACCATCTCTTCTGTCTGCTCACCATGAACCATCACCCCCTCCACATGGACACGAACTATGCGGAGAAGACGACGGACTTCGGCAGGAACGTCGTCGTCGGCAACTACATCTACTCCCTGCTGCTCGGCATGTCCGTGCCGGACGTCTCCGGCAAGGCCATCGCCAACCTGGAGATCGAGTCGCTGCGGCACGTGGCGCCGACCTTCCACGGCGACACGATCTACGGCGAGACCACCGTCCTCGACAAGACCCCGTCGAAGTCCAAGAGCGACCGCGGCATCGTCCACGTCGAGACCAAGGGGTACAAGCAGGACGGCACCCTCGTCTGCGTCTTCCGGCGCAAGGTGATGGTCCCGACCGAGACGTACATCAAGGAGCGCGGCGGCGAGCAGCCCGGCCGCCCGCCCGTCTCCCAGCACCCTCAGTCGACGCCCCTGCGGGGCGCCGGCGCCGATTCCGAGTTGAAGCCGCAGGAGAAGCAGTCATGAGCCGACTCGCCCAGACCCACGGTCTGACCGATGTCCAGCAGGAGATTCTGGCCACCGTCCGGGAATTCGTCGACAAGGAGATCATTCCGGTAGCAACCGAGCTGGAGCACCGCGACGAGTACCCGCAGCAGATCGTCGACGGGCTCAAGGAGCTCGGCGTCTTCGGCCTGATGATTCCCGAGGAATACGGGGGTCTGGGCGAGTCCCTGCTCACCTACGCGCTGTGCGTGGAGGAGATAGCGCGCGGCTGGATGAGCGTGTCCGGGATCATCAACACGCACTTCATCGTCGCGTACATGCTCAAGCAGCACGGCACGCAGGAACAGAAGGACCACTTCCTGCCGAAGATGGCACTCGGCGAGGTGCGGGGCGCTTTCTCGATGTCGGAGCCGGGACTCGGCTCCGATGTGTCGGCCATCACGTCGAAGGCGGTCAAGGACGGCGACGAGTACGTCCTGAACGGCCAGAAGATGTGGCTGACCAATGGCGGCACCTCCACGCTCGTGGCCGTCCTGTGCCGGAGTGACGAAGGACACCCCGAGGGCACCGCCCCCCACAAGTCGATGACGACCTTCCTGGTCGAGAAGGAGCCTGGCTTCGGCGAGGTCCGGCCCGGACTGACCATCCCGGGCAAGATCGAGAAGATGGGCTACAAGGGCGTCGACACGACCGAGCTCATCATGGACGGACTGCGCGTTCCGGCCGATCGAGTGCTCGGCGGGGTCACGGGGCGAGGGTTTTACCAAATGATGGACGGGGTAGAGGTCGGCCGCGTCAATGTGGCCGCCCGTGGCTGCGGTGTCGCGCAGCGTGCCTTCGAGCTGGGTGTCTCTTATGCCCAGCAACGTCATACTTTTGGCAAGCCGATCGCTCAGCACCAGGCCATCCAGTTCAAGCTCGCCGAGATGGCCACCAAGGTCGAGGCCGCTCATGCCATGATGGTCAACGCGGCACGCAAAAAGGACTCCGGGGAACGAAACGACCTCGAAGCGGGGATGGCGAAGTACCTCGCCTCCGAATACTGCAAGGAAGTCGTCGAGGACGCCTTCCGGATCCACGGCGGCTACGGCTTCTCCAAGGAGTACGAGATCGAGCGTCTCTACCGCGAGGCTCCGATGCTGCTCATCGGTGAAGGTACCGCCGAGATCCAGAAAATGATCATTGGGCGTCGACTGCTCGAGGAGTACCGTTTCCAGGGGTAATTATCGCTTTTGTGTCGATTTGACCGCGAAGAAGATCACACCCAGTCATCGTCTTCCGGCCGTCGACTCGGCCTCTGGCTTGCCCAGTTGTTGCCCACAACCGATAGCATCGCCGGAAAGCCGCCGTCCCCCGTCACTGCGCGGCATCATCCGCTACGAAGGTCATCCATGCCCCACAGCCAAACCTCTGCACCTCGCGGCAGCGTCCGCCTCGCGCGCGGAGCATCGCCGTGGCTTCTGCCGACCGTCGCCACCGCAGCGCTCAGCCTGGCCCGTTCCCGCCGCTCCCGGCGGGCCGCAGCCCTCGCCGTGCCCACCACCGCACTCGCGGCAGGCATGCTGTGGTTCTTCCGCGACCCCGAGCGCGAGATCGCTCAGGGCCGGGTCATCTCGCCGGCCGACGGCGTGGTGCAGAGCATCATGCCGTGGAAGGACGGGCGCACCCGCGTCGCGATCTTCATGAGCCCGCTGAACGTCCACGTCAACCGCGCGCCGCTGGCCGGCACGGTGACGTCCGTCGAGCACATCCCCGGCGGCTTCGTTCCGGCGTTCAACAAGGAGAGCGAGAACAACGAGCGCGTCGTCTGGCACTTCGACACCGAGCTCGGCGACATCGAGATGGTGCAGATCGCCGGCGCGGTCGCACGGCGCATCGTGCCGTACATCCCGAAGGGCACCAAGGTGGAGCAGGGCGAGCGCATCGGCCTGATCCGCTTCGGTTCCCGTGTGGACATCTACCTGCCCGCCGGCGTCGAGGTCGCGGTCGAGGTCGGCCAGAAAACAGTCGCGGGGGTGACTCGAATTGACCGTGACTGATCATGAGACTCCGGCGGGCGGCTGGGCCCCGGAGGCCGAGGCGGACGCGGAGGACGACACCGAGGACATGCCGCTGTCCCTGCGGCTGTCGATAGCGGACACCCTCACGCTCGGCAACGCCACGTGCGGGTTCATGGCGGTGTACTTCACCACCACCGGCATCCTCATCCCGCACCTCACCGGCAGCGACGAGAGCGGCATGGCGCGGCACTCCGCCGCGACCGCCGTGATCCTGATGCTGTGCGCGGCCGTCTTCGACCTGTTCGACGGGCTCGTCGCGCGCAAACTGCGCAGCTCGCCGATGGGCGCGGAGCTGGACAACCTCTCCGACCTGATCAGCTTCGGACTCGCCCCGGCGTACTTCGTGCTGGTCTACGGCATGGTCGCGGACGACGCGCACCAGCGCGTCTCCGCGCTGGCGGCGATCGTCGTCCTGTTGGCAGTCGTCCTCAGACTCGCCCGCTTCTCGTGCGTGACGATGAAGGACGGCATGTTCCAGGGCATGCCCAGCCCCTTCGGCGCGCTCACGGTCGTCTCGATCGTGCTGCTGGGGCTCCCCTTCGTGCCCACGTTCATCGCGATCATCGGGGTGGCCTGGCTGATGGTGAGCCGGGTCGAGTACCCGAAGCCGCGCGGAGTCCTCGCGGTGGCGATGCTCAGCTGGATCGTCTCCGCGATGGCCATGCTGGCGGCCTGGGCGTTCGACGCCCCCGGCGGTCAGATGCTGCTGCGCACGGGCTGCGCCCTGCAGATCGTGCTGGCCGCGACGATTCCGCTCTTCGCGACGGCCCGTCGCGTGAACACGTTCCGCGACAACCGCCGCGAGGCGCGTGCGGCGCAGCTGCCGTAACGGTACGCATGTGAAGGGGCCCGGACCTGACGGTCCGGGCCCCTTCGCGTACCCGCGGAACGCCCTTGGGGCGTTGTGCCCTGGGGGACCCCCAGAGGTGCCCCAGGGCGGGCTGGTGGGAGGTGCTGCCGGTTGCCGGGTGCGCCGGGGGTGCTGCCGGGTGCCGCTCCCGTTGCCGGGTGTGCCGGGGGTGCTGCCGGTTGCCGGGTGCCGCTCCGGGGGTACTGTCCGGGCCGGGCATGATTTACGCCGCGCGATCTCGAAGTCCGTGAAGTCGACCGGCACGTTCGCGCGCCACAAATCACGTTTTACGGCCTGGACAGCACCCCCTGCACGGCTCCCTTCCACTGCTGCCCGGGTGGTGGGCAGTCGCTCCTCCCCCAGCTACCGCTGGGGTGCCCCCAACCCGAGCGGAGCGAGATGGGGGTCCCCCGGACGAAGTCTGGGGAAGGGTGGGCACAACCGGGCCACCGGGCCGCACCCGGACGAGCGATTGAGGACGGACACACCGGCCGCCTGGTCGGAGTGCGTTCCGACCCGTGGGACCCGCGCCGCGTACTCACGTGGGCGTCCGGTGCCGACGATCAGTCCGCACCTGGGCCGGGCCGGCGCCGCCCAGGGACCCGTGGGGCGGGGCCCTGGGCAGGGGCGCGGTCAGCTCAGGAAGTCCCGGGCGATGGTTTCCGCGACGCGCTCCAGCAGGGGGCCCGCCTCGGCGATGCAGCGCGCCCTGTCCGGCTCCAGCTCGGTGAGCGGGTAGGCGCGGCGGATGCCCGCGTGGCCGAGGGCCTCCGGGGGCAGCGCGAGGCGGCCGCACACCGCGACGACCTCGATGTCCGCGGCGCGCGCGGCCGCGGCGACTCCTGCCGGGGCCTTGCCGTGCAGGGTCTGCTCGTCCAGCGAGCCCTCACCGGTGATGACGAGGGTGGCCCGGGACAGGGCCTCGTTGAAGCCCAGGATCTCGAGCATCAGCTCGATGCCGGGGCGGAAGCTCGCGCCGAGGCCGACCAGCGCGCCGTAGCCGATGCCGCCCGCGCCGCCGGCGCCCGGGGCGACAGCGTACTCGGCGGCCTTCGGGCCGATGGCCTTCTCCAGGACCTCGGCGTAGTGCGCGAGCGCCGCGTCCAGGGTCGCCACGTCCTCCGGCGAGGCGCCCTTCTGCGGCCCGAAGACGGCCGGCGCGCCTTTGGGGCCGGTGAGCGGGTTGTCCACGTCACTGGCGAGCGTGACGGACACCTCGGCGAGGCGCGGGTCCAGCCCGGACAGGTCGGCGGTGGCGAGGTCGCGCAGGCCCTCTCCGCCGGGGCCGACCGGCTTGCCGTCCGCGTCGAGGAACTTCGCCCCGAGCGCGGCCAGCATGCCCGCGCCGCCGTCGGTCGTGGCGCTGCCGCCGACACCGAAGACGATGGTGCGGGCACCCGCGTCGAGCGCGGCGTGCAGCAGCTCGCCGACGCCGTACGTGGTGGCGGTGAGCGGCGCGAAGACGCCCGCGGGCAGGTGCTGAAGGCCGGAGGCCTCCGCCATCTCGACCACCGCGGTGGTGCCGCGCAGCGCGAACGCCGCCGTCAGCTGCTCGCCGAGGGGCCCGGTGACCCGTACCTCCCGGCGTTCGAAACCGGCGGCCACCGCCGCCGCGACCGTTCCGTCGCCGCCGTCGGCCACCGGCAGGGTCTCGACCTCCAGGCCGGGTACGACGCGCCGCAGCCCCGCCGTCACCCGCTCCGCGACCTGCACGGCCGTGAGCGAGCCCTTGAACTTGTCCGCCGCGACGAGTACGTGCGCGGCGGTCACTGCTCCGTCCGTCACCTTGCCATCCCTTGCTGTCCGAACAGGCAGTCGCGCCGCCCCGACCCTATCCGGCCCACCCGCCCCCTGCCCAGGGTGAATCTCCCGAGGCGGCCCCCCGGCAGGTGCCCGGGCCGGCGACGCGCATGAACCCCGGTGCCGCGGGCTAGCCTTCCCGGGTGACCACCGACTACGCCACCTACATCGCCGGCCTGCCCCGGGTGCTCGCCGGTGCCGCCGCGCTCTTCCGGGACGCCGAGGGGCGGGTCCTGCTCGTGGAGCCCAATTACCGTGAGGGCTGGGCACTGCCGGGCGGCACCGTGGAGTCCGACCACGGCGAGACCCCCCGCCAGGCCGCCCGCCGCGAGACCGCGGAGGAGATCGGGCTCGATGTGGAGCTCGGGGCGCTTCTCGCGGTCGACTGGGTGCCGGGGGCGCAGCGCCCGCCGATCGTGGCCTATGTGTACGACGGCGGAGTGCTCTCCGAGGAGCAGCTCCAGGCCATCCGGCTCCAGGAGGAGGAGCTGGTGTCCTGGCGGCTGGTGCCCCGTGAGGAGATCACCGGCCATCTTCTCGGCGAGCTCGGTCTGCGCGCCATGGCCGCTCTGGACGCCCTGGCGGACGGCACCGGCCCGGTGGAGCTGGAGAACGGCCGCCCGGCGCGCTGACCCGCACCTTGGGCCCGGGGGCTGCTCGGCCGGCCCGAGTGGTACGCGGCGGGCCTCAGCCCTGGGTGTCCTGCGGCTTGGGCTCCGGTGCGCGCAGCGTGTCCTCGCGGGCCGCTGTGCGGACCTCCGTGCGGTGGCCTCGCGCGATGTCGTCGCAGACCACGAGTTCCACGGCGTCCTGGGGGCTCCCCACGCCCGCCGGCACCATGACTTCCACGACGAGTGCGGCATCGAGACCGACGGTCACCTTGGCCATGGTTGCGGAGTCCAGTGCTGGTGCTTATCCGCTCGCGCCTGTCGGGAGCCGGTGCGTACGCTCGCGGCATGGCCAAACGACCTCTCGTCGCGATCCTGAGCGGCGCCGGTATCTCCACCGACTCCGGAATCCCCGATTACCGCGGGCCGAACGGTCTGTGGCGGCGCGATCCCGAGGCCGAGAAGCTGGTCACGTACGACTACTACATGTCCGATCCGCAGATCCGGCGCCGATCCTGGCAGATGCGGCGCGACAGCGCGGCCCTGCACGCCGAGCCGAATGCGGCGCACCGCGCGGTCGCCGAGCTGGAGCGCACCGGGATCCCCGTGCGGGTGATCACCCAGAACGTGGACGGGCTGCACCAGATCGCGGGCATGCCGGCCCGTAAGGTCCTCGAACTCCACGGCACGGCACGCGCGGTGGTGTGCACGGGCTGCGGCGCCCGCTCCTCGATGGACGAGGCGCTGGAGCGGGTCGCGGCGGGCGAGGCGGACCCGCCGTGCCGGGACTGCGGGGGCATCCTGAAGTCCGCGACGGTGATGTTCGGGCAGCCGCTCGACACGGAGGTGCTGGGCCAGGCGATGGCGATCGCCAAGGCCTGCCAGATCTTCATCGCGGTCGGCAGCAGCCTCCAGGTGCAGCCCGCCGCCTCGCTCGCCGGGATCGCGGCGGAGCACGGGGCGCGGCTCGTGATCGTCAACGCCGAGCCGACCCCGTACGACGACCAGGCGGACGAAGTGATCCGCGAGCCGATCGGCACGGCGCTGCCCGCGCTGCTGAGGCAGCTGGCCACTTAGAAGAGCGTGCCGTCGTCGGCCTCCGTTCCGCTTTCGAAGGCCAGCAGCCGCTGCTTGCGGTCGAGGCCGCCGCCGTAGCCGGTGAGGCTGCCCGAGGAGCCGATGACACGGTGGCACGGCACGACGATGCTGACCGGGTTCTTGCCATTGGCGAGGCCCACCGCGCGGGAGGCTCCGGGCTTGCCGAGCGCTTCGGCGAGTTCGCCGTAGGAACGGGTCTCGCCGTACGGGATCAGCAGAAGTTGGTCCCAGACGCTGCGCTGGAACGGCGTGCCGTGGAGATGCAATGGCAGGTCGAATTCCGTCAACTCCCGTGCGAAATAGGCCTCGAGCTGTCGGATCACCTCGATGAAGGGCCTGGGGTCCGGTTCACCGAAGGTCTCTTCCGGCGGACGGTGACGATGCTGGGTCATGTAGAGACCGGAGAGCTTCCCGTCGGTGGCGACGAGGGTCAGCGGCCCGTACGGGCTGTCGGCGACCGTGTGACGTTTGGTGGACATGATGAACTTCCCTACTCCGGAAGGCTGTTGATGGGGTGATCATCGGTCGCCCAAAGGTACTGGACGGCGTACGCCCGCCAGGGCCGCCAGTGTGCGGCGCGCGCGGTCAGGGCGGCGGGTGTCGACGGCAGCCCCAGACCGCCCGCCGCGCGCCGCATGCCGAGATCGGTCGGCAGGAAGGCATCCGGGTCGCCGAGGGCGCGCATCGCGATCACCTCGACCGTCCAGGGGCCGAAGCCGGGCAGTGCGCCGAGCTGCACGCGGGCCCGCTCCCAGTCGCTGTCGAAGCCGAGGCCGATCGTGCCGTCGGCCAGTGCGGAGACCAGGGTGGTCAGGGTGGTGCGACGGCTGCGCGGGAGGGCCAGGGTGTCGGGATCCAGCGCGGCCAGCGCCTCCGGAGACGGGAAGAGGTGGGTCAGGCCGCCCTCACGGTCCCCGACCGGCACGCCGTGCGCCGCGACCAGCCGGCCGGCGTGCGTGCGGGCGGCGGCGGTGGAGACCTGCTGGCCGAGCACGGCACGTACCGCGAACTCGGCGGCGTCGACGGTACGGGGCACCCTCCGGCCCGGCGCCTTGCGGATCAGCGGGGCCAGCAGCGGGTCGGCGGACAGCTGCTCGTCGACGGCGGCGGGGTCGGCGTCCAGGTCCAGCAGCCAGCGGCAGCGGCTGATCGCGACGGCCAGATCACGCGGATCGGTGAGCGAGAGCCGGCAGCCGATGTGGTCGGGCTGCGGGGTGAGTTCCGCGATTCCGTGTCCGTACGGGAGGCGCAGAGTGCGCCGGTACGCCCCGCCGCGCCACTCCTCCACGCCGGGGACGGCGGTCGCGGCGAGGTGTCCGAAGAGGTTGTCGGGGTTGAGCGGCGCGCGGTACGGCAGCCGGAGCGAGATCGCCCCTGGGGTCTGCCGTCCGGGGCCGCGCGCGGCCCGGGTGCGCAGCTCGCTCGGGGAGAGCGCGAAGACCTCGCGGACGGTGTCGTTGAAGGTGCGGATGGAGGAGAATCCGGCCGCGAAGGCGATCTCGGTCATGGGGATCGCGGTCGTCTCGATGAGGAGCCGGGCGGTCTGGGCCCGCTGGGCGCGGGCCAGGGCGAGCGGACCGGCACCGAGCTCGGCGAGCAGCTGCCGCTCGATCTGCCGGGTGGAGTAGCCGAGCCGGGCAGCGAGGCCGGGCACACCCTCGCGGTCCACGACCCCGTCCCGGATCAGCCGCATCGCGCGGGCGACGGTGTCGGCGCGGGCGTTCCACTCCGGGGAGCCGGGGCTGGTGTCGGGCCGGCAGCGCTTGCACGCCCGGAATCCGGCCTGCTGGCAGGCGGCCGCGCTGGGCAGGAAGGTCATGTTCTCGGCCTTGGGCGGCACCGCCGGGCAGCTGGGGCGGCAGTAGATCCGGGTGGTCAGCACGGCCGTGAAGAACCAGCCGTCGAAGCGGGCGTCCTTCGACTGGACGGCGCGTACACAGCGCTCGGTGTCGGTGTGCATGATTCGAGCATGCGGCACCGTGCGGGCGTCGGGCTGGCGGGAATGCGACATCAGCGTGCGACTGCCAGGGCCGGAGCGGATTACGGGGTGTCGTCCGCCGGCGGACAGCCCCCGGCGGACGACCCCTGGGAACTGCCGCTAGAGTGCCATGTCTGTTCGATTTCCAGATGGCCAAGGGGTGGGCTTTGAGCGCTCAATTGAGGGAAAAAGCAAGCGAGTTGGCTGATTCGCTGTGGCGCGAGCACAGCGTGTACCGGGACCGGTCCGGAGGCGTGGTCATCCGGGGTGAGCACGTGCAGCGCTGGATCAGCCTCGCCCCCGCGGGCAGCCGGGACGAGGTGCTGGTCCGGGCCGGCCGCATCCTCGACGGCGGCACCACCGCGCCGGCGCGATCGGAGGCGATCGTGCCGCTGTCCGCCGGTACGGCCGAGCTCGCCGCGACCTGTCGGCGACTGCTCGCCGAGGCCGCCGCCGACGCCGTACCGGCCGGGCCGCGACCGGCGCGCCCCGAGGCCCGCAAGCGCACTGCCCGTCCCGGGCGCCGCGGGAGGCACACGAGCTTCGCCTCCCTGGTGATCATTGCGTGCGTGGCCGGCGTGATCGCGCTCTACGCCTACGACATCGGGCTGATCGGCAGATAGCGGGAGGCCGGCGGACACCGCCTCCCCGACGTGTGGCACCTCGCCCGAAGCGCCACCTCACGATGCCGCTTATCGGGGACTCAGGCCGAATGGGTCCGTCACAACCGTGTGCCGTCAACGGACCTGCCGGGCGAACGCTTCGTACGCCGGCTCGTCGAAGAGGACGAACCGGACCTCCTCCACGGCCGTCTCCGTGTCCCGCACCGTCTGCACCGCGATCCGGGCGCCGGGGTTCGTTCACCACCCTCGCGCTGCGATCTGCGCCCCGTCCGCGGAGCCCCCTCGCGGGCTTCGCGGCCTCAAACGGCCTGAGCAGCTCGCACCAATCTTGATCCCGTCACATTGCAACAAACCGCACAGGTTCGGCCAGCACAGTGACTGCCGACTCCACGCCTGCCAGACGTGCCGAGAGGGTCGCCTCCGCCAGCCGAGGCGGCAGCGTCTCCGAGAACTTCAGTCCGCGTACGGCCCGCTCGTCGACCTCGGGAAGACACAGCCGGTCCGCCGCGCCCGCAGTCCGGCTCTTCCAGGACGCTGGTGTCACATCCTCTCGCAGCCTGAGCCAGTGGTCGTTGATACGTTGCCCCGGGACCGCCACGTCATCGAGCGTCGCCGCCAGCGTGGCATTGGTCCGGTGGCCGGCCCACGTCCACCAGCGCATCTGCCCGTCGGACTCACGGACGACCAGCGTGCCACCCGGATGGACGCGTTCCAGGAAGTGCTCCCGTGCCTCGGTGAGCGACCGCATGGCCCGTTGCGTGAGCCTGACGGGGGGATCCGTACCGAGGAGCACCTCGCGTACGGCACGCGACACCTCGTACGACGTGCCCAGGCCGAATCCGGCAGAGCTCCACTTCGCCTTGCCGCCTCCGTCCGCGGGTTCCACGAAGCAGCGCTTGCGCTTCCAATCGATGTAGGTGACCAGCCAGCTCCGGCCGGCGAGCAGCAGCCGGCGCGGTCCGTCGATCCGCTCGGTGAGGAGACTCGGATCGGTCCGGCCGATCTCCGACCTGCCGTGCAGGACGGTGAACTGCGGAGGGGCAGTGAACACTGTCGTGAGGTTCATGAAATGACGCTGTCCGAAGCGCCGTTCGGCTTCGGGCCCGATGAACAGAAGGCCGCCGTCCCGTTCCAGGTATCCCTCCTCCACGAGGTGCCGCACGATCGGTTCGGCTCCGCTGCCGAACGGGCCGAGCCCGTGCCACCACTCCTGCCACAGGTTCTCCCCGACCCGGTGTTCCTGGAGGCACAGCGCGAGCAGCTGTTGTGCGACGATATGCCGTGGTTCCGGCGGCGCGGCCACCGGTTCCACCCACCCCCGCGACCACTGCAGCAGCAGCCCCGCCGCCTCCAGCAGACCGGACTCGTCCAACGCCAGGAACAGACAGTTCCGGGAGGTTCCGGGCCGCCGCCCGGTGCGCCCCAGCCGCTGGAGGAAGGACGCGACCGACGTCGGGGCGTCGATCTGGATGACCCGGTCGAGGTCCCCCACGTCGATGCCGAGTTCGAGGGTGCTGGTGGAGACGATCACGCAATCACGTGCCTCGGCAAAAGCCGTTTCCGCCCTACGGCGTTCGTCGAGCGACAGTGAGGCGTGGGAGAGGAAGGTCGTGATGCCCTTCGCCCGGAGCTTCTCGCCCAGTTCCTCGACCAGTCGTCGTGACTCGCAGAAGACCAGACGCTTCTCCCCTCTGTGCAGCGATGCGACGACCGTGGCCGCGTTGTCGAGGGAGCCGACGTAGTCGAGCTGGATGTCACCCGGGGGCGCAGGGGCCGGTGCCCCGGTCGGTGGACGCTCGGGTGCCCGCAGGTGCGGTGCGACGACCCTGGCTGGGCGTTTGCCCGCGCCCGAGCCCTGGAGCCAGTCCAGCAGCTCCTCGGGGTTGCCGACCGTCGCGGAGAGTCCGACCCGCTGCAGGGGGCGGTCCACGACCCGCTGCATCCGCTCCAGCACGGCGAGGAGATGCCAGCCGCGGTCGTCGCCGGCGAAGGCGTGTACCTCGTCCACCACCACCGCTCTGAGTCCCGAGAAGAAGGCCTGGTGGTCCACATTGGCGCTGACCAGCATTGCTTCAAGGGACTCGGGCGTTGTGAGCAGTACGTCCGGGCGCGTCGCGAGGATCCGCTTCCGGGCACCAGTGGTGGTGTCACCATGCCAGAGGGCCGCCGTACGTCCCAGCCACGACGCGTAGGTCTCCAGCCGGGGCAGCAGGTTGTTGAGCAGCGCCTTGAGGGGGCAGACGTACAGCACCGAGGTGCCGGTCCAGCGGCTCTTCGCCATCCTGGAGAGCAGAGGAAAGCACGCGGCCTCGGTCTTGCCCCCCGCCGTGGGCGCGAGGAGGACGGCGTCATCGCCCGCGAGCAACGGACCGATTGCCTCCTCCTGGAGCGGGCGCAGGCCACTCCAGCCGAGCGTGTTGACGATGTGGTGGACGAGGACCGGTTCCAGCTCGTCGAACGAGCTCACGGCAGCTCCAGCTCGATGTCGTCCGGGTTCCCCGCCGCGGCGTTGCGCTCGGTCTCGGTGAGTTCCGAGGCCCTGAGGGTGAACGAGTAGTGCTCCCGAGGGTCGAAGTCGGCGAACTCGTCCACTCGGTCGAGGACGTCGGCCACCAGCTTGCGCAGGAACACACGAGGTGCGACCCCGACTTTGCCGCCGAGGCCGCCGGTGACGGCAGCGGCCAGTTCGTCCACGTAGGCATCGTCCACCCGCCCGGCCACACGGGCCGGATGACGCGCCCCGTCTCGGTACAAGTCCCGGACCTTGCGACCCAGTTCACCGAGGTGGGGCAGGTCGAATCCGGACAGTCTCAGCTGGACCGCCCGGGGTGAGTCGAAGCGCGCATCCGTGGTGAAGTCGGTGGCGAGCCGCTGGGCCAGCGGTGCCAGCCGCTGCGCCCCCTGCTGCCCGTCGTAGAAGGCCGGCGTACCGGTGATGACGAGGAACAGGCCGGGGAACCGCCCGGCGTCGATCTCGTCGAGAAGCTGCCGGAGTGCGTTGAGGCCTTTCTCCCGTACGTCCCCCCGCACGCGCTGCAGGGTTTCGATCTCGTCGAGGACCAGCAGGAGTCCGGGATGTCCGCAGTCCCGCAGCACGGTGAGCAGTCCTTGCAGGAACCCCAGCGCCGCGAAGTGGTCGAGATCCCCACGCACGCCGGCAGCACGGCGCGCGGAGGCCGCGACGGACCGCTGTCCCCCCAGCCATGCGATCAGCGCTTCGGCCGTCGCCCCGTCGCCCACTGCGACCGCTCTGCGATAGCCCCGCAGTGCCGCGGCAAAGGCGGGAGTGGTCCGGGCGACCTCGGCCAGCCGCCGCTCCATGAGGACATCGACGGCTGCGGCGAGTGCCGCCTCGTCCTCTTCGTCGGTCTCACCGGCATCGAGGACTTCCTCTTCCAAGGTGTAGAACCAGGAGTCGACGACGGCGCGCAACGCACTCGGCTGATGCGTCGCGGTGGTCAGTCTCTCGGTCAGCCGACGGTAGACCGTCTCCAGCCTGTGCAGCGGCGTCTCGGTCTCCGAAACCTGCACCTCGGTCGTGGCCAGCCCTGCTCGCTTGGCGCGTTCTGCCAGCCACCGCGCGAAGAAGGTCTTGCCGGAGCCGTATTCGCCACGGATGGCGTGGAAGGCCGCACCACCGCGCGCGATGGTACCCAGGTCGTCGTCGAGCGCCGTCTCGAACCGTCCCAGCCCGACCGCGAGCAGGTCGAGGCCCGCCTGGGGTACGGTGCCGCGTCGTAGCGCATCGATCACCTCTTTCCGCCGGACCGCGCTCGCCGCGGCGGCCGGGACGGCGGTCACCGTGCGTCCTGGGCAGGAAGGAACTGCCCGCGCAACAGCGTCTCGTCGAGTTTCACCGTGTGTCCCGCGTCGATGAAGCCGAGCACGGGGTAGCCCTCGACGTTCAGCAGCCGCTGAACGGTGGCGACGAAGCCTTCGATGTTGCGCCGTACCCGGCCGGTGGCGGAGATCGCCGCGGCCAGTGCGGCCGGGGACATGGTGCCGCCTGCCGCGACCAGCTGGTCAATGACCGCGGCCACGACCCCCGCCTCGGGGGCCTTGCGGACGTACGCCTTCTGCGCTTCGTACACCTCGCTCGCCACCACGAGTTCGCCCAGGCTCGGCGGTACCGTCGCGGACGGCTCGCTGCCGTGCGGCAGAGGGGCGACGACATCGTCATCGGTGAAGAGACCCTCGGACTGGGCCGGTGGCTTGCCCTTCGTCCTCGGCTTCGCCTCGGCGCCCGGCAGCGCGGCCACGTCGTCCGGTGCCGGTGTCGGGGCGGACGGCGCCCGCCACCACAGCGGCGCAGCCTGCTCCCGGGGCAGCAGCTCCCAGTCCTGGGGGACCTGGCCTGCGGAGGGTACGAGCACCAGCACCGGGACGGTGACCTCGGCGAGCGCAGCACCGCCGTGGTAACCGGCCCGGCGGCCGGAGTATCGGATGTCCTCGCGCCACGGCACGACGATCGTCCCGTCCCCGTCCGTTACACGGGGACCGCTCAGGCACACTTCGCCGTCTCCGGCGTCCGTGCCGGGCCGCCAGCGCGCTGACCCGATGGGGCCGGGAACCTCCGCCGCGCCCTTGCCCGGTGCGCGGTCGAGGACATGACCGTGGTCGGAGACCAGAACCACCGGCCGGCCGTAGCTGCGGGCGGCAGAGAGCAGTTCGCGGAGGTAGGTGATGTCGTGCAGGGCCCATGCGGTGCGCTGGCCTTGCTGGCCGGAGTCGAGGGCGTCGTCGATGGTGTTGAGCACAACCCCGACCACAGCGTCGGAGGCGAGTGCGAGCAGCAGTTCCGGGGCGAGGAAGTGCCCGGCGTCCCCGCCGATCGACGCCTTGTGGAAGAGATAGGCGTCCTTGCGACGCTTGCGCCAGAATGCCGCGAAGCCCGACGCCTCCTGCGACTGACCGCCCACGACGATGGTCCCTGTGAGCAGCGAAGCGCGGCTCGCCTGGGTCACCGACGGAAACGCCGACACGGCTGCGAGCCGTCGTGCCGGTGCACCGGGCGCGGGACGCGGGACGACCTCACGCCAGCCCTCACGCTCGACCTCCTCGCCGAGCTGGGCTGCGACCGCACTGCTCATCCCGTCGAGCACGATCAGCAGCGGCGGGGTGGCCGCGGCCAGCGGCCGTGCGAGGGTGTCCAGCACCTTCTCCACGACGAGGCACCCGGCCGGATGCTGGGCACTGGCGTGGGACACCCACGCTGCCAGGTGCCGGGCGAACGCCTCGTCCAGCGCGTCCCGTCGGGCCCGGCCCTCCTCGTACAGGGCACGCAGGTGTCGTGCGGCCTCGGGGTCACCGCCCGGGTCGCCGCTCCACAGCACCGTCAGTGCCCGGTCGGCCCACCCCCAGTCCGACAGATGCTGGGTGACAGCTGCCGCCACCCCTTCTGCGGAAGGAGCCGGCAGGCGCAGCCAGCGGGCGATACGAACGGCCATCTCCGCGACCCGTACCCGGTCGGGGAAGAGCCCGGCCAGGGCATGCCCTGCCAGCTCGGCAAGCTCGCTCTCCCCTCCGTGGGGAGACTGCCGTGCCGCCTCGATCGTCGCGCCCAGCTGCGCGGTGAACCCGGCGGGCAGGAAGCGGCTCCCGGCCAGCGAGGCGGTGAGCCCCGCGTCACGGGCCAGCTCATCGGCTCGGTCGAGGACTGCGAACACGCGCTGCCGAGCGGGGTCGTTGCCACGTGCCTCGGCGATCCAGCGGATCATGGTTCCTTCCACCGCGTCGGTGAAAGCAGTCAGTTCGGCCGTGCGCGGCCGCGCCTGCCCGAAGAGCCCACCGACGGCGAGGACGGTGTCCGGGCTGACCGCGGGGTCGCGCAGGGCCGCGCCGAGCAGTCCGAGGGCCATGGCGTCCGCGCCGCGACCTGTCTCGGCCAGCGCAAGGAGCACGGGCGCGGCGGGCCCGGCGATCTCGCCGAGCCATTTCTTCAGTTCCTCGCGTTCGGTCTCCGCGAGTTCGGCGAAGCGGCGGGAACCCGCCGCCGTACGGGACCAGGCCAGCAAGGAGTCCGCGTCGAGGGCGACTCCCCTGCCTCCGTCCGCGGCCCCCTGGGGCCCGCCCAGCCCGAGGCGTTCGACGGCCAGGGCCCGCAATGCCGCGTCCCGGGTGAGTACTCCGGTCACCCGCGGCCAGCCGCCATCGGCAGGCTCGGCATCGACCAGGGCGTCCAGCAGCCAGTCCTCGCGGTACATCCGCATGTCGATCCCTGCGGCGCCGAAGCGCTGCAGGACGATCTCGGCCTTGTCCACGGTGAGCGTGCGCCGGCGGACCGCGTGTCCGCGCAGGTCCCAGCCGAGCTGCGCGTCGTCGACGCCGGTGGTGAGGACGAGCAGACTCCCGGGAGGCTCCTCGACACGGTGCTTGCGCCATGCGGCGAGCAGCCCCAGGACCGACGACTCGTCGCGTACGACGACCCGCCGCGGTTCACCGGCCACAGTGGCGGTGAACTCGGCGGCGGCACCTGCCGTGTACGTCCCGTGGATCAGCATCAGGGACCGGTCACGGAACGCGGCGGCGTTCCGCTCCAGAAGTGCTTCGACGGTCCGGCGGCCGACCTTCGGCAGAGCGTGGGTCATCAGTGCCCGGACTCCTCACCGTCGGAGCCGGTGAACTCGGCGGAGTCGCCGGAGTGCTGGTCCACCACCCGCCAGGTCACCTGAACCCGGGCGCCGGGATGAGCTGCGAGGAAGGTCCGCAGATCCGCGCTGAGGTCCGCCATGGTGGCGGCAAGGCCGGCTTCGAGCCGGGTCGGCTCCACAAGGTACGTCGCCCGGGCGGCCTGCGCCGCCTTCGGTGTGTCGAGGGCCTTGGGGCCCGCGTCCCGTGCGCCTCGGGCGGTGTCCTTATCCACCTCGGCCGGCTGGTCGGACGGAACGGGCGGAGTTCCATGATCCGTGAGCCGGATGTCCTCCGCGGTCGGCGGTACGGTGACCGGCGGCGGGGTCACCGGCTGGGCTGCCTGCGCAAGTCGGGTGGCCTCGCGCATCAGGGCCATGGCCGAGCCCTGGATGCCGTCCAGCACCGGTGCCAGGGACTCGTCGGCGGACTCATGACGGTCTGCTGCCTTCCGAACGGTGTCCACGAGCGCGCGGGCACGGTCGCCGACGGAGTCGTCACGCGTCGCCAGCTCGTGGACGGTGTCCAGCAGCGTCGGCCAGTCCTCGCCCGCCAGCGCGTCCCGAACGGCGGGTGCCTGCTTGAGCGCCGCCCCGATCTCGTCGTCGCCCACCGCGTAGGCCGCGCCGGCCAGCTCCTGGAGGACGAGTGTGGGGTCGCTGTCACGCAGGACGCGCGCGATCAGATCGGCGGCGGCCTTCAGGGACTGCACACGAGGCGCCTCCGCCCCGCCGGGGCCGGCCAGACCGAGTCGTCCGGCATGCTTCTGCAGCAGGTCACGGGCGCCTGCCACGGCCTTGCGGTGCTCCTCCGCGACCTCGCGAACCTGGCTGGAGAGCTGAGCAACATTACGGGCGAACAGGACCGGAGGCACGCTCTTGCCGAAGATGACCGCGGCCCGTCGCAGCGCGGTGCCGAAGGTCTCCTCGTCCGGCAGCGCGACCGCCCGGAGCCCGTAGCCGGAACCGATCTTGTCCAGGTCCGGTGCCTTGGACAGCGTGGAGGTCTGGTAGATCCAGGTGCGGTCGTCGAGGAGGGCGTAGGAGGCGATCAGCAGATTGGCGACATTGCGGTCCAGCCCCTCGTAGCCCATCTCGGCGATCCAGCCGCGGATCGTCTCCACCGCCAGGTCCTGGCCGGAGTCCGGGCTCTCGGCGGCGCGCTTGTTGATACGCAGGCGCCAGTCGTTGCTGACGTTCAGCGGACCGTCGTGGACCTCGCCGAGGCCGAGAGCGTGTACGATGCGGCGGACCCGCTTGAGGTGGTGGCTGTCGACCACGATCCGGCGCGAGCCGTCCGCCATGGCCCGGGTGATCCATTCCAGGGTCGTCTTCAGGTCGCCCAGGGTGACGGCCTCGCGCTTGAGCTGCGGGTCGAAGTCGGGGTGCTTGGGGTAGCGCGCCGCGTACATCTCGTCCGCTAGCAGGAACAGGTTCTGCTCGAAGCCGACGGCCGGTTCCGGCTTGGTCCGCTCGAAGCCGCGCTGCAGCGACACCAGGTGCTGGCCATCGGGTACCTGAGCGCCCACCGTGCCGGGCTCGGCACGGTTGATCCCGTACAGCTGGAGCAGGGCCTCGGTGAGGCGCTCGGTGAGGCTGTCCCGGGACGCCTTGAGCTGGTTGCGGATCTGGACGCGTTCTTCCGCCGGCCGGGTGGCGGTGTGGTCCTCCAGCCGGTCCCGCTCCAACAGATAGTTGATCTTCAGCAGGCGGCCGAGCTGCCGGCCCGTCTGCTCGGAGAAGAAGTCCGGCAGCCAGACCAGGACCGGTTCGCTCTTCCCCGCGCGCAGCAGCTTGTTGACGCGGTTGAGGTCGTCGCTCGGCGCGTGGTCGCCCTCGTCGAAGGGGTAGTCGAAGACGATACGGACGTTGCCCGGCAGCTGCGGACTGAACTCGTCGTCCGGCAGGTGGGGGTCACGGACGTTGCCGAACACGAACTCCACCGTGCGCTTGGTGCCGCGCCAGACGATCTCCCGCTCGCAGACGAACGCCTGGGTGTCCTTGACCCCGAGCGCCCGCCACAGCTGATCCTTGATCCACTGCCGGCGGTAGCCCAGCTGGTCGGCCACGCCCTGCACCTCTTCGAGCAGGGGCTCCACGTCCAGGTCCGACAGGTGCAGGTGGAAGACGGGGTCGCTGCTGTCGCCCTCGCTGCGCAGCTCACCGTCGTACTCCACCTGGAGGTCCCGCAGGCGCTTGACGGCCACCGATCCGGCGTCGCCGACCCGGGTGCGGATCGTGCCGTGGTTCAGGGCTGCGAGCCGGCCTCCGGTGAGGCGGCTCAGCGCCGGAACGTTGGGGGCGAGGGCGGCCAGCAGCAGTGTCTTGACCAGCCGGTCGTCGGTCTGGAAGCGCTTGTCGTCCTTCGACCGGTACTTCTCCAGCAGGGTGTCGCGCACCCGCTGGTGGAAGCGGTGCGCAATCTCCGATTCACGGCGCAGCTTCGGCGTGAAGGCCGCTCCGGTGCGGTCCGCGATGACGTCGTAGAGGTCGCCGAGCGGGATCAGCTCCCCCATCTTGAGGTCGTCGCGGCGTCGGCGCAGCAGCTCCTGGACCAGCTTCAGGCCGGTGCGCTCGCGCTGGAGCACACCGGAGAGGTCGACGAGGACGTTCAGCAGGGCCGGCGAGAGCGGGTAGAGCTCCCGGAAGTCGTCCCAGCCGGCCTCCGTGCGGCCCTGCGCGTCGAGCAGGACCTGGCGCACCTCGTCGTTCGACGACTCGACGATCTTGAAGGCGTCGTCGCGTACGGACTCCATGCCGGGCTTGGGCGCGAGCACCCGGTGCTTGATGATCTCGACGAGGTTGCTGTCCTCGAGATCGACGACGTCGAAGCGCTCGGCGAGGTACTCGATCTGCTGCTCGAGGTTCTCGACGTCCGCACCCGCCACGTCGGTGCCGATGAGCTGGGACAGGTCACGCTGGCGGGAGATGAACGACACGATGGGCACCGGGCGCCCGCTGTCCGCGGACTCGATCAGCTTGACCAGCCGCTGCACCTGATCCCGGACGAAGTCGTGCCGGCCCATGTTCGCCTGGAGCCACAGCACCAGCTCGTCCAGGAAGAGGACCACACCGGTGTAGCCGAGCGACTGCGCGTGCCGCGAGATGATCTTGAGGCCGTTCTCCAGCGGCACGAAGGCCCCCGCCTCGCCGCGCACGCCCTGCGCGTACGAAGCCATGGGCCCGGCCAGCAGCGCGGATACCAGCTTCTCCCGGTACGGGTCGTCCACGGCGGTCGCGCCGAACGCCCGGTCGAAGTCCGCGCCGGTCCAGCCGCCGGCCGCCGGCATGGCCTCCCCCATGTCGAGGGCGGGCATGTCGTCGGGGTCCGCTTCGACAGGGGTCCCGTCCGCCGCACCGAGGGCAGCAGCGCCCTTGCCCAGCCACTGGAGGAACTTCGCGTCGTCGTCGAGGAACTCCCGCTGGGTCCGGGCGTCGGCGAGCAGCGCGTCGGCGCGGTAGACCGGGGGCAGAGGCTGGTCGGGGTGGAGCTCGCGCACGGTGTGCACATAGCCGCCCAGCAGCGCCGAGTCGAGGTCGGTGGAGCCGACGAGGTGGTAGGGGACCATCAGGAAGCGGCTACGCCCCAGCCACTCCTTGTGCGCGGCAGCCACTTCCGCCAGGCGCGCCTTGGTCCCGACCGCCGGGTGGTTGTTGAGCACGGCATGCAGCACGGAGAGGAAGTGGCTCTTACCGGCACCGAAGGAGCCGTGCAGGTAGGCCGCGTGGGAGTTACCCGTCCGGACCGCGTTCGAGACGATGCTCAGGGCATGCCGGAAGGCACCCTGGAGTTGTTCGGTGACGACGTATTCGGCGACCCGGGCGTCGGTCTCGCTGAATCCCTGAGAGAGCTCGATCTTGAAGTCGCCCGCGTGGACGTCTTCCTTGATGTCGATGACATCCTTCAGGAAGAGCTCGCTCGTAGGCATCAGGCGATCAGTCCCTCGGTCGGTGGCGGCGTGGTCACAACGGTGCGCTGGTCGGCGCCCCTCAATCTTGCCAGGCCAGCGGTGGCGAGAACCCGGCCGTGGCAAGATCCACGCCACTTCCGACCACACCTTCGGTCATTGCCCCCTTCCCGTGTGTCACATCGAGCGGCTGGGTAGGGTGCGGATCTGAATCGGGGCAGCGGGACGGGGGGCGCTACGTGGGCTGGCGCGAGGAGATCGCCACGGCGCTCGGCGAGTGGATCGCCGTCGAGGGCGGCGCGGGCAGGCAGCCCCGTTGGCAGCGCATCGGACGCGCGGCCCGGACCGGTGAACCCGGTCAGTACGCGGTGGACCTGCGCGGCTCCGACATCGGCCCGGACCAGCTGGATGGCCTGCGCCTGGCTGGACCGGACGACGACGGCATCGAGGCAAACGGCTTCGCCGTCTCCGAGACAGTGCAGAACGGATCCCTGCTCACCCTGCGCGTGGCCGAGTTCGCCGAGATCACCGACCCGCATCTGTGGATGCTCAAGCAGCCGCCCACCTTCCTCATCGAAGCCCTGCGCAACGGCATCGCCGGCCTCGGCGAACACCCCCTGGCCGCCGCGCTGGCGGCCCGGACCATCGGTGGGGTACCGGCGCACGACGTGGACCCGCCCGGATTCCACCCTGCGCAGGCAAACGCGTACCGGGCCTGCCTCGGCGAAGGTGTCCACCTGGTGTGGGGGCCGCCGGGCACCGGTAAGACCACCGTCCTCAAGCGCGCCATCGGTGACCTCATCGCCCGGGGCGAGCGGGTGCTCCTGGTCTCCGCGACCAACATCGCGGTGGACAACGCCCTGCTCGGGGTGGTGCGGGAGAAGCGACACGGTCCCGGTGACATCGTCCGCGTGGGCCCGCCGCACCTGCGGGAGGTGGCCGAGGACCCATCGATCTCGCTGCCGCTGATGGTCCAGGCACGCTTGGCGGAGACAGCCGATCGCCGCAGCGGGATCGAGGGTGAGCTCGTCGCGATCCGCAACCGTGCCGAACAGCTGGCGGCGCTGGACACCGCTCTGGCCGGTTTTGATCCCTCCGCGTACTTCGCTGCGCTGAAGCTGCTGTGGACGCCGGGGCAGGACCTGGCGTCGGCGCTCTCTCGGGTGAACGACATCCAAGGTCGACAGGCCGAGGTGGAGCAACAGCTGGCAGACGCCCTGTCGGCGGCGGAGACGGCCAACGCCCGCCTCAGGGGGGCAGCCCCCTCACATGCCCAGTGGCAGCAGGTGGACAAACTGCGTGCGGAGCAGGTCCAGATCCGCGAGGCGGCAGAGGGCCTCGAAGCCGACGCGCTGATATCGGAGAAACACCGCCGCGCTCTGAGCGGGGAGTTGACCGAACTCGAAGCCAAGGGCGCTGTGGCCAGGTGGCGTCTTCGCGAGAAGATCACCACACTCCAGCAGCGGTTACGGGACGCCGAGCAGGACGCTGCCGAGGCACGGAAAGCTGCCGGGAAGGCCCGCGCCACGGCCACCACCCATATCGCGAAGCTCGACGCCCGGATCACGGTACTCACCGACAGCATTCCGTTGACGCCCGAGCAGATCAGCGCCCTCGCAGCCGACGCCGAGGTCAAGCTCACCGCCATGGAAGGCGTCCATCGGCATCTGGAAACGTGCAGGAGGGAGGCAGACCAAGCCGCCCAGGTGGCAATCGCCGCTCAGCAGGCCCACGATCTGACGGAACAGGCCACCCTCAAGGGCTGGCCGACCCTGCACGCCCAGGCCGAGCGGCTGCGCCCGGACGTGATCAGTGACAGCGCCTGGCGACCCGCGCTGGAGGAGAAGTACCAGGAGGTCCAGGAGGAGTACGAACGCCTCTCCCGCAACGCCCAGGGCGAGATCATCAAGGCCGCCAAGCTGGTCGCCACCACCCTGGCCAGGTTCCGTACGAACCCGGCCGTCTTCGAAGGCCCGTACGACGTCGTCCTCGTCGACGAGGCCGGCGCCGCGACCCTGCCCGAGGTACTGCTCGCCACGGGCAAGGCGAGCCGGGCCGCCGTCCTGCTCGGGGACTTCATGCAGCTGGGGCCCGTCATCCCGTCCGCACTCAAGGACCAGGAACGTGACGACATCAAGCGGTGGCTGCTTCCCGACGTCTTCCAGCACTGCGGAATCATCGAGCCCGCCGACGCGCAGGCACACCCGGCCTGCGTCACCCTCACCGAACAGCACCGCTTCGGCCCCGCCGTGATGAAGCTGGCCAACGATCTCGCGTACGGCGGGATCCTGCGGGGCGGAGCCCAAGCGTTACGGGAGCGTCCCGGAAACGACCCCGAGATCGTCCTCATCGACACGGACGGCCTGCACGAACTGGCCCGTGCACACCTGACCGGCAGCCGTAAGGGGTGGTGGCCGGCCGGTTCGCTGATCGCGCGGGCTCTGGTGGAGCTGCACCGTGAGCAGGGTGAGGAAGCGGGCATCGTCACGCCGTACGGCGTTCAGGCCGAAGCCACGCTGGAGGCGCTACGGGATGTCGAGGGGGCGGGGCGGCCGCTGGCCGAGGTCGGTACGGCCCACAAGTTCCAGGGCCGGGAGTTCGACGTCGTCATCTTCGACACGGTGGAGGGCGGCGCCGACAGCCGTGAACTGTGGATGGCCCTCGCCCACCGGCAGCCGGGCGCCGACGAATGGCGACGCAACGGCGTCCGCCTGTTCAACGTCGCCGTCACCCGGGTCAAGACCCGCCTCTACATCATCGCCGGCGGAGAACGCGTCCGCGGAGCCCGGCCGGGGACGGCCCTGGCCCAGCTCGCGGGACTGATCGGCACTCCGGGGGTCCGGGTACTGCACGCCAAGCACCTGATCACCCCGCCGCACGCTCCGGTCCCCTTCCGGGGCGAGTTCGGCACGGCCCTCGCCGAGGTGCTGAGCCGGCACGTGGAGGTGACGGAGATCGACGACGAACGGGACTTCTACCGCACCTTCACCGACGAAATCCGGCAGGCGCGGCAGTCCTTGTGGCTCTGGGCCCCGTGGGTAGCCAACCGGATCCGCTCCCTGCTGCCCGAACTGCGGGCGGCGGCAGGCCGGGGCGTGCGGATCACGGTCTTCATACGCGACGACACGGACCAGCTCCAGAAGAAGGACACCAGCCGGCCGCTCATCGCCGACCTGCGCTCCGTGGCGCACACTGTCGTCCCCATGCACGTCATGCACCAGAAGATCGCGGTGATCGACGAGCGCACGGTCATGCTCGGCAGCCTCAACGTGCTCTCGCAGAGCAACACGCGTGAGGTGATGCTGACGATGCGGGGCGGGTACTTCGCACGAAAGCTGCTGGAGCACGAACACGCGGAGACGTTCGCGCGCCCGCCGAAGTGCGGGCGGTGCAAGGGCACGGAGATCGAGATCCGGCGCTGGAAGAACGCCTGGGTCTGGCGGTGCTACGCCGCCGCGTGCAAGACGACCCCGTCGGGCGGTACGAACGCGTGGACGCGGGAGATCCGACTGAAGGGCGGGCGCTGAATCCGGTGGGCGCGTCCCGGGGTCATGGAGCCGCCGAGCTCACCGGACACTCCGCCCATACGGTCTTCCCGGGCCCGACCCGGGCCCGTACACCCCACCGTGCAGCGAGGGCGTCGACGAGGGCAAGCCCCCGGCCCCCGTCCGCGTCGGTGTCGGTGTCGGTGTCGGTCGTGGTATTCGCTGCCGGGAGGCGGGGGTGAGTGTCGGACACCTCCACATGGACGACACCGGCTCCGGAGTCGAACAGCAGCCTGAGCTCGAAGTCCCGGCCCGGAACGCACCCGTGCAGCACAGAGTTGGCGGCGAGTTCGGCAACGACGAGAGCGAAGGAATCGAGGGCTGCCGAGCCGCGTGGAATCCCCCAACCGACGGCTTGCTCAACAGACAGGAGCCGGGCGAGGCGCGCGCCGCGCCGGGTGGCGGAGAAACGCTGAGCGAACGTACGTACGGTGACGGGCACTTGGGCGTGAGGAGGCGTCATGGAGCCAAGCGTTCCGGGCGTGGGCCCTGGTCGGCAGGGACGACACTGGTACAGATCGCTCTGTACTGGTTCACGCGCTGGACTGGGTGGGTAACTGACCGTGACCATGGAGCGTCGGGCGGGTGCGGGCACGTACGGAGGGGCGGCTGTGTCATGAACGTTGACCACGGCGGCGGAAACAGCAACGGCAACGAACCGGAACTATCGGACAGCCTGAAGACCTTCGGGGCGGTCCTGAAAGCGCTGCGGGACGAAGCCGGTTTGACGCAGGAGGAGTTCGCACCACGGGTGGGGTACTCGGCGCACTACATCGCCAAGATCGAGCAGGGCAAACGCTTCCCGCCGGCAGACTTGGCGGAGCGAGCGGAGGAGCCGCTGGGGGTGGTCGCGGCGAAGGTACTGGGGGCGGCGGCGCGGAGTCTGACGCGGAAGGCGGGGCTGGCGTCGTGGTTCCACAAGTGGGCGGGGATCGAAGAGGATGCCGTCTCCCTGTACACGTACGAGTGCCGTGCGATCCCAGGGCTTTTGCAACCCGAACCGTACATCCGCGCGATCTTCGACCGCCGCTTGCCACCGCTGTCCGAGGAACAGATCGAGCGACAGGTGAGCGCCCGCCTGGAGCGGCAGCAGCTCCTCGCGAACCGGCCGAACACCGCATTCAGTTTCGTCATCGAACAAGCACTGCTCGAACGGCATATGGGTGGGGCCGAGGTGTCCCGCCATGTTCTGGACTACCTGCTACTGCAAGGGCAGCGCCGGAACGTAGAGATCCAGGTCATGCCTCTGCGCCAGGAAGACCATGCCGGTGTGGACGGCCTCATGTACCTGGCCGAGACCCCTCAACACGAGTGGGTGGGCTACTCCGAAGGCCAGCAGTCGAGCATCCTCATCACGGGCCCGAAGGATGTGAGCGCAATGCTTCAGCGCTATGGCAAGCTGCGGTCGCAGGCCCTCGGCCGCGAAGCCACAGTCAGCCTGCTGGAGCAGATGCGAGGAGCACTATGAGCACCACCGAACTGGCCTGGTTCAAGAGCAGCTACAGCGGCAGCTCCGGCGACAACTGCGTCGAGGTTGCCGTTCCCTCGGAAGCCGTCCTCGTCCGGGACTCCAAGGATATTGGACTGCGGCCGCTCGCTGTGTCACGCGAGGCGTGGGCGGCATTCACCATGCACGCGGCACACGTGCCCGCCTCCTGAACCCACGCCTCCGGGGTGAGGCGACTCCTGACAGCACCGCCTCACCCCGTCAGCGCGGGGTCTACTCCCCCAGGGGCGCCTGGCGCGCAGCCCTGCGCCCGCCGGTCTTCTTCACCGGCCGCCACGCGACCAGCTCGGCCTCGCTCACCTGGAACCTGCCGAGCAGCCTCTCGTACTCCGCCTCAAGTTCCTCGGCCGGGGCGTCTCCCCACTCGTCGTCGTACTCGTTGTGCCACTGGAGCACCCACGGCATGACCTCGCGCAGGCCCGCGAGCAGCGGGACAAGACGCTCCTTGCCCCAACCGTCCGCGCGCTCACGCGCCTTGAGCAGGTCGAAGAGCGCCTGCGCCTGGTCCTTGTGGTCCCAGCCGGCCCAGCCGAGCATCAGCGTCGAGTCGGCGTCCGGACCGGCCTCGGGGTATGAGATGAACCGCTCCTTGGGCACGTCGAGCTTGCCACGGTTCGCCCAGTAGGACGACTTGAGGAAGTCGGAGGACTTGTACTTGGCGGGCGGCTCGATGTCGAGCCGCTGCCCGGTCTTGTCCTCCTCGCGCTGCAACTTCCAGACGTCCTCCCACTCCTTACGCGTACGTAGACCAGAGTCCTTGTAGCGGATGGCTGCGAGGTACGGGACGTGCTCGTCGGCGACGACCTCGGACAGCACCTGCGCGAGGGGCAGGTCGGGCTTGCCCAGGTGATCGCGTGCATAGAGGGCTGCGACAGAGGTGAAGTCCTCGTCCGTGCTGAGCCGGTCGGCGAGGTTGTTGACCGTCATGGGGCGCGGATTCCGCATCCCGTCGCGGACCTCGTACCAGAGGTCGTTGTTCTCCATCCGGTCCAACAACCATGTCCGCAGCGCAGCCCGCTCCTTCTTCTCCCACGGTTCGGTAGACCAGCGCCGCTTGTGCTCGGGGCGCTCGATCAGCCCGATGCCCTTGGGCTGGCGGTTGATGAGGTCAATCCGGGCCTGGACGATGTCGCGGTACCACTCGGGCCAGTGAGCGGGGATCTCGGTGATGGGCGTCGAACCGTGGCGCGTAAACCACGCGGTCTCCGTCTCCCCAGCCTCCACCTTGCGCGCGAGCACGATCTCGAAGGCGCGCTCACCGAGCTGTACCTCGGGGGTCTCATCGCGCTTGCCCTCAGGCACGGTGCTCTTCGCGACCTCACTGCTGCTGAGCAACCCGTAGAGGCCGCACACCTCCCAGTCCAGCTCCTCCTGCACGGCGATCATCTGCTGACGGATACGAAGGTGATGAGCACGTGCCTCACCAAGGCCAGCCTGCGTGGGCACGCTGGATTCCGCGGCTGCGGACGGCTCGTGCGTGGCTAGCTCCTGAGCAAGCGCATCAAGCTGTCGGCCCAACTCCAGCGGGAGGTTATCAGGAAGGGGAAATCCTTCGAGTTTGGTGCCGGTGAACTCGTAGCGCTCTTCCCAGTCCTCGTCCTGGACGCCACGGCCGAGACCGCTACCTCCCTTACCTTGGCTAACCTGCTTCAGCCAGAAGCACGCCATCGACGAGTTGAGCACTCCCAGCAAGGCTAGGTGCGTGTCTTCAGTCACCCCGTCCGGCAGCTTGATCACGGGCGCAGTTCGCACGAATGCCTTGTTGTCCCGACGGAGTGAGAAATGGTTGTGAGTGGCAACAAAGGGAAAGGAGATCAGCCATTTCGCCCAGTAACGTCGCGGCGAGAAGCTTGAGTACTCATACCAGGTAAGTCCCTGCTCTTCTTGGGTGCCTGACAGAGCCTTACGAAGACGCAGAAATACGCGGCTTGGCCACAGTCTTCGCTCCATACCCGGATCACTCTCCGCCGAGCGAGTTGACCCAGAGTAGGGGAAAATCGCCTCGACCCCCGGCCCAAAACCCCATTCGCGGACCTCAGCACCCCCGAGCAGTGCCCTCACATGATCGCTGGACATATCGCTGCGCTGACCGAATCCGCGACTCGCAAGGTATGCATCATCTTCCCGCGTAACGGCACAGAACCCGATGCTTTCGACAACTCCCCCAAGTTGAGAACGACTGCCAGCAATCAGATTCATAAGGTGACCAGCCCCCCCGCCACTCAATGACCAGGGAAAGTCCGCCAACTGGGATCGCTCTAGATCCTCAACACTCACCCACTCGGAGTCATTGCCAGGTCGTTCATACAAGTCCAGAATGGACCGCCACACCAAACCCTGGGCAGCGCTCACAGGCTGACTCGGCTCCCCCTTCTTGCCAAGTACCGCCCGCACTCTCCGCTTCCCACTCGGCACTCTATTACGACCAATGAGGACTACCGTCGGAGTGCCATGTCCAGGAATATAGGCACCAGAAGTATCAATCACATGCGAAAGTTCCACGCGCTCCCAGAAGAAAACCTGGATTAGCTTCTTACCAAACTCCCGCTTCATGAAAGAGTTGGCAGTAATCTGCCCAACGAGTCCGCCGCCCCCAGCAGATCCACCAGCGCCCTTTACCGCCAGTTCAAAGAGTCGCTGAGCAAACGGAACGGAAAGCGCATACTGGCCAACGCTCGCATCGTAGCCCTTCTTGTAGTTCTCCTTCTCTTGCTTATCCTTCACTGTGATGTACGGCGGATTCCCCACCACCACGTGGTACGACCCCCGGCCCAGCAGGTCCACCCGCTTCGCGTACTCCCAAACATCCTCCGTCGAGTACGCGAACGCCCCCTCCTCGCGCCCGACCGACATCTCCGCGAACAGGGTGTCCAAATCAGTCTGGATACCCGCCGCGTCCCGCCCGTGCAGCAGCGAGTCCCCCACCGCCACGTTGATCGGGAACGGCGGCGCATCGGCCAACCTCTCCGCGCCCGCCGCGCGCATCGCCGCCACCAGCAGCCGGAACCGGGCGATGCTCACCGCGAACGGGTTTTTGTCGCAGCCGTGCACCGACTCCAGCGAGCGGCGGACCAGGGTCCATACCGGCGTACCCGGCTCGGCAGCGCGCCACTTGGCCAACAAGCGGTGGAAGATGCCCAGCAGGAAGTGACCCGAGCCGCACGCCGGGTCGATGGTGCGCAGGCCCCTGCGCTCCTCACCATCGGGGCCGGTCCACGACGGGTTGAGGCCGAACTCGTGCTCCGCGACCGCTGGTTCCAGCGTGAGGTCGAGGATGAACTCCTCCACGAACTCCGGGGTCTGAAGCAGCGCGTACGTCTTGCGCGCGTGCTCGCTCAGGTCCTGGTACAGGTCGCCCAGGAAACGGGTGTCCCACTCCGGGTCGGTGAAGTCGTAGCGGATCTCGCCCTCCGCGCCCCACCGGCGCCAGAAGGACAGCAGATCCGCCGCAGCCTCATAGCTCGGCGTGATGTCCCACAGCGGGTTGTGCGCACGGTCGAAGAGACCGGCCGCCGTGGGGTTCGACTTCGCCAGGTACTCGAAGGACTCAAGCAGCCAGTCACGGTTGTTCTTCGCCGGGTTCTCACGGAAGAACGCCTCGTGCCGGGCCTCCGCCAGCGCCAGCCGTTCCCCCGGGCCGGCAATGAAGGGATCCTCGATCAGACCGTTGTCCTCACAAAAACGGACGAAGACACACGCCAGCACCCAGGCCGCTGCCGACTGTGTCACCCGCTCGTCGCGCCAGGACTCGTACCGGGCCGCCGTCCGACGGGCGTCCTTCGCCTGCTGGTACTCGGCCTCCAGACGTCCACGGATGTCGTCCTCGGATTCGGTCCGCTCCCGCAGGTCGTCCTCAAGGTTCACGACCAGCCGCTTCAGATCCTTGACCAGATCCTTCAGGCGTTCCGCCCGGTCCACACCCACCGCGCTGTCCGTCACTGTCCGCTTCCTTCTCCCCGCACTGCGTCATCCGTCGCGTCCTCTGCGCCGGATGTACCCAATCCTGCCAGCGTACGGGCCCCCTGGAGGTCCGTGCCCAACCCAAAACCCCACCCGCGCCCTTGATCACATGGATAAGGTGATCGTCGTGACGGCTCCGACCACTCCGACGCGCCCCCGGCACACCTTCCTCAAGGCAGGCCAGGACCTCTATAAAGCTGCGCTTGAGTTATCGAACAGCGGTGGGCTCCCCGGGCCGACCGATCACCTTGCGGGGCTGGCGGCGGAGTGCGTGGCCAAGGCGATGCTCATCGACTTCTTCGGCTCGGTGCAAGATTCGCCGAACGCCAAGCCCTACAGCCCGGTCATCGAGGGCATGCCGGGGATGAACAAATACAAGGCGAGCCATGGTCACATGCCGGGCGCGTGGGACCACCTGATGCTCGTGGCGAACGGTCGCCGGGGAGCCGAGGTCCGTAAACACATCCCCCGTCAGAACCCGTTCAAGACGCGATCCGACGCATGGCACGAGTCACACCGCTACCTTGACGGCGACAAGCTGCCCGCCCAGCGCGTGGCCCGGCATCTCGCAGCCGCCCTCAGCCTGATCACCGCGTACAACCACGCGAAGTAGAGAAGCGACCTGACCAGATGACTTCACCACCTCGTTTCGACGACGCCTGGGAGATCGCGTGCGAGCTCGCCCGAGTTGCCGCGGGCAGCGGTCGGGACGTCGTCCTTGTCCGTGACCTGTCCGGCCAAGCCACACTGCTGGTCGACGACAGGAACGACCCCGAGCCACTCGACCCGGAGGGCGACTGGCTCTCTCATCTCCGCGGCGCGTTCGCCGACCGGATCGGCCCCTTCGCCGGTGACGACCCCGTCCAGACGGCCAGCGCTCTCTTCGTCCCGGAGATGTTCTTCGACGCCCCCGAGCTGTACGTGCTCGACGAGCCCGACGAAGCAGGTGCCGGCCGGGTGTCCGTCCTCGAACGGACCGTCGTCGGCGGGGACTGGGCAGCCGTGGGCGCAGAGGTCGAGCAGAAGGAGACCCGCCGGACCCGCCGCGTCGCGCTCTACGGCTTCAAGGGCGGGGTCGGCCGCACCACGGCCACCACCGTCCTCGCCCGGCATCTCGCCGAGCGCGGATACCGCGTCCTGGCCGTGGACCTCGACCTGGAGTCCCCCGGGGTGTCCCATCTGCTGACCGAGCCGGACGCTGCTCCCCCGCACGGGATCGTGGACCACCTGGTCGAGTCCGCCGTCGGCAACGCCGACGGTCTGGAGCTGGTCGGCCGCTCCACCCATCACCAGCCCGAGCACGGCAATGGTGAGATCTGGCTGGCTCCTGCGGCCGGCACTCCGCGCAAGGACCGGCCGTACGACTACCTCGCGAAGCTCAACCGCATCTACAGCGACCTGCCGTCGGACGAGCCGGGCGGGACCCCGCGTCCGTTCGCCCAGCGCCTGGAGGACGCCATCGCCGCCTGCGAGGCGCAGGTGGAGGCGGACGGCCGCCCCATCGACGTGGTGCTGCTCGACAGCCGGGCCGGTATTCACGACATCGCCGCCGTCACCCTGACCAAGCTCTGCGACCAGGCGCTGCTCTTCGCCGTGGACAACCCGTCCACGTGGGAGGGCTACCGGATGCTCTTCTCGCAGTGGCAGCGGCACCCGGACCGGGCCCGCGCCCTGCGCGACCGGGTCAGGATCGTGGCCGCCATGTTCCACTCCGCCGGTGACATAGACCGGCTGGGCACCCTGCGCCGGCATGCCTACGACGCTTTCGTGGACACGCTCTACAACCTGCCGGGGGACGAGTACGCCGAGCCGTTCCTTCCCGCGCAGGGCGATGTGGACGACAAGCCGTACGCGCCCATCCCGGTCCTTTTCGGCAACGATCTGGTCGGGCTGGATCCGCTGCGCAGCCGCAAATGGCCGGAGCTGCCGTTCGTCCGCGCCGCCTACCGCGAGTTCGTCGACACGGTGGAGAGACTGGTGCTGGACCCGTACGAGGACAAGTCATGAACGATCCCGCCGTCCAGGCGACCCGCACGCTGCTGATCGACGCTCTCGGTTCCGCCCCGGACGCGAACACCAGCAGCCCGGACCTGCGGACCATGTTCACCCCGTCCTCCCACCGCCTCGCGCTGGACCCGGACGTGACGGTCGTGCGCGGGGCGCGCGGCACGGGCAAGACGTACTGGGCGAAGGCGTTGACCGACCCCGAACTGCGCCGGGTCGCCGCCGAGTCGTACATGATGCCTCGCCTGCAACGCACCGATGTGATCACCGCGTTCGGCCGGGAAGGCGGAGACGAGCCGGTGTTCCCCGGAAAGCGGGCCATCGCCGCCCTGGTCGAGGCGGGTGTCAAGCCGCTGGACCTCTGGTCGACCGTCATTCTCATAGCGCTTCGCCACCCTGAGGTGCAGGCGCTGGAGACGTGGTCCGAACGCATCGAGTGGACGCAGCGGAACGGCGAGAAGTACGAAGCCACCCTGCGACGCGCCGACCGCGAGGCCAGGGAGCAGGGCAGGTCACTCGTCCTCCTCTTCGATGATCTCGACCACTTGCACAACGACCGACGGCAGCTCGACCGGCTGCTCGGCGGACTGTTCGAAGCCGCGCTGGAACTCCGGCTCACCACCGGCACACTGCGCGCCAAGATCTTCGTGCGGCCCGACATGTACAAGAGCGCCCCACGGGACTTCGCGGACGCCTCGAAGCTGGGCGCCAACGCCACCGACCTGGGCTGGAGCCGGGAGAATCTGTACGGGCTGCTCTTCCACCAACTCGGCAACCACCCCAGCGAGCAGGCGCAGGCCTTCCGGGAAGCGACCGGCGTCTGGCGGCAGGAGGGCGAGGGCCGGTTCATCGCGCCGGTCGATCTCCTCGCGGACCAGAAGCGGCAGGAAGAGGTGTTCATCACCCTCGCGGGCCCCTTCATGGGCACCGACCGCCGCAAGGGGCACACATACACCTGGGTGCCCAATCATCTGCAGGACGGCCTCGGCCGGGTCAGCCCCCGTACGTGGCTGCGTACGCTGCTCCGGTCAACGCAGCTCACCTCCGAGCGATGGGTCACTCACACGCTGCCGCTGCATTACGACGCGATCCGGGACAGTCTCAGTGCCTCGGCCACGGACCGCGTCGACGAGCTGAAGGACGACATCGGGTGGGCCGCGAAGGCCGTCGAACTCCTCGGGGGCAGCCAGGTGCCGATGGAACGCTCGGTTGTGTGGTTCGCCTGGGACAGCAACAAGTTGCGTTCCGAGATCAGCAAGCTGCTCAAGGACGGGGAGCACGGCACCGGTCCCAGGAACCTCGACGACCACGACGAGATCATCCGGGAACTTCTGGATCTGGGTGTCATGACCGAACGCACCAACAGGTCGATCGACCTGCCGGACATCTACCGGCTCGCCTTCGACATCGGCCGCCGAGGCGGAGTCGCGCGTAAGCCGGTGGCCTGACCCACCAACAGCTCAAAGGCGGGGTGCTGTACCTGGCCGGAACCGGGAAACAGCACCCCGCCCCTTCAAAACCCCTCACACCCTCCCCAGCGCCTCCAGGAACGCCCCGTCCAGGTAAGCCAGTTCCCCGTCCCCAGGAATCACCTCGACCGTCCGGCCGTCCAGCAGCGGCTGGGCCGCGCGCGATTCCGTCGGGCAGAGCAGCCACACGCCGTGCGGGTTCTCCGCCGGCCGCCGGGCCGCCCCCTGGAGGGCGACGAGGAAGGCGTGGCCTCCCTCGTCCCAGTACCGGGCGATCAGTCCGGCGTCGTGCAGGAACAGAACCGTGCGCGGGGCCGTGGTGCGGGTCCGCAGGTCGTCGGCGACCCGCTGCCAGACCACCTTGACGAAGCTGGCCAGGCCCGGCTTGATGCGGCCGGGGGCGGAGGCGCCGTCCGCGCGCAGCACCATCTGCCAGTCGTAGCCCTTCTCCGCCACCAGCCGCTGGAACTCGGCGAGGAACACCTCACCCAGGTCCACTGCCCGGACGGGGAAGGCGGCGGCAACGGCCTCGGGCGTACCCGGCAGCCGGACGCCCTTGACGGTCAGGGCCAGAAAGCCGCCGCGCCGGGCCCGCTCCGCGAGCCGCTCGCGGACCGCGCCGTGCGGGTCCTCACGGTCGGCACGGGAGGCGGCGCGGGGCGGCGGCAGGAGGCTGGTCAGGCCACCCGACGCGGTCACCGTGTGGGTGGTCCGGGCGGCAGGCAGCAGGAAGGTGTCGGTGTCGAGGTCGTAGCGGAGGTCGAAGCGGGCCGCCTGGAGGGCGTCCTCCAGTTCGACATGGGTGGGCTCGCGGCCCTCGGCCAGCGCCTGGAGCTCCGGGAACCGGGCCTTGATTCGGGCCACCAGCTCCACCGGGGTGATGCCACGCTCCGCCCGCACGCCCGCACCGGCCTGCGAGATGCGCAGGGCACGTTCCAGACCGAGATCGCGCGGATACAGCTCCAGGCGGGGAGTGGTCTCGACGACCGGGCTTATGGCCGCCCCGAGGGTGACGAGGCGGGTGTCGGCGAGCGGGGCGAGACCCTCCGGGGGCGGTACGGCCCGCAGCTCGCGGACCACCTCCGCGTGCCCCGGCAGCGGCTCCTGCCCGGCCAGCTTCTCCGCCGTCGTGCCGAGCGCGGAGGCGTAGTCGGCCAGTTCACGCGGGCTCGGGTCGTCGGTACCGGGCAGGGACTCGCAGGCGAGCAGGATGGTGTCGCCCCGGCGGTGGACGGCAAGCCGCGGCTCGTGGCCTTCGGTCTCGTCGCCGGTCTCCGCCTCGACGGCGGCGCGTACGACCGCCAGCGAACGGGCGAGGGTGCGCGGTGGGGTGTCCTCGCCGGCGCCATGACGCGACCGCAGCTCGGCCGCCGCCTCATGGGCGGTCATGACCCGCCCGCCGGCGGTCTCGACGATTTCCGCGAGCTCCGTACGGACGGCGCACAGCCACTCGGCCTCCGCCCACTTCTTGATCTCGATGCGGTGATGGCGGGAGACGGGTGGCTGCTTGATCTCGAGGTGGTCGGCGATGCGGGCCTGGACAGGCCAGGGGCCGAGCGGGGACAGCCCGCCCTCCTCCGGCGGGAGGCCGAGGGTGAGCCGTACGACCGGCTCACGGTGAGAGCCCTTGCGCCCCGGCTCGGGGGCGAGCAGGGCGGCCATGTCGTCTATCGACAGGACGCGGAGCGCCTCCGCGCCCACCATCTCTGCACTCTGTGCGGCGGTCTGTCCCGAGGGAGCCGATGCCACGGCCGCGGGCTTACCGCGCAGGGCAGTGGCCCACTGCTTGCGCCGCCGGTTGAGCTCCTTGCGGACGAGGGCGCCGGCGCCCCGGGCCTTGGAGATGGCGTACGGCTGGATGTCCAGCAGCTGGCCGACCTTCGTGGCGCCCAGGCCGTTGGCCACGGAGACGGCACGCGGGGAGAGACCGGCGGCCTCCAGGAGCGTGTCGGCGTCGGCCGCTTCCGCCGCGCGGTCCCGGGCTTCGTCGGTGTCCTCGGCCGCGGTGCCCACGGTGGACGGGGTGGTGGTGGGGCGGGTCGCGTCGGCGGCGCGGAAGACGTCCTGCCAGGCGTCCTTCATCTGCCGGAGGGTGTCGAAGCGGCGCTCGATCTCGCGGTGCAGGGCGCGTTCGAAGAAGGCGCGCAGGCCGTCTCGCAGAGCGGGCTCGAACAGCTCGTCGGCGATGTGGAGTTCGGCGGACTCGTTGGTGAGCGGATCGACCTGGCCGTCGCCCCACAGGGGCCGCTCGCCGCCGGCCATCTCGTGCAGGGTGACGGCCGCGGCGTAGTACTCGGCGTGGTCGTCGTAGTGGGTGCGACGGACCGACCCCAGGAAGGGGTCGAGATACCCGCGGGTGCCCGCCTTCACGTCGCGGTCGGAAGCATCGGTCAGGGAGAAGTCGAACAGCTTCAGCTGCCAGGTGCGGTCCTTGCGCCGGTGGATGCCGAAGTTGTCGGGCTTGATGTCCCGGTGCCGCAGTCCGTGCGCGGCCAGCTGGTCGAGAGCCTGGAAGAGGTCTTCGCCGAAGCGTTCGAGCTCGTGGTAGGTGAGCCGGCCCTTGCCGCGCAGCCGTGCGCCGAGGGACTGCTCACCGGCGTATTCCAGCTCCAGGACGGTCCGTCCGCCGATCTCGCGCAGCTCCTCCCCGCGCAACTGGACGACGGCCCCGCCGCCGACGAGTTTGAGCGCCCGGGCTTCGGCACGAAGCCGCTCCGCCTTCTCCTCGTCGAGCGCCACCTTGAAGACGTGCTCGTCGATGCGTACGTCGCCGTCCTCGTCCTCGACCGCCCGCTCCACCAGCAGGGCACGGGCCGTGGCGCCCGTACCCAGAACGCGGCGGACCGACCACTCGGCGTCGAGGGCCTGGCCCGGCAGGGCGTCCAGCGGGTCGGCGGCTGCCGCCGTGGACTCGGGCAGGGCACCGGCCCGCTCGGCCTCGTCCAGCAGGTCCAGGAAGGCCTCAGCCGAGCTCAGCCGGTCGTTCACATCGGAGCGGGTGGCCGAGAAGACCAGGTTGTCCAGGGCCTCCGAGAGCCCGTCCGCCACCGCGAAGAGACGCAAGCCCGAGTCGGCGCGCAGGCGTTCGGTGAGTGCGCTGCGCTGCCGGGCCGGCGGCTGGCCGGTCAGGATGAGGTGTGCGACGGCGCCCAGACCGAAGATGTCTAGATCGGCTGGGTCGGCGTACGGCTGGTCGGTCTCGGGCGCGAGATAGACGAGGGCCTCGTCCTCGATCAGGGCGGCATCGAGGGCCGAGCCGCCGATGGACCGGAAGAACGTGGCGTTGCTGTCGAAGTCCCGGGCGGCGGTCTGCCAGTCCGTGATCCGCAACTCGGGGGCGGCCCCGTCGCCGCGGAAGGACACATAGACGGACCGAGCCGCGAGCGCGCGGTGGTACAGGGACCGGTTGTGGGCGTAGCGGACGGCTTCGGCGAGCTGGCGCACCATGTCGAGACGGAGCTCGGCAGTGAGCTTGCTGCCGTACGTGTCCAGGTACTGGTCCAGGCGCAGGTCCGTCTGGCGGTGGCGGAAGAGGATCGCCGGTCCCGCCTCGTGCTCACGGAACTCGACCGCATCGACGATGCCCCGGTGCGTAATGCCTTGCAGTACCTGGTATTCACGGCGGGCGGCACGCTCCGTGGTCTTCCTGGCGACATCCGTCGCCCCCTGGCTGACCAAGTAGATGCGGACCCGTCCCTCCTCCTGTACGAGTCCGTCGTCACGTACGGCGAGGCGGTCCTCCCAGGACGTGCCGGCGTCGAGGGGGTGCGCGCGCAGCTTCCAGGTGTCGCCGAACCGGAGGTGCCCGGTGGACTGGCGGATGCCGATGGTGCGCAGCAGCCTGGGCAGCGTGTGACGGGAGAACTCCGGCGTGATGCGCCGCTCGGGGCGGTCCGGGGGCAGTCCGAGGAAGTCCTGCCAGATGCGGGCCAGCCCGCCGGCTCCGTCGTCGCGTCCGTAGACCCGGATGCGCTGGATCTCGTCCAGGTGACTCGTCAGGTCGGGGGACGACAGGAACACGGCGGGCTCGATCCGCGGCACATCCCGCTCGTCGATCTTGAGCTTGCGGGCGGCCCAGCGCAGCTGGCTGCGGAGTTCCTTCGATTTGATGTCGTTGAAGTGCAGCGGGTTGTTGATGGTCCGCGTGCGGTCGCTGCCGCGGAAGCTCCAGGTGGAACCTGTGTTGTGCAGCTCTCCCGGGTGGCTCTTGATCTCGACCAGGAACAGGCCCGCCGGCACGGCGACGAGCAGATCGCATTCGTTGATCCGTCCGGACTGAGCGGTGAAGGAGAAGGTGGCCCAGGCCCGGTACGGTTCTGCGGCGGGCAGCAGTCGGCGGACATGGTCCAACGCGTCCTGCTCCCACGCATACGGCGAAGGCCGCTCCTGGAACCACTGCTGGGCGGGCTTCGGCGGGCCGGGCTTGGGTACGGGCTTCCCCCCAGTTGCTGTCACTTTCCAGCCTCCCTCACACCCCGTGCCCGGCCCAACCGGGCAAACCACCTGGTAGACCCTACCGTGCGCCTTCCCGGAAGCACCCGGCGTCAGATGCGGCCGATCACTCGATGCGCGCGCCCATCAGCCGCTCGATGGCTGTGAGGATCTGTTGCAGGGCATCCGGCTGGACGGCCAGTTCCGTCAGGGAAACCGACGGCCAGCCGGTGAAGCCCTTCTCCCGCTGCACCGAGAGCTTCTGCTGGAGTCCGTCCACGGCAGGCAGGGAGTCGGCGAAGGCGGATGCGGCCTCCCGGCCCAGGTGATGGGTAATCGATCCGAAACTGAAAGCGAGATCATCCTTGTCCGGGTTCTCGCGCAGTGACAGCGTCCAGACAGGCACCTGCTTTCCCGAGGCCGGAACATAGACGGAGAGGCTGGGGTACGCCGCTTTGTTCCCCACAGGCCGCCCCATAGCAGCCGCGTGATCAAGCAGCGCGCGGGCGGCTTCCCGCTGCTCGGGGCCACGGCTCTCCAGCGCCGCCTCCATGTCGGCCCGGGTCCACTGTCGGCCGCTCCGGCCGGAGCCCGTCTGAATCTTGTTTGCCGTGGCCACCTCGCCGTGAACCCTCGGAACGAGCACGCGGTGATCACCGTTGCCCCGGTACTGGGTCAGCTCGACCGCGTAGACATCGGTCTGCCGCAGCTGACGGTTCAGGAACTCGACGATGGCCCTGAGCTCCAGAGGTATCCGGTCGGCCACGAAGAGCAGCCGCATCCGTCCGGCCGCGAGCCGCTCCTCAACGGTTGCCCAGAACTCGTCAGGTGACTGGCTGCCCAGCAGTTCCTGGTAGGCGTCTTCGACGCTTCGCCCGTCCGCGGCACAGGTTTCTTCGAACGTCTGCTGAAGCAAAGCGGCAGGCCAGTAGCGCGCCCCGTTGGCCGCGTAGTCGAGCATCTGGCCCACGACCTCGCGTCGTATGCGGGTGTCGGACGCCCGCTTGACCTCCACCAGGGTCGGCACCCCGTCCGCGTCCACGAACAAGTGGTCCAGCCAGTACGTCGAGTTACTCTCAGCGCCGGTGGGAACCCTCATCTCGCGCGCCACCAGAACAAGTCGCAGGGGGCGCCCGTCGGCCAGCGAGCCAAAGTCCAGGATTCGGGGGTGACGGGCGAGAAGTGCCTGGAACTCCGCCTCCGTATCGAAGGCGGCAGGCTCCAGAGCGTTCAGGCCCTCGCCCAACAGAAAAACCGGCTGCTCGGTCACATCAGTCCCCATCCCCATGAAAGGTGAGCGCAGTTCGATCGCCTATGCCGCGGCGCAATCGTCCCAGGTGGAGGCTCATCTGAAGGTGCAGCTCAACGAACGTCAGCCGACGGTGTTGTAGTGGGCCAAACAAGGGTGCCCCGACGGCGTCTGGGGCAGCTCGTACAAACGGAGCTGTCGGGCGCTGCAGAACCGAGGGGAGCCGAAGGTATCCCGTCGGCGGGGCAGTGGAGCGCCATGCTTACCAGCGTCGGCCGGCGCTATCTGGCCCATGGCACCTCTCCGCCCGAGCAGTCGAGCAGGACCGTTGAGGCCGAACATGCCGGCACCTCCTGCAGACGCCGACATGTTCGGCGCAGCTCCGCACGGGACTCAGGGGAGACGGGTGAACCAAACAACGCCATCCGTCAGTGGACCTGCGTGGCAAAGGCCGCGTACGCCGCCTCGTCGAAGAGGACGAACCGGACCTCCTCCACGGCCGTCTCCGTGTCCCGCACCGTCTGCACCGCGATCCGGGCGCCGTCGTCGATCGGCCAGCCGTAGATGCCGGTGGAGATCGCCGGGAAGGCCACCGTGCGCGCACCGAGCTCGTCGGCCACCCGCAGCGACTCGCGGTAGCAGGAGGCGAGCAGCGCCGAACGGTCCTCGTCCTTCGACCAGACGGGGCCGACCGTGTGGATCACCCACCGGGCGTCGAGCCGGCCCGCGGTGGTGGCGACGGCCTGGCCTGTGGGCAGGCCCTTGCCGTAGTGGGAGGCGCGCAGCCTGCGGCACTCGTCGAGGATCTCCGGCCCGCCGCGCCGGTGGATCGCGCCGTCGACGCCCCCGCCGCCGAGGAGGCTGGAATTGGCGGCGTTGACGATGGCGTCGGCGTGCTGCTGGGTGATGTCTCCGCGTACGAGCCTGATCTCGGTCATGGCTTCACATTACGGAGCCTGCGCCACACCGCCCTGGCGGCGTGATGCCCCGACATGCCGTGCACACCGGGGCCCGGCGGTGTCGCGGCGGAGCAGAGGAACACCGACGGGTGCGCGGTGGCGTACGGCACCCGGGCCAGCTTGGGCCTGATCAGTGTCTGCAGACCGGCGAAGGCGCCGCACGCAAAGTCGCCGTTCACATAGTTGGCGTTGCGCGCGGCCAGCTGGGGCGGGCCCGCGACGGCCCGGGCGAGCACCAGGTCGCGGAATCCGGGTGCAAAGCGCTCCAGCTGGCGCTCGACGACCTCGGTGGCGTCGCCCTCCCAGCCGCTCGGAACATGTCCGTACGCCCAGAACACATGCTTGCCCTCGGGGGCGCGGGACGGGTCGACGAGCGACGGCTGTGCGGTGATCAGGAAGGGCACGGAGGGGTCGCGGCCCTCGACCGCGGCGCACAGCGCGGCGTCGATCTCGCCGGCGGTCGGGCCGACATGGACCGTACCGGCCCGCCTGGCCTCCTCGGCCGTCCAGGGGACCGGCCCGGACAGGGCATAGTCGATCTTGAAGACGGATGCTCCGTACCGGTACCGACTGTAGGCGTTGCCGAGCCCGGCGATCCGCGCCAGCGCGGTCGGCGAGGTGTCGAAGACGTACGCGCGGGCGGGCGGCAGCTCGTCCAGCCGCTTCACCTCGGTGCCGGTGTGGATCGTGCCGCCCTGCTCCCGCAGGTACGAGGCGAGGGCGTCGGAGATCGACTGGGAGCCTCCGCGCGGTATCGGCCAGCCCACCTCGTGCGCGGCCAACGCGAAGACCAGGGCGATCCCGCCGGTGGCGAAACCGCTGGTCGGCGCCACGGCATGGGCCGCGAGTCCGGCGAAGAGCCCGCGGGCCCGCTCGTCCCGGAACCGGCGGGAGACCCAGGTCGCGGGCTGTAGGGCGGTCAGCCCGAAGCGTGCCAGCCGGTAGGGGTCGCGGGGCAGCCCGTCCCAGGGAGTGCGCAGGAAGTCGGCCGCCAGCGTCTGCCAGTGACCGAGGAACGGCGCCATCAGACGGCGGTACGCACCGGCGTCCCGCGGGCCCAGCGAGGCCGCGCTCTCACCGACCGAGCGCGTCAGCACCGCCGCGCCGCCGTCCGGGAAGGGGTGCGCGAGCGGCACGTCCGGGTGCAGCCACTCCAGGCCGTGCCGGTGCAGGGGCATCGCCGCAAAGGCCGGCGAGCCGATGCCGAGCGGGTGCACGGCGGAGCAGGGATCGTGCCGGAAGCCCGGAAGCGTCAACTCCTCCGTGCGGGCACCGCCGCCCACGGTGTCCTCCGCCTCGAACACCGCCACCGAGAAACCGCGGCGGGCCAGCTCTGCGGCGGCGGTCAGTCCGTTCGGCCCCGCCCCTACGACGACGACATCGAGCATCGACGGCACCTTCGGACTCCTTCGTCTGCCGACGGTCAGCGACCCCCAGGATATTCCCGGACAGCGCCGATCTCCGCCGGGGTACTGTCCCGCCCGTGAACGACGACGCGATCCGGGCCATGGCGAAGCAGCTGATTTCGATCCCCGGTGTGGACGCGGTCACTCTCGGCGGCAGCCGGGTCCGCGGCACACACCGCGCCGACTCCGACTGGGACCTCGGCGTCTACTACCGCCGATCCGAGCTCGACCTCGGCGCCTTGTCCTCACTGGCGGCCGAAGTGAACGGCTCACCCGTCGAGTTGGCCGGTCCCGGCGAGTGGGGACCGTGGGTCGACGGCGGGGCCTGGCTGTCCGTGGACGGCGTCGCCGTCGACTGGATTCTGCGCGACCTCGACCGGGTCCGGCGCATCCGGGCCGACTGCCGGGCCGGCCGCTACGAGGTCGGTGTACAGCCGGGCCACCCGCTGGGCTTCTGGTCGCCCGCCTACGCGGGCGAGGTGGCACTGGGGCGCGTACTGGCCGACAGGACCGGCGAACTGACGTCACTCCAGGCGCAAACCCTGGTCTACCCGGAGCCGCTGCGCACCGCCCTGGTGGAGGCCGCATGGGAGGCGGACTTCTCCGTGGCGGCGGCCCGCAAGTCGGTACGGTCCGGGGACGGGCTGCACGTGTCCCTGTGCCTCTCCCGCGCCTTCGGCATCCTCGCCCAGACACTGCACGCCCACGAGCGCGTGTGGTGCATCAACGAGAAGGGCGCCCTCGCGGCCGCCGCCGCGCTGCGGTCCGCTCCACGGAACCTCACCGACCGGACTCACGCGGCCTTGACGTCCCTCGACGCGCCCGCGGTCGAAGCGGCGGCCGAACTGGTCCGTGAGGTGAGGTCCGCAACGGCCTGAGACCGGTCGAGCGAGAGCGTCACGCGCCGAGCAGAAGCCCCCGCACCCGCGCCGCCGTCTCCGCGTCGCGCGCCGCGGTGAAGGGGAGCGCGTTGCCGCCCTTGATCCGGAACGGCTCCCCCGCGACCGTCAGATGCGCGCCACCCGCCTCCTCGACGAGCAGCAGGCCCGCCGCGTGGTCCCAGGCGTACTCCCAGGAGAAGACGACCGCGTCGAGCTGGCCCCGCGCGACGTCGAGGTACTCCAGCCCGGCCGAGCCGCAGGCGCGGGTGTGCACGCCGGGCACCCGCAGGCCCAGCAGGGCACGCTTCTGGTCGTCGCTGGTGTAGTCGGGGTGGGACGTGGCGATGTCCAGGACGGCCCCGGGCGCGGGCGAACCGGACCGTATCGACTCACCGTTGAGCCGGGCGCCCCCGCCTCGTACGGCGACCGCCAGCTCGTCCAGCGCGGGGGCGTACGTCCACGAGGCCAGGATCTCGCCGCCGCGCGCGAGGGCGACCAGGGTGCAGAAGCCGGGCTCGCCGTGCACGAACTGGCGGGTGCCGTCGACGGGGTCGACGATCCACACCGGGCCGTCGCCCTGTATCGCCTCGTACACCGAAGGGTCCGCGTGGACCGCTTCCTCGCCGACCACCAGCGAGCCGGGCAGCAACGCGGTGAGGGAGGCGGTCAGATGCTCCTCGGCGCGGCGGTCGGCGACGGTCACCAGATCGTGCGGACCGTTCTTCTCGATGACCTCGTCCTCCGCGAGCTGCCGGAAGCGCGGCATGATCTCCGCTGCGGCCGCCTTGCGGACCGCCTCCTCGACGTCGGACAGCCGGCCTGCGAGAAAGTCTTCGATCATGCCTCCAGCTAACCATGCCCCACTGACAGCGCTCAGCCCACCCTGAAACCGAGCGCCTGCGCGATCACCATGGCCTGCTCCGGACTGATCACGGCCCCCGCTCGCTGGACGGTGAGCGGATCCAGCGCGGACAGATCGCTGCCCCGCAGATCGGCCCCGTCGAGCCGGGCACCGCGCAGTGTCGCCCCGGACAGATCCGTGCCGGTCACGGTCGCCTTCTCCAGTCGCGCGCCCGTGAGGTCCGCTTCCCGCATCCGTACGCCATCGAGAACGGCGCCCCGCAGATCCGCGCCCGGCAGCCCCACGAACGACCAGTCGCCGCCGGCCACCTCCAAGAGCGTGAAGCTCGACTGCCGGAAGAGGCTGCCGACGAACTTGCAGTCCGTGAAGGCCGTGTCGAAGAACGTGCACCGGCGGAAGGTGCAGTTGACGAAGGCCGCGGAGCGGTGCCGCGAGGCATTGAACTTCACGCCGGCGAAGGTGCACTCCTCGAACACCGCGCCGTCGCTCTCGACCTCGGTCCAGTCGGTGTCGAGGAAGGTGCACCGCGTCCAGGTGCGGCCGGAGAGAGCACGGCCGTACCAGTCCTCATCCCGCACGACCGTCTCCTCGTCCGGCCCGGGCGGCTCGGGGGAGGCGGGGTCTGCGTTCGCTCGGGGGCGTCGGGAGGTCATGGCTCCCATTGAACACGCGCCCACTGACAGCGGCACCGGGACAGCGGTCAGGCACGCGGCGTACGTGCCGTCACCAGACCGGACTCGTAGGCGAAGACGACGAGCTGGGCCCGGTCGCGGGCGCCGAGCTTGGTCATGGCACGGCTGATGTGGGTCTTCGCGGTGAAGGGGCTGATCACCATGTATGCGGCGATCTCCTCGTTGGTCAGACCGCGCGCGGCCAGTGCGGTGACCTCGCGTTCACGGCGGGTGAGCATCTCCACTCCGGGAGCCGCGGCGTTGTCCGGCGGGCGGGAGACGAACTCGCCGATCAGCCTGCGGGTGATCGAGGGCGAGAGCAATGCGTCGCCGCGCGCCACGACATCGATGGCCTGGAGCAGTTCGGCGGGTTCGGTGTCCTTGAGCAGAAAGCCGCTCGCGCCGGCGTGCAGGGCTTCGAAGACGTACTCGTCGAGCCCGTAGTTCGTCAGGATGATGACCCGTACCCCGGCCAGCCGGGGGTCCGCGGCGATACGGCGGGTGGCCTCGATCCCGGTCATCACCGGCATCTGCACGTCGACGAGCGCGATGTCGGGAACCTGTTCGCGGACGAGAGCGAGGCCCTGTTCGCCGTCCGACGCCTCGCCCACGACCTCGATGCCGTCCTCGGCGTCGAGCAGGGCACGGAAGCCGGCCCTCATCAGGGCCTGGTCGTCGACGACTGCCACACGGATCACGGTCTCTCCAGAGGTAGTTCGGCGCGTACGGTGAAGCCGCCCTCGGGGCGCGGGCCCGCGTGCAGCAGACCGCCGAGCGCGGTGACGCGCTCACGCATGCCGGTGAGGCCGACGCCCGGGGTGAAGGTCCGTTCCGGGGAGCCACGGCCGTCGTCCGTGACCCGGACGGTGAATTCGTGCGGTCTGTAGGCGAGTTCGACCGTGGCCTCGGCCGGCCCGGCGTGCCGGGCCGCGTTCGTCAGGGCCTCCTGCACGATGCGGTAGGCCGCTCGGTCCACGTCGGCGGGCAGCGGGCGTTCGGTGCCCATGACGGCCACCCGGGTGGCCAGGCCCGCGGCACGTGCCCGGTCGGCGAGTCCGGCGATCCGGCCGACACCGTGCCCCTGCGAGTCGTCCGTGCGCAGCACCTCGAGGGTGGCGCGCAACTCCCGCATCGCCTCTCCGCTTGCCTCCTGGATGGCGAGCAGCGCGGACGGGACCTCCTCACCCCGTTTGCGGGCCAGATGCACGGCCACGCCGGCCTGCAGTTTGACGATCGAGATGGTGTGGGTGAGCGAGTCGTGCAACTCCCGGGCGATCCGCAGCCGTTCCTCGCCGGCCCGGCGCAGCGCCACCTCCTCCCGCGTGCGCTCGGCCTCCAGGGCGCGCTGCTCGGTCTGCCGCAGATATGCCTGCCAGTTGCGGTCGGCGAGGCCTGTCACCACCGCGCACAGGAACCAGCCGACCAGCAGCAGCGTGCGCTCGACGACCTCCCGGGAGGCGAGGTCGGCGGCGAGGAAACCCGCCAGGAAGACTCCGCTCGCGGCCGCGGCCACCAGGCGGTGCCCGACCCGGGCCGCTGTGTGCACGGCGCCGAGCACCGGGAAGGCCGCCCACAGACCGGGCTGCGCATGCAGGGTGTAGCCGAGCATGCTCGCGGTGGAGACGGCCAGGACCGCGAGGGGAGCCCGTCGGTGACCAGCGAGTGCCAAGGAGCCGATCGCCATCAGCGCGTAGTCGAGCGGCCCGGCGGCCGGATCCGGGGTGAAGACCGCCCCCAGGATCAGCGCGGCGCAGACCGCCGCCGCAACTCCCAGGTCGCTCAGGCGTGTTCGGCTGATGTGCTCCCGGCGCATGTCCGCACCCTAGACCCGCCGCCGCGGGTCCGCGTCCCCCGCACGGACGGGCCGTGCGCTACTCCCGTGGGAGTAGTCGGACTGCCTGGGCGGGCCCGGTGGACCGGTGCGTGCTGTCTTCGGCCGTACGACGCCCCGGGGCACCCGGGGGGTCCAGCATCGAGCCACGTCATCGGCCCGCACAGGAAGGCACGACCATGCCCGGACCGTTCCGTTACACCGACCCCACGCCACCGAAGTCCGCGACCGGCCGGACCGCCGAGGTCTACGCCCAGATGGCGACCGACTTCGGGACCGACCGTGCCCCGACCTTCACGGTGCTCTCCTCCGCACCCGAACTGCTCACCGCCACCTGGGCGTTGATGCGCGAGTCGCTGCTCGCCGGACCTGGCACCCGGACCGGCAAGGAGCTCGTCGCCCTCGGGGTGTCGCTGGCGAATCGCTGTCCGTTCTGTGTGGACGCGCACACCATGCTGCTGCACGCCACCGGCGACCACCGGCTCGCCGAGACCGTTGCCCGGGGTGAGACCCCGGCGGATCCGGAGCAGGCACGACTGCTCGCCTGGGGCAAGGCATCCCGCACGCCCGGTGCGCCCAAGCTCACACCGGTGCCGTTCTCCGCCGAGGACGCCCCCGGCCACATCGGCACCGCGCTCGCCTTCCACTTCATCAACCGCATCGTCTCCGCCCTGCTCACCGAGAACGTGCTGCCTTGCGGTGCCCAGAAGATGCGGGCGGTACGCAGCCTGGCCGGCCGGTCCCTGTCCGCGACCGTCCGTCGCGAACTGCTCCCCGGCACAAGCCTCGCCCTGCTGGACGAGCCGGACGCCGCAGGCCCCGCCTGGGCGGCGGGCGGCCCCGTCGGCGCCGCGTACGCGGCGCTGCGCACGGCGGCGACGTCGGGCGCGGGGCTGCTCACGGACGAGGACCGGGCGCTCGTGGCGGAGACGGTCGCGGCCTGGGAGGGATCGCACCCGTCGCTCTCCGGCAGCGAACTGCCCGGCCGGGACCGCCCCGGGGCCCGCCTCGCGCTGCTGGCCGCGCTCGCCCCGTACCGCATCACCGATGAGGACGTCACCGCCTGGCGCACGCAGCAGCACCTCGACCGCTGCCTGGTGCACCTGATCGCCTACGGCGCCTTCGCGGCGGTCGACCGCATCGAGTCCGCGCTCGGTCGCGTAGCGCTCGCCGGCTGACCGGCGCCGTCACCCGCTCCGGAGCACGAGGACCGGTCGCGGTCTCACTGTGCCTCCGGCGGCTTGCCGCGGGCGGCGGACACCTCGACGAACTCCGCCCGGCCGTCTTTGGTCAGGCTGAGGATCGGGACGGCTTTGTTGCGCGGGTTTCCGTTGTTCTGGAAGGAGATGAAGCCGCTCGCGCCGGCGACCTGCTGACGCCCGTCCATCTGGTGGAACATCCGGGCCACGGCGTCACCCGTGACATTGCCCTGCCACCGGGCCGCCATCTGGATGCCGTGCCCGGCGGTGAGCACCGCGTCATGGGCCATGATGGCCTGACCGTCGTCGCGCGGATCGTTGGGGAACCACTGGTCAAGCAGTCCGCCCTTCTGGAAGTACGCCGCCGAGGGCGCGGAGACCGTGGCGGGCGCGCTCCGGTGCATGTCGGGGTGGGCGAGGCCGGTGTAGAGGACCCGTACGCCCGTGGCAGCCGCGTGGGCCAGCTGTTTCGCGGTGAGATTGGTGGTGTCGTCCCCGGCGATGACTGTGAACTGCTGTGTCTGGCATGACCGGTTGGCGATCGCGTCGAGGAAGTGGGTGAGGTGCATGCCCCGCCCCGCGAAGTAGACGACCTGCGGCTTCTGGTCGCACAACTGGCCGGGCATGTAGCGCAGTTCGTTCTCCCAGGCGCCATGCACCGAGGAGTCGTACGTCATGCGCTCCGCGACGAGCCGGTGCCCCGCCTTGTCCGGGAAGGCCTGGGTGAAGGCCGTGCCGAGCGTGGTGGCGTACAGATTGCCCTTGGCGACGTCCTGCACCACCACCGCGGTACGGACCTTCTGCCGCTTCAGATAGGCCGCCGCCGCATAGGCCTCGTCGACATTGGTCGGCGTGACCCGTACGAAACCGCTTATGTCCCTTATGTTGGTGGCGGTCATCGTGCTGGCGACCATCGCGATGCCGTGCTCGGACAGCCGCTTCAGCGCGGCCAGGTTCTCGTCGGTGCTGGGCCCGAGGCCGGCGACGGCGACCAGCCGGTCCTTGCCGCCCTTGCGCTTGATCAGCTCGTCGGTGGTGTGCCGCCAGTGCGCCGAGCGACTGCCCGGGTTGGCGATGAGCAGCCTCAGCTTGGGCGAGGCGGAGAGGTCACCGCGGTTGTGCCGGTACTGGGCCAGATAGGCGCCCTCCAGCTCCCGCCGTATCGACTCCTCGGAATTGCTGTCGTCGCCGGTGAGCGTGAAGGAGGTCATGTAGGCGACGCTGACGTACGGTTCGTCACCGGCGTTCTTCTCGACCCGGCGGTTCTCCTCCATGATCTTCTTCTCGACGGCGCCGAGGTGCTTGGCGAAACGGTACGAGCCGTCCGTCACGCCCACGCACTCATGGTCCGGGCCCCGCTCGACGACCCCGTCCGCGCACCGTGCCCGGCTCTCCTGGATCCAGGACGCCGCGAACCAGCCCACCAGCGCGAGCACCACGGCCGTGGCCGCCCCGAAGGCAACCCGGCGCACGACATGCAGCGGCCACTCGACTCTGACCATCATCACCGGCTCACCCCTCTCCCCCGGCGGTCTGCGGATGGCGCCAATGCCGATAACGTTCCGCCTCGTTGAAGAGGGCCACGATGTCGTTCCTCCGCAGTTGGGACAGTTGGGTGAACCCGTCGGCGATCATGTCGTTCAGCCGCATACCCGGATCGCCGAGCGGATCGCTCCACACCCAGCGCGCGGTGACCAGGCCGCGGATCACCGACTCGGCATCCACCGCCTGCCCCGGCAGGCGCGGCGCGAGCGAGGCCAGCAGTTCCAGCGGGCCGCCGCCGGCGGGGAGCCGGTTGGGGGCGGCGGTGATGGCGTCGTACTCACTGATCCACTGCACCGCCGGCACCTCGGGGAAGCGCCGCACAAGGTGATCGGTCACCTCGTCGATCCGCTCCAGTGCCAGCAGGTGGTACATCTGCTGCACGGGCCGCCGTTCGGTCGTGTAGTGGTCGGCGAGCAGTTCGTGCGCCATCTCCCAGTCGTCCGGGCGCTGGGCCAGCTGCCACAGCAGCAGCCGGCGCAGCCACGGGTGGAGGGCGTGGACCATCGTCCCCGGGCCCGCCAGCAGCCAGCGTGAGCGGATCTCGCCGAACAGCCCCTCCCCCGGGCTGAGCACCCTCGCGCCGACCGCCAGGTCCCGTGCCGCCGCGCACTCGGCGAGGGCGGTGCGCGCGGTGTCGTCGAAGCCCCGTAACAGGTGGTCGAGCGCGGTCTCGGCGAGCGTCCCGGTCTGCTCGCCGATGCGCAGCGGCCGGTCCGGCAGCGTGCGCAGCCACCGGTCCTGCTCCGGTCCGCCCTCCGGCGGCGCCCCGGACTGCCGTAGTACGTCCAGGACTTGGTGCACGGCCCGCGGCAGCCCACCGGTCAGCCGGTGCACGAACGGAGTGAGCCGGGTGAAGGGGGCGAGGTCCGGCCGGCTGCCCAACTGGAGCTCGATCCGGATCCGCACCTCGTCGAGGTTGAGGTCGCGCAGCCGCAGCGGGTACCACCAGCTGTCCTCGCTGTCCCGGGTCGGCCGGTGTGCGTTCCAGTCCGCCAGCGACGCCCGGTCGGGCCCGCGCAGCCGCCACGGCCAGGCGTCCCCGGTGGCCGGTCCCCAGCGGGGCAGCCACCGGTTGGAGCTGGCGACGACGGTGAGCGGGTCACAGTCCAGGCCCGCGACGACCGTGTCGTCGTGCCGGGCGCGGATGAGAAGATCGAGGAAGCGGCGCCCGTACTCCGTATGCGAGTTGTCGAGCAGCAGCAGATACGAGCGGGGCATGAAGGAACGGACCGCATTGCGCCGCAGGTCCTCCAGGAACGCCGAGAACAGCACCCGGTCCAGCCGCTCCTGCTCCTCCTCGTCCCCCTCGTGCCGCCACAGGTTCAGCTCCACCAGCGCTTCCATCGTGTCCTGGCTGCGGGTCAGCGGATGCCGCCCGTACCAGTGCGCGCTCGCGGTCAGCTTCCCGCCGAACACCCGCCCCGGCAGCCTGCGTCTGCCGCGCCTGAGCGCGTCCTGGAACACCGCGAGCGCCACGGACGAGGCGCCCTCCGGCATGCCGACCGCGCCCATGCCCACCTCGAAGAACGCGGCGAGATAGTCCCCGTGCCGTGCCTCGTTCTCCTCCTGGAACCGGTCCAGCTGCCGCTGCACCGCCCGCCGCCCCTCCGCCAGGCTGCGCATTCTCAGCTCCTGGTCGGAGGCGAGCAGCCCCAGGCTGAGCAGGGGGAACTGGGAGCGGCCGTAACGCGGCAGTTTGCGCTCCAGCTGCCGGGCCAGCAGTCCGAGGGCGTAACGGGGCAGGAGGGTCTGGGTGCCGCCGAAATTGACGTATGCGAAGGGGTATTCGGGCCCGAAGTGCTCCATCAGCGCGCTGTGCGCCTCACTGGCCCCGCTGCCACGCGGTCCGAGCAGCATGGTCACCGGCCGCTCCGCGTCCGGCGCCTCCTTCAGGCACGCGTCGACGAGCGACACGATCCCGCTCCGCCCGCGCACCCCGATTCCGCCTCCCGCCTCAGTCACGCTCCGCCCTCCCCGTATCTCCCTTCCCGGTGGGACGAGAATGCCACTCCTGATCGCCAAGTCACCCTGATTTCCGCATCGTTATGAAACAGCGAAGTGGTGCGGCAGGAGGCAGCCGCCGCCGGTCCCTCCCGCGCGGTGGGCAGCAGCCCTGCCCTAGGTGCCCCTCCCGGCAACGTTTGCCCCGTCGCGGCGTCAGGCGCGCACGCTTGCTGCGTTGGCCGAAAACCCAAGGAGCGCTGCTACGAAGGTTTTCGGCCGCCTTGCGATCGCACGCACCGGACCGGACCATGACAACGTCGCCTGCCAGCGCGTCATGACCGCGACCGCGGTCGGCATGCGGCTGGTCGCCTTGGACGCCCGGCTGAAGTACTACAAGGTCACCTGGGCCGACGAGCAGGCGGATTGACCTTCACCCTGGGGGAGGTCGCAGCATCGTGGTGCCGGGCGAAAGTGCTCGGCACGAGGAGGAACGGGCATGGGATTGCTGACCATCGGTGCTTTCGCGAAGGCGTCACGACTTTCACCGAAGGCGCTGCGTCTCTACGACGAGCTCGGACTGCTGACTCCCGTCCGCGTCGACCCGGTGACCGGCTATCGCTTCTACGCCCCGGAACAACTGGACCGGGCGCGGCTGGTGGCCTGGCTCCGTCGGATCGGCATGCCTCTGGCCCGTATCCGGAAGGTGTGCGAGCTGGAGGCCGCGGCGGCGTCCCAGGAGATCCGCGCGTTCTGGAGCGAGGTCGAGGCCGACACCGCCGCACGACGGGACCTGACCGCCTTCCTCGTGGACCAACTGTCCTGGAAGGACCATGAGATGTCTGTACACAGTACGCCCCTGACCATCCGCTACGCCGCACTGTCCGACACCGGCCTGGTCCGCGAGAGCAACCAGGACGCCGCCTACGCCGGACCCCGGCTGCTCGCCGTGGCCGACGGCTTCGGAACCGGCGGAGCTCCCGCCAGCGCGGCTGCCATCGCCGTCCTCAAGCGCCTCGACACGGAGAGCATCCCGGCGGGCAGTCTCCTCAACGTCCTCGAGGACGCCGTCGACCAGGCCCGGCATGCCGTGCGCGACCACGCGGAATCGGGTACGACGCTCACCGCGATGCTGTGGACCGGAGACCGGCTGGCCCTCGTCCACATCGGCGACTCACGCGCCCATCTCCTGCGCGACGGTGAGCTCTTCCAGATCACGCACGACCACACGCTGGTGCAGTCGATGGTCGACGAGGGACGTCTCACCCCGGAGGAAGCCGTCTCGCATCCCCAGCGATCACTGCTGATACGCGCCCTGGCGGCCGGCACCGACGTCACTCCCGAGATGCGCCTGCACGACGTCCGCCCCGGCGACCGCTATCTGCTCTGCTCCGACGGCCTGTCCACGGTCGTGCCGACGGAGGAGGTCTGCCGGGTGCTCTCCACGATCACCGACCCCGAGCAGGCGGTCCGCGAACTCATCACCCTGGCCAACCGCTCCGGCGGTCCGGACAACGTCAGCTGTGTGGTGGCCGATGTGCTGGAGCTCGGCTGATACGCACGCACGACAAGGAGATCGGTGTGGAGCGGTACGCGCACTGCCGCTTCTTCCTGCTGTCCATGGACCATGAGTCGACGCCGGAGGGGAAGAGGAGTCACGCCTTCTACCGGGAACTCGGTTTCCTCTCCTACGAGGAGAAGAGGATGGCCGGATTCGGTCTGCCGAGGCACCGGCCGGCCCGCGAGGACATGACCGCGTGACTCCTGTCGTTCAGGGCAGATCCGCTCCGCAGGCCGGCCGGCGGAGCGGATCTGCCGACTCGCGCTTCCAGCCGACCGCGCACCGGTCCCGCACCGTCCTGCCCATCAGCAGTACATACAGCACAAGCCATGGCTGCGCCATGCCTCCCGCAATCACGCCTCGATGCGGGCTCACACTGTTGCGGACCAGGTGGTGCCGGTCATTGGTTCTCCCGTGTTGCTTCGAAGGTGTCACACTGCAGGGCGTACGAGGTGCCCGTCTTGGCAGCGTTCAAGCGCCGGTAATAGTCGGCCTTCTCTTCGCATGTCATGTCGTACGCGCCGCACGAGACAGGATCGTTCTTGGGAGGGTCGCAGTCCAGGGGCTCCTGCGGCGCGTACGGGCTGGGCGGCCGCGCCGGGGCGGTGCTGTTGTTGAGGATCTCGGTGGCCGAGTATCCGACAACGCTGACGGCCAGGGCCACAGCCGAGAAGATGACGCCGAAGCGCGAGCGGCGGGCCGGTTCGGGCCCCTGGCTGGTGTGCCCGGCGGTCCCGGATTGGGGATCAGTCATCTTGGGCCGCTTCCTCCACGCTGGTGTACCTGGTGAACGTGGCTGCCGACAAACCGTGTCCGTGTTGTCTTCGCCGTCGCGAGTATCGCGCTGCCCCAGCTGGCCCGCGCACCCAAGGGGAGGAGTGCGGCAATGGTGAGATCGACCGGGTCGAGCCGCTTGGTGAAGGGGACGAAACCGCCGATCGCGAGTGCTCCAGGAAGGAGGGCAAGGATGGCCCGGAAGGCTTTCGTGGTGTTCCCCATGGTGTGCTGAATGGGAGTGCCAAGGTAGCGGCCGCGTACACAAACGCGGGGCGTACCACCCGGATCGCCTGCCACAGCGGAGCCATCCCAAAATCGACCGATCGAGGAGTCATCATGAGCCCCACCCACAGAGGGCCTCAAGACATAACCTGACAGTGTCGAGCTGCGAGGAGAGAGGCAGGGCCGTTCTGTCTCCCGATGCTACCCCGGACCCGTACGCCGAACCGATCGCGTTCGGCCAGCGCATGTATTCCTCCGCGAACGCCGCGGCATGACCCGCCAGTTCCTCGCCGGATTCGTCGGGATGTCCCCATCGTGGGTGAAGCGCGTCGAGAACGGCCAACTGCAAGCGCCAGGCCTCGAAATGATACTGCGCATCGCCGAGGCACTGAGGGTGAGGAACCTCGCCGACCTGACGGGGCACCCGGACACGCACGTCGACCTGTTCGCAGGCCCAGGTCACCGGCGGCTCGCCGCGGTTCGCGCTGCCATCAACTTGTACCCATTCACGGGCCGGTTGGAAGCGCATCCCGCCGTACGAGGACGACGAGGAGGACGGCGGCGAGGGCTGACGCCCCGCGCACCGGACCCGGTCGCTCACGAGTGGAGCGGCCGGGCCCGGCACATTCGGTGATGCCGCGTCAGCAGTTCGGGATCACGCTGCCGTTGTTGTCACGCGCTTCGTCGTTGCCCCAGCGCGACAAGTAGTACGCGGAGACGTACGCTCCACGCCCGTTCTTGCCCGCGTAGGTGGTGTCGAGGTCTGTCTTCAGCCACCAGTGGTTGTAGGTGCCGTTCGCGCCGCGGATCTCCTGGCCCCACACCTTGCAGTACACGTAGTTGGTTCCCGCGTTCAGCACACCCTGCGGGTCGTTGGTGTTCGGCTGCGCGTAGCCCGTGGCGTTGGCGAAGGTGTCGACCCAGTACTTGCTGGTGCCGCAGCCGTTGTCGCTGGTCAGGTGGTAGCTGCCGTACGAACTGGGGTAGGCGAGCGAGGTTCCGTTGATCTTGATCTTCTGGCCGACGCCGTTGTAGAGCTGCTCGTAGTGGATGTGCGCGCCGGAGCTGTTGCCGGTGCTGCCGGTGGTGCCGATCTGCTGCCCCTGGCTGACATACGCGCCGCTGGCGACGGAGAAGGCGCTCAGGTGGAAGTAGTACGTCTGCCAGCCGCCGCCATGGTCGATCTTGATGTAGTTGCCGGCGCCGCTCGCCTGATAGTGCTGGGTGGCGGTTCCGGCGGCTGAGGCGAGCACGGGCGAGCCGTTGGTGGTGCCGCCGTCACTGCGGACGAAGTCCAGCGCCTCCCGGACCTCGGTCGAGTGGTGACTGTACGTCCATGTCTGGCCACAGGCGAAGGGGGCTTTGAAGAGGGGCGCCGCCTGCGCGGGCGTCGCCATGAGCAGGCCGCCCACGAGGGCCATGAGGCCCAGCAGGGCAATGCGTATCGATCGCAATGCTCTCTCCGAACTACGAAGCGTGTGGAGGATTGATGTCCGCATACGCGGACGGGCCCAGAATGCCGCATCGTGATGTGTCCACGACAGCCCCCTCGGGAAAGATCCTCGGAGCACGCCGATGCCACCGGTCCCCGCAACCACGGTGGCTCGCATCCGCCCACCCCCGGCCCAGCCAGGCGTGGCAGGCGTGGAGCGACGATGGTGTCGCCATGCTGCCGCTCGGCGACCGGTTCGCTGCTGTCCGAACTGCGCGCCTCGCACCCCGGCCACGCACACCCGAGCAGCCGTCCTCGCGGAAGGCCTGCGGCGTGCCCGGCACGTCTGACCCTGCCCGCCGCACCGGCAGGACCGCGGTACCGGTCAGCCGACGGCGCGCGAATCCCGCACCATGCTCCCCATCAGCAGCACGTACAACAGCAGCGACGAGCCGAGGCCGACCGCCCATCCGTAGTCGGCCAGGGGCTTCAGGAACGGGATCAGGCCGTCCGTCGGGAACGGGCCCTTGCCCGGCTGGCTGTACGAGCCGCCCACCGCCAGCACTCCACCTACCACGAACGCCGCCACCGCGCGCAGGTTCCAGCCGGACGTGTACCAGTAGCGGCCACCCGGGCGGTACAGGTCGACCAGGTCCAGGGCCGTCCTCCGTACGATCCAGTAGTCGGCGATCAGGATCCCCGCGACCGTGCCGAGCAGGCCGCCGACCACGCCCAGCCAGGTGAAGATGTACAGCTCCGGCGTCGAGGTGAGCTTCCAGGGGATGACGACGCCGACCACACCCGTGATCAGCGCGCCCGTGCGGAAGTTGATGAACCGTGGGGCCAGGTGCGCCAGGTCGCACGCCGGGGAGACCACGTTCGCCGCGATGTTGACGGAGATCGTCGCGATCAGCACCGTCACCAGGGCGAACAGCAGGCCGAAGACGTTGTCGGTCTTGCCGGCCAGTGCGACCGGGTCCCAGATCGGGGCCCCGTACACCGCCTGCGAACCCGAGGTGACCAAGACCGACAGGAGGGCAAAGGCGGTCATGGTGGTGGGGAGGCCGAGGGTCTGGCCCCACACCTGGGCGTGCCGGCCGCGGCCGAAGCGGGTGAAGTCCGGGATGTTCAGCGACAGTGTCGCCCAGGACAACCAGGCACTACCCCAACAGTTACGCCATCTGTCGCGCGTCAGGTGTCGAAGTTTGCATGCAGAGAGAGGGTGCCGCCGAGGGCGGCGACGTAGGCGGCGAGGGTGTCCAGCTGGGGACTGTTGGTGCCGCTTTCGAGGCGGGCCACGCGGGCCTGACTGACTCCGAGCCGGGCGGCCAGGGCGCGTTGGCTGAGGCCGCGGGCTTCGCGGAGCTGCCGGAGGAAGGGGGCGACGTCTTCGGGGTTGGTGCGCAGTTGGGTTTCGGCGTGCATGACTGCCTCCGTGGGGCCTCAGTCCACCGAACCGCGCGGGGCGATCCATCGGTGCGGCTGTCCGGTGGCCTTGGCGATCGTTTCGAAGTCGGCGTCGTAGTGCAGGATGGTCAGGTCGGAGAGTTCCGCGGTTGCCGCGACCATCAGGTCCACCGCTCCTGGGCCGTGGTGTTGTCCTGAGGCGACCAGGAGGTCCTGGATCTGGCGGGCGCGCAGGAGAGTGCGTTCCGGTGCTGGGGTCCAGCTGAAGGCGTCGTGGAGGTAGCGCTCGAGGAGGGCGCGTTTTCCCGGCCTCCGGCCGCCCGCACCAGTTCGAGTTCGGTCACCTCGCATACGCTGACGCGTCCGGCGTCGAGGACCTGGGTCCACTCTCGCTCCACGCGCGGTAGGCGGAAGAGGCGGTTGCAGGCGCTCGTGTCGATGAGGAAGGACTCGCTCACGCTGTCGGCGCCTCGCCGAAGGCCCCGCCTTCGTGGGCAAGCTCGCTGAGCCGACGCCGGGCGGCCCGGCGCTGGTAGATCGCGCCGACCGCGATTTCGACGGCCCGGGAGAGGGTCTCGCTGTCGTCCTCGGTGTGCAGGAGCTGCTTCACCTCGGTGAGGCGGTCGTCGTCGATCTCGATGGTGATCGTGGCCATGGAGTCCTCCTCTGCAGTGGCGTGCGCCACAATGATAACAAATTGGTTATTGCGGGGTGTGATCACGCCCTGTCTCTGTCCCGGTGAGGGGCCGACGCAAGGGGGTCCAGCTCCGCTACGGCCTGACCTACGGCCGGCCCCGCACCCTGGAGGAGATCGGACGGATCTTCGGCGTGAACGCGCGAACGCATCCGCCAGATCGAGTACCCTCAACAAGCTGCGGGACCACTCCTTCGCCGACCGGCTCAGGGGCTACCTCGACTAGGCTAGACGCCCTGACTGTGGACGACGGGCGGCCCGCGCCCCGCCGCCGTCGGCGGGGCGGTAACCCGCCTACCGCCAGTCGAGGCGCCCGTCGATCACGCGCGGCGCGGCGTCGTCCCCGAAGCCCCGCCCCTCGCACAGCGCGTTGGCGACCGCGGTCAGGTAGGCGGCAAACGTCGCCTCCCCCGGGTTCGGAATTTCGGCCTCGGCGTAGTCGCCGAGCAGCCCATACCCCTGGCCGGGGGTGCAGTCGACAAAGCTGCCGTAGAAGCCGTCCGGGTCGATGGTAGTGATCGGCAGGTACCGCTGCCCGGGCTCGTCGTCCAGGCGCGCGGCCGCGACCGGGCCCTCGAACCACGCTCCCAGGTTCTCCAAGGGGCCGACCCCCTCACCATCGGGCAGGAAGTACCCGGTCGGCTCGGGGGCATCGCGGGATGTGGGCCAGTCGAAATCCAAGACTGGCCCAGTGCCATTGCGCACCAGGTAGAAGGCGCGCACATCGGCCGGGACCGTCAAATCGAGACCCTGTTCCAGCGAGCGGAGCTCGCCCTCCGTCGCGGGCGCGGGCAACCGCTGGAAGGTGCGGGGCGCATGTTCCTTTAACCACATCTCGATCCGCGCCCAGGCGACGAGGGCCTGTTCGGCCCGTATCTGATTACCGGTCATAGCACGGACCATAGCCATGAGGTATGACATCGGCTGCTGGCCGCCGACAATGCCTGCTGAGCGCCCACCGCCGAACGCGACCATGAGAACCTGAGGCGCCGCCGAAGGGCCAGGAATGGAAGGGAGCGATGACGAAGCCATCACCACAAGGTCGAACCGTACTTCGCCGCCGTTCCTGGCCCGTCCTCTGCGGAATAGCCGTCACGGCCCTCGGCATCGGAATGCTGTCGGCCGTCTGGAAGGTCACCTCGGTGAACGGCTTCCGCATGGGCTGGCAGGGAATCCCCGTCTACTTGGCCCTGGCAGCAATCCTGGGCCGAATCGTCACCTGCAAGGTCGTCCTGCACGAGGCCACACTGGTCGTCATCAATCCCCTGCGCACCCACACCATCCCACGGTCCGCCCTCGCCCGAGCCGAGGTGGACGACCACGGCACCCTGGAGCTGCACCTCCACCACGACGACAAGCGCATCCCGTCGTTCGCGTTCGGCGGCTCACTCGTCGACCGCATCAAGGGCACCAGCGAGGAAGCGGCCCACACCATAACCACCTGGCTGAACACTCCCCACCCACCAACTGCCGACCTCCACACCCAAACCCACTGGACATGCTCCCCCTACGCCGACACCGCCCTCGCTCTCTGCGCGGCGACCTCAGCCGCGGGCGTCCTCTGGATGGCGCTCAGCGGGGGTTCTTGACTGCTCCCCTCCCTGAAGGGGAGGGGATTCCTGGCTCACGCTGCCTCCGGGAGCGGCGCTCCCGGAGGTCTTCCGCCGTCGGCACCAGCGGGGTCCAGACCAGCCCGGACGAGCATCACGCGGGCGGAGTTCTTGTCCCTGGGGACACCGCTTCGCACGTGGTGCAGGTGTAGGTACACGTCAAGCTTAGAAGACGAGCCTCCAGCTGTCGATGTAGCCCGTGTCGCGGCGCTCCTGGTCCTGGACCCGGAGCCTCCAGGTGCCGTTGGCGACCTGGCTGGAGGCGTCCACCGTGTAAGTGGCGCGCAGGTTGGCGCCCGAGTCGCGCCAGTTCCACTTCCTCAGCGGGTACACCGTGCCGTCGGGGGCGACCAGGTCGATGACCAGGTCACCGCGGTAGGTGTGCTTGATGTCCACGTCCACCCTGAGGTCGCTCGGCGCCTGGCCCGAGAGCCCGGTGACGTCGACGTCCGAGAAGACCTGGGGGCCCGGGACACCCGCGCCCCCGTCCGGGATCGACACGTCGGTGGTGTTCTCGACGATGCCCCTGGCGACGTACCAGGTGAACGTCGTCGAGGTGAGGCTGTGCCTGGAGCCTCTGACGGTGACGGTGACCTCGCTGGTGCCCAGCGTGGTGGGGGTGCCGGTGATGAGGCCGGTGTGGCGGTTGATGGTCATGCCCGCGGGGAGGCCTGTGGCGAAGTACCTGAGGCGACCGGGGTTGAAGCCGGTGGCCTGGATCTGGAAGCCGGCGGCGGTGTCGACCGCGCTGGTCTGGGGGCCGGGGTTGGTCAGCAGGATGCCGTCGACGACGCGCGGGCCGACATTGACGGCGGCCCAGGCGTTGGCGGCGTTGATGTAGGTGTCGCTGCCCAGCCCGTACAGGTCGGCGGCGGCCTGGAGGGTGGCGGTGCGGGCACCGGCGTAGTCGGTGGACGAGGTCATATAGGTGGTGAGGGCCTTGTACCAGATCTTGGCGGCGGCGTCCCGGCCGATCGCGGTGACCGGCAGGCCGTCGGAGGTCGGGGAGTCGTAGTCCACGCCGCCCACGGTCTTGGCGCCGCTGCCCTCGGAGGCAAGGTAGAACCAGTGGTTGGCCGGGCCGGAGGAGTAGTGGACGTCGATGGAGTCGATACCGGTGTACCAGGCGTCGGCGGACCTTCCGTCCTTGGAGGGCTTGTCCATGTAGCGCAGCGGGGTGCCGTTGCCGCGGATGTCGATCTTGTCGCCGTTGAGGTAGTCGCCGGGGTCGGAAGCGTTGTCGGCCCAGAACTCCACGGCGGCGGCCATGATGTCGGAGGTGGCCTCGTTGAGGCCGCCGGACTCACCGCGGTAGATCAGGCCCGCGGTGTTGGAGGTGACGCCGTGGGTCATCTCGTGAGCGGCGATGTCGATGGCGGTGAGCGGCTTGGCGTTGGCCGCGCCGTCGCCGTAGGTCATGCAGAAGCAGCGGTCGTCCCAGAACGCGTTGACGTAGTTGGTCCCGTAATGGACGCGTGTGTAGGCGCCGACGCCGTCGTCCTTGATGCCGTTGCGGCCGTGGACGTCCTTGTAGTAGTCCCAGGTGAGCTGGGCGCCGTAGGCGGCGTCCACTGCGGCGGTCTGCCGGTCGCCGGTGGTGCCGTCGCCCCAGGTGTCGTCCGGGTCGGTGAACAGCGTGCCGGTACCGGTGCCGTTACCGCCGTTGAGGTCGTAGGTCTTGTGGCCGCCGCGGGTGCCGTCGGTCATCGAGTAGCTGCCGTCGGCCGGTGTGGTGCCGATGGTGACCTGGCCGGAGTACTTGCTGTTGCCGACGCCGGTCTCGATGCCCTGGAACTCGAACAGCTTCGCGCCGGTCTTGGCGTCGGTGATGACGTGCAGCTCGGAAGGGGTGCCGTCGGCCTGGGTGCCGCCGACCACCGTCTCCCAGGCCAGGGTCGGGGTGCCGGACGCGGCCCAGACGACCTTACGGGCGGTGCCGGCCGTCGCCTTCGCGACGCCCTTGGCCTTGGCGCGGCCCAGCGCGAAGGTCTTCGCGGAGCCGGCGCTCTTGGCGGCGGTGGTGGAGGCGACGGTGATGGTCGCGTCGGTGGCCTTGGTGACGCCCTTGGCGGAGCCGTTCGCGGCGGTGTGGACGACCAGGTCGCCGCCCAGGACCGGCAGTCCGGCGAAAGTCCGCTCGTAGCGGGTGTGCAGGCTGCCGTCCGCGTCCTTCAGGACGGACTTGACGATCAGCGCCTCCTGCGACCCCAGGTGCAGCGACCTGGCGGTCACCGCCCGGGACGCGTTCGCCGCGGCCAGCAACTCGCCACGCTCTGACGGCGACAACTGCACCGACAGTGCGCCGGCGCGGGCCTGGGCCTTGGCCGGGGCCTGGCTCACGGTGTCGGCGGTGGCGACACCGGCCGGCAGCGCGGCCGCGATCATCGCGGCGCCGGCTATCAACGCGCTCGCGGCGAAAGCCTTTCGGGGGGATCGAGTCACACGGAACTCCTTCTGCGGCAGCCGGGTGTGTACGGCCGGAGTCAGCCGGGCAGGCGGGGGTGTTGCCGCCCGGTAGAGCTGGAGGTGCGAGTGGGTCGGACGGTGTCCGACGTGATCGCCGCATCGTGTGGTGCGCGTGCGTTTGCAGGGGTGCTCTGCGGCGACTGGACAGAAGCGTGCCAGCTTTGACGAGGACCCGTCATGCACGCGGCGCCAACTTGACCGAAATCCGTCATTGATCGATCCGTGGCTTTCGTTGGACTGCCCTGCAATAGGCGTCACTTGTGAACCGTTCCGGGTTCGGTAGAGATCTCAGATGTTGGTTGTGACCTGGGCTTTCGTGGTGCCCCGGTAGTGGTTGGCTTCGTATTCGGCGGGTGGGATGTGCCCTATCTCACCGTGGAGCCGGGTGTGGTTGTACCAGTCGGTCCATTCGGCGGTGGCCAGCTCGACCTGGGCGAGGGATCGCCAGGGCCGCTGCGGCTTGATCACTTCGGTTTTGAAGAGGCCGATTGTGGACTCCATCAGCGCGTTGTCGTACGCATCGCCGACCGATCCGATCGAGGCGGCGATGCCGGCCTTCTCCAGGTGCTCAGCCAGCGTGAAGGACGTGTACTGCGAGCCCGCGTCCGAGTGATGAGCCAACTCACCTGGCAGTGGCGGGCGTTGGTCGCGGTCGCGTTGCCACAGCCCCATGTCCAGGGCGTCCAGGACGAGCCGGGTCTGCTTCGTGGTCGAGGCGGACCAGCCAACGATCCGGCGGGAGAAGGTGTCCACGACGAAGGCGACGTAGACGACGCCCGAGAACGTGGCGACGTGGGTGGAGTCGGCAACCCAGCACCGATTGGGGGCCGCGGCGACGAAGTCCCGGTCGACCAGGTCCGGTGCCCGTGGCGCGGTGGGGTCAGGGATCGTGGTGATCACCTTCTTGCCGCGGACGGCGCCAGTGATGCCGAGCTCACGCATGAGGCGTTCGATGGTGCAGCGGGCCACGGCATGGCCCTGGCGGTTCAGGTGCCGCCAGATCTTCCTCGCGCCGTAGACACGGTAGTTGGTGTCGTATGCCTCCTGGATCAGGATCTTCAGCTCGGTGTCGCGGACGGTGCGGGCCGAAGGCGCTGCGAGGCGTTTCTTGTGGGCGTAGTAAGTGGAGGGGGCGATCTTGCAGTCGTGTTCGGTGAGGACACGGCAGATCGGCTCGACTCCGCCGAAGCGGTCCCGGTGCTCGTCGATGAACGCTACGAGCGTGTGTGTGGCCGGTCGAGCTCGGCCGCGAAGAAACTCGCCGCAGCCTTGAGGATCTCGTTGGCCCGCTTCAGCTCGGCCGACTCCTCCGTGGTCGTCCCCGGCCGGGTCCCGGCGTCGATCTCGTCCTGCCGCACCCACTTGCGCAGCGTCTCGGTCGTGCCGATCCCGAGCCTCGCGGCGACCGCTTTCATCGCGGCCCACTCTGTGTCGTACTCCGGCCGCACCTCGGCGACCATCCGCACCGCACGACGGGGCAGCTCAAGCGGGTACTGGGAAGGACGTGCCATGACTCGTTCCTCTCAAATGATCGAGTCCCTACCGAACCCGGAACGGTTCACCGAAGTGCGCCCCAGCTTCCGTGTACGGCGGCCAGAACGAACGTGCTGGATCTCGGCTCTCGGGCTTCTACACCGCGCAGCGAATGCTGGACAATGACGCGTACAACCCGGCCAGAGCCTCCGGCGTCGTTTGCAGACTGTCCATCACGGCCTTTGGGTAGACCCGTTGTCGACTTCAGCGAGAAGACACGATTACGCAAAGGCCCACCCAGCTGTCGGGCGAATCGAGTAGGAGGGACGGGTCGCCCGTCCCTCCTCTCACACCACCGGACATGCGGGCCACGCATCCGGCGGTTCATCAAGCTGATCTCAACCGTTGCCAGGTCGGCTTGAGCATGCGCAGGCCGAGGTCGTCCCAGTGAGAGTTGGGCATCGCCCGCTGAAGGACAGCCGATCCCGCGATCCGCCAGTAACCCTTGCCGCTGCCCGCCCATTCGCGGGCCTTCCACTCGGCGATGCCGAGCTCGCGGAGGTTCCTGAACCGGGCCTTGGGGAGCTTCCATTCCTTCCAGCGGATCTGCCGCATCCTGCGGCGGAACCACTCGTCCAGCTCCCTGAACACCTTCGGGGTGTCCGCTAGCTGGAAGTAGCCCATCCATCCGGTGGTGAAGCGGTTGATCTTCGCGATGCGTTCATCCATCGCGATGCTCCACCGGCGCGAGGTCAACTCCCGCAGCCGGTCCTTCAGGCGCTTGACCGCCTTCGGATCGACCCGGATCCTGACCCCGGCCCGGGTGAAGTAGAAGCCGAACCCCAGCAGCACCGCCGAGCGGGCGTGGCCCACCTTCGACTTCTCCCGGTTGACCATCAGTTTCAGCCGCTGCTCGACCACGGCCGTGACCGAGGCGAGCACCCTTCTGGCGGCTCGTTCGCTCCGCACGAAGACGCGCACGTCGTCGGCGTAGCGCACGAACCGGTGACCGCGCCTGAACAGTTCCCGGTCCAGGTCGTCGAGCATGATGTTCGACAGCACCGGCGACAGCGGGGACCCCTGCGGGGTCCCCTCTTCGCTCGGCATCTTGATGCCGTCCACCATGATCCCGGCTTCCAAATACCTGCGGACCAGTCTCAAGACCCTGCGGTCAGCGACCTTGCGCGCGACCCGCGCCATCAGGACGTCATGCTGGACCCGGTCGAAGAACCGGTCCAGATCAAGGTCCACGACCCACCGGTAGCCGTCCTCGATCGCCCGCCGCGCGACCCGGACCGCCTGATGGGCGGACCGGCCGGGACGGAATCCGAAGGACGACCCCGAGAACTGCGGGTCGAAGATGGGCACGAGTACTTGCGCGATGGCCTGCTGGATCAAGCGGTCCAGCACCCGCGGCACCCCCAGCATCCGCTCGCCGCCACCAGGCTTCGGGATGATCACCTGACGGACCGGCGCCGGCCGGTAGATGCCCGCGTCGAGTTCGGCCCTCACTTCAGGCCAGTGCACTGCGATCCACGGCCGCAACTCAGCCGTAGTCATGCCATCCACTCCGGGTGCACCCCGGTTCACTTCGACGCGGTTGAGCGCCGCGAGCAGGTTCTCCCTGGAGAGCATCCGCTCCCACAGCGAGGACTCCCGCTCCCGGTGAACGTCCTCCATGGAGTGCGCCGACCGGCCACTACGCTCCGCCGGGACACTTCCGGAATGCCCCGGTCCCTCCCCGGTCGGCACCGCCGAAGCGGACTTGCCGCGGTCCATGTGACCAGCACGAGCAACCACCACATCACCCGTTCCACTCGATGTTCGGCCCTTCCCAGCCCATCACCAGGCGACGGCCATCCCGGCTGGTACTACGGCCTCTGCTGACTTCTGCCCGGTCAGAGTCGGCCTCCCGGCCCACTCCGTCGGCGCGGCGACACCTCAGCACAACCGACACCCGAACAGATCTCCCCAGGTAAGAACGATCACTGTCCCTGGATCTCCGCCGCGTTTACGCACTGGCCTTCTTGGCAGTGACGGGCTTCGCCTTGCCATGCAGGCTCACCCGACCAGCACGCCTCATACACGGTTCGTGTTCCTCGGTACCCAGGTCTCGCCTCGGGCTTCCTCCAGACCCCACCTCACGGTGACGCCCTTGCCTCCGGCTCGGGGTTAGCACCACCTCTTCCCCCAGGGGACTTTCACCCCCAAGCAATCGCCCATGCTGGGCGCACACGACGAACCCCACCAAGAAATGATCTTGGTGGGGTTAATAGTCAAGCTTAGAAAACGAGCCTCCAGCTGTCGATGTAGCCCCCGTCGGGCCATCCCATGTCCCGGACCTGGAGCCTCCAGGTGCCGTTGGCGACCTGGCTGGTGGCGTCCACCGTGTAAGTGGCGCGCAGGTTGACGGCCGATTCGCGCCAGTCCCACTTCCTCAGCGAGTACAGCGTGCCGTCGGGGGCGACCAGGTCGATGACCAGGTCACCGCGGTAGGGGTGCTTGATGTCCACGTCCACCCTGAGCTCGCTCGGCGCCTGGCCCGAGAGCCCGGTGACGTCGACGTCCGAGAAGACCGGGGGGCCCGGGACGTCCGTCGCGTCCGGGATCGACACGTCGGTGGTGTTCTCGAAGATGCCCCTGGCGACGCGCCAGGTGAAGGTCGTCTTGGTGATGCCGTGCATGGAGCCTCTGACGGTGACGGTGACGTTGCTGGTGCCCACCGTGGTGGGGGTACCGGTGATGAGGCCGGTGACGTGGTTGATGGTCAGGCCCGCGGGGAGGCCGGTGGCGAAGTAGGTGAGGGCACCGGGGTTGAAGCCGGTGGCCTGGATCTGGAGGCCGGCTGCGGTGTCGACCGCGCTGGCCTGGGGGCCGGGGTTGGTCAGCATGATGCCGTCGACGACGCGCGGGCCGACGTTGATGGCGGCCCAGGCGTTGGCGGCGTTGATGTAGGTGTCGCTGCCCAGCCCGTACAGGTCGGCGGCGGCCTGGAGGGTGGCGGTGCGGGCACCGGCGTAGTCGGTGGACGAGGTCATGTAGGTGGTGAGGGCCTTGTACCAGATCTTGGCGGCGGCGTCCCGGCCGATCGCGGTGACCGGCAGGCCGTCGGAGGTCGGGGAGTCGTAGTCCACGCCGCCCACGGTCTTGGCGCCGCTGCCCTCGGAGGCCAGGTAGAACCAGTGGTTGGCCGGGCCGGAGGAGTAGTGGACGTCGATGGAGCCGATACCGGTGTACCAGGCGTCGGCGGACCTTCCGTCCTTGGAGGGCTTGTCCATGTAGCGCAGCGGGGTGCCGTTGCCGAAGATGTCGACCTTCTCGCCGACCAGGTAGTCGCCGGGGTCGGAAGCGTTGTCGGCCCAGAACTCCACGGCGGCGGCCATGATGTCGGAGGTGGCCTCGTTGAGGCCGCCGGACTCGCCGCGGTAGATCAGGTTCGCGGTGCTGGAGGTGATGCCGTGGGTCATCTCGTGGGCGCCGATGTCGATGGAGGTGAGCGGCTTGGTGTTGCCGGCACCGTCGCCGTAGGTCATGCAGAAGCAGCGGTCGTCCCAGAACGCGTTGACGTAGGCGTTGCGGTAGTGAACGCGTGTGGAGGCGCCGACGCCGTCGTTCTTGATGCCGTTGCGGCCGTGGACGTCCTTGTAGTAGTCCCAGGTGAGCTGGGCGCCGTAGGCGGCGTCCACGGCGGCGGTCTGCCGGTCGCCGGTGGTGCCGTCGCCCCAGGTGTCGTCCGGGTCGGTGAACAGCGTGCCGCCGGATCTGCCGCCGTTGAGGTCGTAGGTCTTGTGGCCGCCGCGGGTGCCGTCGGTCATCGAGTAGCTGCCGTCGGCCGGTGTGGTGCCGATGGTGACCTGGCCGGAGTACTTGCTGTTGCCGACGCCGGTCTCGATGCCCTGGAACTCGAACAGCTTCGCGCCGGTCTTGGCGTCGGTGATGACGTGCAGCTCGGAAGGGGTGCCGTCGGCCTGGGTGCCGCCGACCACCGTCTCCCAGGCCAGGGTCGGGGTGCCGGACGCGGCCCAGACGACCTTACGGGCGGTGCCGGCCGTCGCCTTCGCGACGCCCTTGGCCTTGGCGCGGCCCAGCGCGAAGGTCTTCGCGGAGCCGGCGCTCTTGGCGGCGGTGGTGGAGGCGACGGTGATGGTCGCGTCGGTGGCCTTGGTGACGCCCTTGGCGGAGCCGTTCGCGGCGGTGTGGACGACCAGGTCGCCGCCCAGGACCGGCAGTCCGGCGAAAGTCCGCTCGTAGCGGGTGTGCAGGCTGCCGTCCGCGTCCTTCAGGACGGACTTGACGATCAGCGCCTCCTGCGACCCCAGGTGCAGCGACCTGGCGGTCACCGCCCGGGAGGCGTTCGCCGCGGCCAGCAACTCGCCACGCTGCGACGGCGACAACTGCACCGACAGTGCGCCGGCGCGGGCCTGGGCCTTGGCCGGGGCCTGGCTCACGGTGTCGGCGGTGGCGACACCGGCCGGCAGCGCGGCCGCGATCATCGCGGCGCCGGCTATCAACGCGCTCGCGGCGAAAGCCTTTCGGGGGGATCGAGTCACACGGAACTCCTTCTGCGGCAGCCGGGTGTGTACGGCCGGAGTCAGCCGGGCAGGCGGGGGTGTTGCCGCCCGGTAGAGCTGGAGGTGCGAGTGGGTCGGACGGTGTCCGACGTGATCGCCGCATCGTGTGGTGCGCGTGCGTTTGCAGGGGTGCTCTGCGGCGACTGGAGAGAAGCGTGCCAGCTTTGACGAGGACCCGTCATGCACGCGGCGCCAACTTGACCGAAATCCGTCGTTGATCGATCCGTGGCTTTCGTTGGACTGCCCTGCAGTAGGCGTCACTTGAGCCTTTTGGTGGTCGGGAGCCGCCCCAGCGGTAGAGATGGATGGCGCGCCGGATGACCATACGGAGCATGACGATCGTGGCGGACAGGTAGAGGCAGAGGTCAACGACCTGGCCCCCGAATGGCTGGCCCCTGCCAAGGGAAGTTGATCCACGTGACGTGGGGCAGGACGGGTTATCTCCGCGGCATTGCCTGTACAAGACCGAGGTCATCAAACCGCAGAGACCCTGGAAGACGCTCTCACACGTCGAGCTCGCCACCGCCGAGTGAGTCGACTGGTACAAACGCCGCCGGGATTGTCCTGAAGATTATCTATGCCCCGGTGTGACCCGTCTGGCATGAGACGTCGCCTCTGCCGGGAAGGATCACCGATGGGCATCAGGGACGAGCGCCCCCGCGAGAGCCACGGGGACCGAGTTGGCGAGACTGACCGATCTGGACAGGGAACCGGCCGAGCAACTGGTGGCCCGGGCCCGCTCCGAAGACGTGAATCTGGTCGGGGAGAACGGGCTGCTCAAGGGGCTGGTCAAGCTGGTCCTGGAGGGCGCCTTGGAGGCCGAGATGAGTGAGCATCTGGGCTATGAGAAGAGCGACAAGGCCGGCATCGGGACCGGCAATTCGCGCAACGGCACATCCCGCAAGCGGGTGTTGACCGATGTCGGGGTCGAGCGAGTGCCGCGACCGGCAACGTTTACCCGTCAACTCATCGGCCCGACCGTCACTTCGGCGGCCGGGCCAATCGATTCCGGGCGATTTCGCGGACCTCGCGGGAATCCCGGTCCGTGCGACACGGCAGCGGACGGTAGTGGGCAGATGCGTCGAGCCCAGGCCGAATCACGCGGATTCAACTGCCTCAGGCCCTGCCTCCATGGGACTGCCCCGCCGACCGGTCGGCGGGGCAGTCCTGTCCGTCCTTGCCGTCAGGCCACAGCGCGCGAATCCCGCCCCGTCGTCCCCATCAGCAGCACGTACAACAGCAGCGACGAGCCGAGGCCGACCGCCCAGCCGTAGTCGGCCAGGGGCTTCAGGAACGGGATCAGGCCGTCCTCCGGGAAGGGGCCCTTGCCCGGCTGACTGTACGAGCCGCCCACCGCCAGCACGCCGCCCACCACGAACGCCGCCACCGCACGCAGGTTCCAGCCGGACGTGTACCAGTAGCGGCCGCCCGGGCGGTACAGGTCGGCCAGGTCCAGGACCGTCCGGCGCACGGTCCAGTAGTCCGCGATCAGGATCCCGGCGACCGTACCGAGCAGGCCGCCGACCACGCCCAGCCAGGTGAAGATGTACAGCTCGGGCGTCGAGGTCAGCTTCCACGGGAAGATGACGACCCCGACCACACCCGTGATGAGCGCGCCCCTGCGGAAGTTGATGAAACGCGGGGCCAGATGGGACAGGTCGTACGCCGGGGAGACCACGTTCGCCGCGATGTTGACGGAGATCGTCGCGATCAGCACCGTCACCAGGGCGAACAGCAGGCCGAAGACGTTGTCGGTCTTGCCGGCCAGGGCGACCGGGTCCCAGATCGGGGCCCCGTACACCGCCTGCGAACCCGAGGTGACCAAGACCGACAGGAGGGCAAAGGCGGTCATGGTGGTGGGGAGGCCGAGGGTCTGGCCCCAGACCTGGGCGCGCTGGCCGCGGCCGAAGCGGGTGAAGTCCGGGATGTTCAGCGACAGTGTCGCCCAGAAGCCGATCATGCCCATCAGGGAGGGGAAGAAGACCGGCCAGAAGTCGGTTCCCCAGCCGAGCTTGGAGGGCTGGTCGAGGAGCGGGCCGAAGCCGCCTGCCTTGTCGGCCATCCAGATCAGCAGGACCACCGCGCCGATGAGCACGAAGGGCGCGGCCCAGTTCTCGAAGCGTCGCAGAGTCTCCATGCCGCGGTAGATGATGGCCAGTTCGAGGGCCCAGAAGGCGACGAAGCACACCCACAGGGTCCAGGGGTAGCCGGCGACCCTGGACGCCTCGGCCCAGCCACCGAAGATCTTGCCGAGCAGGATGAAGATGCCCTGTCCGCCGATCCAGGTCTGGATGCCGAACCAGCAGCAGGCGACGGCGGCCCGCACCATCGCGGGCAGGTTGGCGCCCCGGAGTCCGAAGGAGGCCCGCGCCAGGACTGGAAAGGGTATGCCGTACTTGGGGCCGGCGTGGCCGGTGAGCAGCATCGGGAACAGCACGATGACGTTGGCCAGGGCGATGGTGAAGACCGCCTGCTTCCAGTCCATGCCGAGCGCGACCAGGCCCGAAGCAAGAGTCCAGGAAGGGATGTTGTGGGCCATGCCGACCCACAGGGCGGCGAAGTTGTAGGTGGTCCAGCGGCGTTCGGCGACCGGTACCGGCCGCAGGTCGGCGTTGGCGAAGCTGCTGTCGGCGGGGTAGGCGTCGGGGAGAAGTTCGACCCGGCCGTCCGCGTGGACGGTCTGGGTGGAGGACGCCGAGGTGGCGGCGGTGTCGGACATACGGCAGGCCAATCGCTGATGGGGACGGTGGGAGAGGCCGTGCGGCACCCCTCCCCGGGACGGCGGGGAGGGGACTGCTGGAGGGGAGGATGTGCAGGTCAGCGCAGCGCGGGGATGACCTTCTCTCCGTACGCGTCGATGACCGCCTCTCGCGCGTCGTGCATCGCGTACACCGCGAACTGGTCGACGCCCAGCTCGCGCAGCGCCTGCAGTTTCTCGATGTGTGCCTCGGCGGGGCCGAGCAGGCAGAACCGGTCGACGATCTCGTCCGGGACGAAGTCGGTGGACGGGTTGTCGGCGCGCCCGTGGTGACTGTAGTCGTAGCCGTGCCGTTCCTTGATGTACGCGGTGAGCGCCTCCGGCACCATGCCGGAGTGTTCGCCGTACTTCGCGACCAGGTCGGCGACATGGTTGCCGACCATGCCGCCGAACCAGCGGCATTGTTCGCGGGCGTGGGCGAGATCGTCGCCGACGTAGGAGGGTGCGGCCACGCAGATGTAGACCGAGTCGGGGTCGCGGCCGGCTTCCGCCGCCGCGGCCCGTACCGCCTTCACCATCCACTCGGTGAGATAGGGGTCGGCGAGCTGGAGGATGAAGCCGTCGGCCTTCTGTCCGGCGAGGGCGAGCGCCTTCGGCCCGTAGGCGGCCATCCAGACGGGCAGTCTGCCGTTCTTGACCCAGGGGATACGGACCGGAGTGCCGTCCACGACGGCTTCCCGGCCCTCGGCGAGGGCCCGGATGGTGTCGATCGCCTCCCCCACTCTCGTCAGGGTGTTGGGCTTGCGGCCCGCGACCCGCATGGCGGAGTCGCCGCGGCCGATGCCACAGACGGTGCGGTTGCCGTACATGTCGTTGAGCGTGGCGAAGGTGGAGGCGGTGACCTCCCAGGTGCGGGTGCCGGGGTTGGTGACCATGGGGCCGACGCGCAGCTTCGTCGTGTGTTCCAGGATCCGGCTGTAGATGACGAAGGGTTCCTGCCAGAGCACCGCCGAGTCGAAGGTCCAGCCGTAGCCGAAGCCGTTGCGCTCGGCGCGGCGCATCAGTCCGACGACCTCGGAGGCCGGCGGGTCGGTCTGCAGGACGAGTCCGAAGTCCATGACGGAACCTCCTGGTTCGGTTTCTTAGTCGAGGTACTGACAGGTGGCCCGGGGGGTGTAGAGGCCGTGACCGGCACGTCCGGTGAACTGCCGCTGGTCGATGACGAGTTCACCCCGTGAGAGGACCGTCTCGACGCGTCCGGTGACGCGTTTCCCTTCGTACGCCGAGTAGTCGACGTTCATGTGGTGGGTCTCGGCGGACAGGACCTGTTCCGCGTGCGGGTCGTAGATGACGATGTCGGCGTCGGCGCCGGGGGCGATGGTGCCCTTGGCCGGGTAGAGCCCGAACATCCTCGCCGGGGTGGCGCAGGCGATCTCGATCCAGCGGCGGCGGGTGATGTGTCCGTCGACGACGGCCTGGTGGAGCAGGTCCATGCGGTTCTCGACGCCGGGGAGGCCGTTGGGGATCTTGGAGAAGTCGCCGCGGCCCAGCTCCTTCTGGCCGCTGAAGCAGAAGGGGCAGTGGTCGGTGGAGACGACTTGGAGGTCGTTGGTGCGCAGGCCGCGCCACAGCGCCGCCTGGTGTTCCTTGGGCCGCAGCGGGGTCGAGCAGACGTACTTGGCGCCCTCGAAGTCCGGCTCGGCGAGATGGTCGGTGGACAGGAAGAGGTACTGCGGGCAGGTCTCGCCGAAGACGTTGAGGCCCTTGTCGCGGGCCGCGGCGAGCTCGGCGACGGCTTCCTCGGCGGAGACATGGACGACGTAGAGGGGGGCACCGGCCACCCGGGCCAGCTGGATCGCGCGGTGCGTCGCCTCGGCCTCCAGCAGGACCTTGCGTACCTCGCCGTGGTAGCGGGGGTCGGTCTCGCCGCGGGCCAGGGCCTGCTCGACGAGCACGTCGATGGCGATGCCGTTCTCGGCGTGCATCATGATCAGCCCGCCGTTGCCGGACGAGCGCTGCATGGCGCGCAGGATCTGCCCGTCGTCGCTGTAGAAGACACCGGGGTAGGCCATGAAGAGCTTGAAGGAGGTGACGCCCTCCTCCACCAGCAGGTCCATCTCCTTCAGGGAGCTTTCGTTGACGTCCGAGAGGATCATGTGGAAGGCATAGTCGATGGCACACTTGCCGTCCGCCTTGGCGTACCAGGCATCGAGCCCCTCGCGCAGGCTGTGCCCGACCGACTGGACCGCGAAGTCCACGATGGTCGTGGTGCCGCCCCAGGCCGCGGCCCGGGTGCCGGTCTCGAAGGTGTCCGAGGCGAAGGTCCCGCCGAACGGCAGCTCCATATGGGTGTGGGCGTCGACTCCGCCCGGGATGACGTACTTGTTCGTAGCATCGATCGTACGGTCCGCGGTCCAGGTCCCGGCGACCGCCGAGCCGTGCGCGGCGAGGGCGGCGATCCGGCCGTCCTCGATCAGTACATCGGCGTGGACCTCGTCGGCGGCCGTGATGACGAGGCCGCCATGGATCAGGGTGCGGCTCATGGTCCCCCTCCTCGCTGTGTCGGAACGGGCTCTACGCACGTAGACGCCGTGCGTGGTGAAGAACGTAAAAGTGTGTCACCCACTGTGGCAATACCGCTGCTGTTAATCATGGAAGACGTTCCGATCTCACCCGACGAGCGGTGCACCACGGCGTCGGCCTGACGGGCGGACCGGCCCGGCGTGGTCGCCGAGCTGAATGCGCTGTGGCGTCGGCTCGCGGTCGGCCCGCGCATGTGCTGGTCCGGTTGCTGAGGGACGCGGAGACCGCGGACGACGCGGTCCGGAATCCGGCGCTGCCTTTCGCCGTCATGCACTGGATGATCAGCCCGGCCCGGAAGTGATCGCGTCCGCCGGACCGGGCCGTGGGCCTGCGGGCCCGGCCGCGCGTGATGCTCGCGGCCGGGCCCGGGTTCGTCGTGTGTGCGGGTCAGACGGCCCGTAGGGCCTGTTCGAGGATGGCCGCGCCCTCCTCCGCCTCGGTGACGTTCAGTGAGAGCGGTGGGGCGATGCGCAGCACGCTGGTGTTGTGGGCGCCGCCCTTGCCGATCAGCAGCCCGCCCTCGCGTGCCGCTTCCAGGACGGTGGTGGCGGCCTCGGGGGACGCCTGGTCGGTGCCGGGCTTCACCAGCTCGATGCCGATCATCAGCCCGCGGCCGCGCACTTCGCGGACGACGGGCAGCTGGGCACCGATGGCCCGCAGCCGTTCGATGAGCAGTCCGCCGACGCGCCGGGCGTTGCCCTGGAGGTCGTGCTCCAGCAGGTAGGTGAGGTTGGCGAGGCCGGCCGCCATGGTGACCGGGGAGCCGCCGAACGTCGAGATGGAATTGGCGTCCAGGCAGTTCATGATCTCGGCCCGGGCGACGACTCCGCCGATGGACATTCCGTTGCCGATGCCCTTGGCGAAGGTCAGCATGTCCGGCGGACCGCTCTGTGCGTGGGCCTGCCAGCCCCAGAAGTGTTCACCGGTACGGCCCCAGCCGGTCTGCACCTCGTCGCTGATCCACAGGATGCCGTGCCGGTCGAGGACTTCACGGAACGCGCCGTACAGCCCGTCGGGCGGGCAGGTGAACCCGCCGACGCCCTGGACCGGTTCGGCGATCAGGGCGGCCACTCCCCCGCGGGTCTGGCCGAGCATGTCCTCGAGGTCGGCGACACAGGCCTCGGTGAACTGCGCGTCGGACAGCTGCGCGTAGGGACCACGGCCGCGGACACCGCCGTGGACGTAGAGCGTCTGGAGCGGGGAGAGGCTGGTCGGGGACCAGCTGCGGTTGCCGGTGATGCCGACGGCCGAGAAGGAGCGGCCGTGGTAGCTGTTGCGCATCGCCAGGACCTGGTTGGAGCCGCGGTACGCGGTGGCGAGGAGCAGCGCGGTGTCGTTGGCCTCGGTGCCGGAGGTGGTGAAGAAGACGCGCCCGTCGGGGATGCCGGACAGTCCCGCGATCCGCTCGGCCAGCTCCACCATGGGGCGGTTGAGATAGAGGGTGGAGGAATGGATGATCCGTCCGGCCTGCTCGCTGACCGCCTTGGTGACCTCGGGCAGGGCGTGGGCGGTCATGGTGGTGAGGATGCCGCCGAAGAAGTCGAGGTAGCGCTTGCCCTCGGCGTCCCAGACATGGCGGCCCTCGCCGTGTGTGATCTCCAGGGGGCGGTCGTAGTAGAGCGCCAGCCAGTCGGGCATGACGGCCCGGTGACGGTCGTGGAGGCTGTGGATGTCGGTCACGGCTGCACCAGTCCTTCGTATGCGTCGGGGCGGCGGTCGCGGTAGAAGGCCCACTGCTGCCGCACTTCGTCGATCAGGCCGAAGTCGAGGTCCCTGACGACGAGTTCCTCCGTCTTGTCGCTGGCGACGTCACCGACGAACTGGCCTCGCGGGTCGACGAAGTAGGACGTGCCGTAGAAGTCGTTGTCGCCGTACTCCTCCTGGCCGACGCGGTTGATTGCGGCGATGAAGTACTCGTTGGCGACGGCGGCCGCAGGCTGCTCCAGCTGCCAGAGGTACGCGGACAGGCCGCGGGAGGTGGCCGAGGGGTTGTAGACCAGCTGCGCGCCGTTCAGACCGAGCTGGCGCCAGCCCTCGGGGAAGTGGCGGTCGTAGCAGATGTAGACGCCGACCTTGCCGACCGCGGTGTCGAAGACGGGCCATCCGACATTGCCGGGCTTGAAGTAGTACTTCTCCCAGAAGCCCTTCACCTGGGGGATGTGGTGCTTGCGGTACTTGCCGAGATACGTGCCGTCGGCGTCGATCACGGCGGCGGTGTTGAAGTAGAAGCCGGACTGCTCGATCTCAAAGACCGGTACGACGATCACCATGCCGGTCTCGCGGGCAAGGTTCTGCATGCGGCGCACGGTCGGCCCGTCCGGGACGGGTTCGGCCCAGCGGTAGTGCTCGGACTCCTGCACCTGACAGAAGTAGGGGGCGTTGAAGACCTCTTGGAATCCGATGACCTCGGCGCCCTGCCGGGCCGCCTCGCGGGCGTACTCCTCATGCTTGGCGATCATGGATTCGGTGTCGCCGGTCCAGGTGGCCTGGACCAGGGCGGCGCGGACGACGTTGGCCATGAGCTGCTGCTCCTTCGACGGGACGCCAGAGCCTCTGCAAGCTTCTACGCACGTAGATCGTGTGCGTAAGTGGAGAACGTAAGCCCCGCCACACCGTGGGGCAAGACCATTGTCGCCAACCCGCAGAGTCGATCATGTTTCACACCCGAGCAGTCCATATCGGGCATGATCACACGCTCATTCCGGCAAGGCGGAGGGCGCGCCTGAGCTCACCCGTCCACCCCGGGGACAGCGCCCGGGCCGACGCCGGCGTGCCGCGACCGCACCCGTACCGCCTTGTGCTCCGCCACCACCGTGCCGCTGACCGACTTCCGGCGGGCGTTGATTTCACCGTCACCACGGCATTCGACGCCCGCCGGGTCACGGTCCGGCTGCACGGAGTTCTCGCCGGTGGTGCGGAGTCCTCAGTCCTCGGCGAGCTTCACCGCGATCCCGGTGTGCGGCCGCTTTCCGAGCCGTACGATCGCGGCCGGCCAGTCGACGATCCGGAACTGCCAGCCGTACTTCCGCGTCAGCAGTCGGCGCACGAGGCGCAGCCCCGTCTCGTCGAGCAGCCGGGCCGTTCCCTCGGCGGTCGGCGCGTCCGGCGCGGTCCTGCCGCGTACGTCGCACGGGGTGACCAGGACCCGGCTGTTGTTGCGGATCCGCTTGACCTTCCACGAGTCGGAGCGGGTCCAGACGTACAGCTCCTGCCCGTCCGACACGACCCAGACCGGCGTGGCCACGCCCGTGCCGTCGCGACGGAAGGTGGTCAGACTGACGTACCGGCTGCGTCCGAGCTCATGCGGAGTCATGGGCGCGAGACTATGCCGTACCGGCCTCGTGCGCCTCGCGGGCCACGGCGATCTCCGGGGCGTGCTGCCGGACCCAGTCTCAGGTGGCCGAATCGGGCGGCCAACCGTCCAGATCCAGTACGGCAACGCGGGCGGCGCGCCTCGGTGGTACGCCCTATGCGGGCGCCAGGACGCAGTGCGCCGCCAGCTCGTCGAGGGAGAGGCCGAGCACCCCGGCGAGCGCGGCCACGGTGAAGAAGGCCGGCGTCGGGGCGCGGCCAGTCTCGATCTTGCGCAGGGTCTCTGCGGACAGCCCGGCGGCCGCGGCGACCTCGACCATGCTGCGGTCTCCGCGCGCCTCGCGAAGCAGTCGGCCGAGGCGTTCGCCGCGTTCACGCTCTTCTGGGGTAAGTGGAGTTCTGACCATGGCACCCATTCTAATACCGGTATAGTAATTGGCATGATGGAACTGAAGACCAATGCGTCCCTCGACGCCATGCGCGAGGCCGGCCGGGTCGTCGCCCGCACCCTCGCGGCGGTACGCGACGCCGCGGCCGTGGGCGTGAGCCTCCTCGAACTCGACGCGATCGCCCGCGACGTGCTGCGCGAGGCAGGCGCGACCTCGCCGTTCCTCGGCTACCGCCCCGCGTTCGCCCCCACCCCCTTCCCCGCGGTCATCTGCGCCTCCGTCAACGACGCGATCGTCCACGGCATCCCCGACGGCTATCGACTGCGCAACGGCGACCTGGTCAGCATCGACTGCGGCGCCAAGCTCGACGGCTGGGTGGGCGACTCCGCGATCAGCTTCACGGTCGGCCTCGCCCGCCCCGAGGACACCCGGCTGATCGACACGGCGTACGCGGCCCTGGAGGCGGGCATCGCGGCCGCGGTGGTCGGCAACCGCGTCGGCGACATCGCCCACGCGATCGGCCGTGTCTGCCGCAGCGCCGGCTACGGCATCCCCCAGGACTTCGGCGGCCATGGCGTGGGCCGCCGCATGCACGAGGACCCGGAAGTCCCCAACGAGGGCCGCGCGGGCCGGGGTCCGCTGCTGCGGCACGGCATGGTGCTGGCCATCGAGCCGATGCTGATCGGCGGCGGCAAGGACTTCTACTACGAGGCCGCGGACGGCTGGACGCTGCGCACCTCGGACGGCAGCCGGGCGTCCCACGCGGAGCACACGGTCGCGATCACGGAGTCCGGTCCTCGTATCCTGACGGCGCCATGACTTTCCGGTTTATTGGCGCACGCCACTGACAACGCCGTTCACGGCGATTGCGCATAGCGGTCCGACAGGGCCGTGACCGTCCGGACGACCGCCTCCCGCAGCTGCGCCGGGCCCAGTACCTCCGCTTCCGTGCCGAGTCTGAGCAGGTCGCAGACCGCCACGGCCTCCGACTCGACCGGCAGTTCCAGCTCCACCCACCCCTCCTCGTCGGGCGGACCGGCCGTCTCGAGCGCCTGGGTGCCTACCGCACCGAACTGCATCGGCAGCAGTTTCTGTGCGCGCGGGGAGACGCGCAGACGCGCGACGCCCTGGTAGCGCCAGGCCTCCAGGCGCCGGGAGGACTCCTCCCAGTACGCGGCGAGGTCGAATCCGGCCGGCCGCTCAAAGGTGTCGTCCGTGGTGTCCACGGCCAGGAAGCGCGAGATCCGGTACGTCCGTACCGTCTCGTCCGCCCGCGCCGCCAGGTACCAGATACCACCCTTGAGGACGACACCCAGCGGGTGCAGCTCCCGGTGCACCTCACCGCGCCAGCGGCGGTAGTGGGTGCGCAGCACGCGCTGTTCCCACACCGCCCCGGCGACCACCGCCAGATACGGAACCGGGTCCGCGTCCCGGAACCATGCGGGGGCGTCCAGGTGGAAGCGGTCCTGTACACGCCGGGCACGGTCTGCCAGTTCAGCCGGGAGGGCGGCCTGCAGTTTCAGCTGAGCGGTGGCCAGGACCGCGCCGAGACCCAGGTCCCGGGCCGGCCCCGGCGCTCCGACGAGGAAGAGCGATCCGGCCTCGGCGTCGGTGAGCCCGGTCAGCCGGGTGCGGTAACCGTCCATCAGACGGTAGCCCCCGGCCGGGCCGCGGTCGGCGCAGACGGGGACGCCCGACGCGCCGAGCGCCTCGATGTCCCGGTAGACCGTGCGAACGGACACCTCCACCTCCGCCGCGAGTTCCGGCGCGGTCATCCGGCCGCGGTTCTGGAGCAGCAGAAGCAGGGAGAGAAGCCGGTCGGCACGCATGGAGTCATTGTCCGCGTCGTACCTGACAGGAGATGTCAGGTACGGCGATCAGGCTTGTCCCACGCCGACGAAAGGGAACCCCATGACCACGCACACCACCGGCCGCTTCACCTACGCCAACTGGGAGGAGCGCCCCGTCGGCCCCGACGGCACGAGCCCGCGCCTTGCTCAGGCCGCCGTCACCAACGCGTTCTCCGGCGGTATCGAGGCCGCGGAGACGGCATGCGCCTACTCGGTCGTCTACGTGACCGAGAAGACCGGGACCTTCGCCGGCCTGGAAGTCGTGGCCGGCAGTCTCGACGGACGCAAGGGCAGCTTCGCCCTCGAGGAGCGCGGCTCGTTCGGCGCCGACGGCACCACGCGCTGCACCTTCGAGGTCGTGCCCGGGTCGGGGACGGGCGAGCTGACCGGGCTGCGCGGGAAGGGCGGCTTCACCCACCGGCAGGGTGAGCAGTCCGTCCCGTACACCTTCGACTACGACCTGGACTGACGTCGGAGCAGGCCCCTCTCGCGGACATCGAGAGCGGGCCGCCAGCCAACCGTACCGGTCAAGGGCCGCCGAGGATGCCTCGCTCGTAGGCCGTCGCGACGGCGGCCGCGCGGTCGGTGACGGCGAGCTTGGCGTACAGGTGGGTGAGGTGCGTCTTGACCGTGGCTTCGCTGATGAAGAGCAGGCGGGCGATCTCGCGGTTCGGGGTGCCTTTGGCGACGAGAGCGAGGACCTCGCGTTCCCGGGAGGAGAGCGGTGTCCTCGTGCTGCCCTGCGGGGTGCGGACTCGGTGGACCAGACGGGAGGCCACCGCCGGGGAGAGGACGCTGCGGCCTTCGGCGGCCGCGCGGACCGCGGCGAACAGTTCCTCACGCGGGGCGTCCTTCAGCAGATAGCCCGTCGCGCCGGCCTCGATCGCCGGGAGCGTGTCGGAGTCCGTGTCGTACGTGGTGAGAACCAGGACTCTGCTGCGGGCGCCGCGGCGGGTCAGCTCGGCGATGGCTTCGACTCCGCCGCCGCCCGGCATGCGCAGGTCCATCAGGACGACGTCCGGGTCGAGTCGGTCCGTGAGGGCGACGGCCTCCACGCCGTCGGTCGCCTCGCCCAGGACGGAGAAGTCGGGGGAGGTGTCGAACATCCCGCGCAATCCGTCGCGTACGACGGGGTGATCGTCGACGATGAGCAGGGTGATGGTCCGTTCAGTCATGGCGCACCAAAGGTACGCGGGCCGAGACCGCTGTGCCCTGACCGGCTTCGGATTCGATGTCGACGCTGCCGGTGAGGCGTTCGGCGCGGGCACGCATACCGTCGAGGCCGAAGCCGCCGGACTCGGTGCGCTGTCTGGGGACGGCCGGGTCGAAGCCGCGGCCGTCGTCGCGGATGTCCAGGGTGACCTCGTCACCCATGTAGGAGAGGGTGACGCCGACGCGGGTGGCCCCGGCGTGGCGGGCGGCGTTCGTGAGCGCCTCCTGCGCGATGCGCAGCAGGGTCGCCTGGATCTCGTCGTGGAGTGGTTCCGCGGTGCCGGTGACGGTGAACTCGGCCCGTACACCATGCCGTAGGCCCCATTCGGCGACCGTCTTCTTCAGGGCGTCCGGCAGCACGTCGTGCGCCAGGTCGACCGGGGTGAGGTTGTGTACGGAGCGGCGGGCCTCGCCGAGGCTGTGGCGGGCCAGTGCCTGTGCGCGGGCGAGGTGTTCCCGGGCGGTGTCGGGGGCGTCGGTGGCGGTGACGACCTGGAGCTGGGCGATGATTCCGGTCAGTCCCTGGGCGATGGTGTCGTGGATCTCGGCGGCGAGCCGTCGGCGTTCGTCGTTGACACCGGCCTCCCTGGCCTGGACGAGGAGCTGTGCCTGCAGGCCCGCGTTCTCGGTGAGCGCCTGTTCGAGGCGGGCGTTGGCGCGTTCCAGTTCGGCGATGGTGGCGGCCTTGGCCGCGGTCTCCTCGGCCTCCTTCTCGTCGAGGTGTCCGAAGAAGACGCCGAGCCCGGCGTTCACGGCGAAGAGCCCACCGAAGGCGATCCACTGTGCACTCGACGTGGGTGGCAGCCCTCCGGACTGTGAGCCCGCCATCGTGACGGCGGTCACGAGCAGCCCGGATTTCACCCAGCGCGGCGGCAGCAGCTTCTGGGCGTCGAAGTAGCCGATCATCGCGTAGATGGCGAAGAAGGGGTTCAGCCAGGTGAGGACGAACGCCGCCGCGGTACGCGCCCAGTAGTGGACGCTCGCCGACGGCCCTCGGCGGGGCCCGGTCCGGCTCCACCACAGTTGGAGGGCGATGACGGCGATCAGCAGTACCCCGGCCGCGTACACCTCGGTGGTCGACATGAGGCTGCTCGCGGTGGCCGCGGACATCACCGTACCGAACGCCAGGAGTCCGCTGGGGCCCCAGCGGATGAAGGTCTCCAACCGTTGGGCGGCGGTTGGCGTGAGGCCCTGCCGGGTCGTCGTCATGGCGTCCAGCATGCCGTCCTACTCCCAGCGGAACCAGCGGACCGCGGCGCCCACCAGCAGGGCCGCCCATACACCGGTCACCCCGAGGTGCGTCCAGGACGGCCAGTGGCCGGCTGTCGCCTGGTCGAGTGCCTGGGAGGCGGCGCCGAAGGGTGTCAACTCGACCGTTCGCCGCAGGATTTCCGGCATGGCCTGCACCGGCACCCAGACGCCCGCGGTGAACATGGACGGGAAGTACACGATGGTCGCGATGGTCTGTGCGACCTTGGTCGTACGGGAGAAGGCCGAGACGGTGGCGCCCAGCGCGAGAGCGGCACACAGGGTCAGGACGACGGCGAGCAGGTATCCGGCGGGCTGCCCCGGGAGCGCGACTCCGAAGGCGAGCCGGCCGACGGCCATAGCCAGCACGAGGGAGACGAGTACGGCGACGCCGTGCAGCGCCAGTTGTGCGGAGAGAAGTGATCGTGGGCGCACAGGTGTGGTGGACAGGCGGCGCAGGATGCCGAGTTCGCGGTAGTTGGTGAGGACGATGGGTACGGCCTGGACGCCTGCGGTGATGATGGCGAGCAGCACGGCGATGGGGACGTACAGGTCGATGACCCGGCGGCCGCCGAGGGCTGGGTCGGCTTCCCGGAATGCCGGGATCAGGCCGAGGATCGTGAGCAGCAGAGTGGGAAAGGCGATGATCCAGAAGAGGGCGGCCGGCTCGCGGCGGAAGAGCCTCGCCTCGGTCTTGAGGACGGCGACGGAGGGGCGGGGGGCGTGAGTGGCGCGGGATGCGGCGGGAACGGTCATATCAGGCCTCCTGGGCGGCAGTCGGGTCGGTGGCCTGGGTTCCCGGGGCGGTGAGGTCCAGGAAGGCATCGTCCAAGGTGGCGCTGACGACGCGCAGTTCCCCGGCGGTGACGCTGTGGCGGGCGAGCAGTGAGAGCAGCGCGTTGACGGTCCGGTCGGTTCCGGTGATCTCGACGCGGCCGCCCGTGAGTCTCACGGATCCGGCATCGGGCAGCGCCGCGAGCTCGGGCTCGTCGAGCGGTCGTGACGGTGTGAAGGAGATGACGGTCGAGGCGGCGGCGCGGCCGATGAGGCCCGCCGGGGTGTCGAGAGCGGTGATCCGTCCCCGGTCGATGACGGCGATCCGGTCGCAGAGCCGCTGGGCCTCCTCCATGAAGTGCGTGACGAGGAGTACGGTGACGCCCGAGTCGCGTATGTCCTCGATCAGCTGCCAGGTGTCACGGCGGGCGCGCGGGTCGAGTCCCGTGGTGAGTTCGTCGAGTACGACGATCCGTGGGCTGCCGACGAGGGCGAGCGCGATAAACAGGCGCTGCTGCTGGCCGCCGCTCAGCTCGGCGAAGCGGGTGTCGAGTTTCCCGGTCAGGCCGAGACGTTCGGCGAGCGGCCGCCAGTCGGCGGGGCGCGGGTAGAAGGCGCTGTACAGCTCCAGGGCTTCGCGGACGGTGATCTTCGGCTGGAGCCGGCTCTGCTGCAGTTGGACGCCGAGGATGTGGGTGACGCGGTCGTGGTCGGCGACGGGGTCGAGTCCGGCGATCCGGACGGTCCCGGAATCGGGGCTCCTGAGTCCCTCGACGCACTCGACCGTGGTGGTCTTGCCCGCGCCGTTCGGACCGAGGATCCCGAAGATCTCGCCCTCCGCCACGGTGAAGGTCACTCCGTCGACGACGGGCCTGCCTCCGTAGGCCTTGACCAGGCCGTTCACTTCGATGATGGGCATGCGTCGAGAGTCGCGGAGAGCGGGGGCGGGCGGTATCGCCCATCGCGCTCGAAGGCGCATCATCCGATCGGTTGATGGTGTGGTGCGACTGTCCCGGCGGACTGCCGGCTGCGCGCCCCGTGCTTCGGGGCGCGCAGCCGGGTGCGTTACGGCCTGCCGCTCGGGGTGACGACCATGGCCGAGCCGCCGCCGCGGCGGACCTTCTCCGCGGCGGCGATCCAGCGGCCGTCGGGGAGGCGCTGGACGCCTGTCGTCGCGCCGATCTCCGGGTTGAGGCGGAAGGCGTGGCCGATGGCCTCCAGTTCGGTGCGCAACGGGCTGTTCCACAGCTCCGGTTCGAGCTCGGTCGTGGACTGGTTGCGCTGGCTGGCGCGCGGGGCCGCTATGGCGTCGACCAGCGGCAGGCCGCGGTCCAGATGGCCGATGAGGGTCTGCAGGACCGTGGTGACGATGGTCGCCCCGCCAGGGGAGCCGAGCGCCAGCACCGGCCGGCCGTCACGCAGCACGATGGTCGGGGCCATCGAGGACCGCGGCCGCTTGCCCGGGCCCGGCAGGTTGGGGTCGTACACCGCCGGGTCGGCCGGGGCGAAGGAGAAGTCGGTCAGTTCGTTGTTGAGCAGGAAGCCCCGGCCGGGGACGGTGATGCCGCTGCCGCCGGTCTGCTCGATGGTCAGCGTGTAGGCGACGACATTGCCCCACTTGTCGGCCACGGTCAGATGGGTGGTGTTCTCACCCTCGTACGTCGTCGGAGCGGCCTTGCCGGACGTGGCGCAGGAAGCCGGTTTGCGCGGGTCGCCGGGGGCGAGCGGGCTGGTCAGGACCGCGTTGTCCTTGATGAGGCAGCCGCGCGAGTCCGCGAAGCGCTGCGACAGCAGCCCCCGGGTCGGCACGTCCTCGAAGGCCGGGTCGCCCACCCACCTCCCGCGGTCCGCGAAGGCTATCCGGGTCGACTCGATGTACCGGTGCAGATACTGGGCCTCGCTCAGCTTCGAAAGCTTGCTCCGCTCGAGGATGTTGAGTGCCTCACCGACCGTTGTCCCGCCGGACGAGACGGGCGCCATGCCGTATACGTCGAGACCGCGGTAGGAGATCTTCGTCGGAGCCTGACGCTTGGTCCGGTAGTTCCGCAGATCCTTCTTCGTCAGGTCGCCGGGCCGTACGACCCGGTTCGTCTGCGGGTCGACGGGCGGCTTGCGTACGGTCCGTACGATGTCGTCGGCCAGCGCGCCCTCGTACAGCGTGTCGACGCCCTTCCGCCCCAACTCGGAGTAGGTATCGGCCAGATCGGGGTTCTTGAAGGTCGAACCCACGACCGGCAGCCGGCCGCCCGGCAGGAACAGCTTCGCCGTGTCCGGGAAGTCGGCGAACCGCTCCTCGTTCGCTTCGGTCTGCGCGCGGAAGGTCGAGTCGACGGTGAAGCCGTCGCGGGCCAGCCGCTCGGCGGGCTTCAGCAGCTCGCGCAGCCGCTTGCTGCCCCATGCGTCAAGTGCCGCGTCCCAAGTGGCCGGGGTGCCGGGGGTGCCCACGCTCAGTCCGCTGGTGACCGCGTCGGCGAACGGGATCGGCTTGCCGTTCTCCAGGAAGAGCGACGCACCGGCGCTCAGCGGGGCGGTCTCGCGTCCGTCGACGGTCTGTACGGTGCGCTTCTTCGCGTCGTAGTAGACGAAGAAGCCGCCACCGCCGATACCCGCGGAGTACGGCTCGGTCACCCCGAGCGCCGCCGCGGTCGCCACCGCCGCGTCCACGGCGTTGCCTCCGGCCCGCAGCACCTCGATACCGGCCGCCGAGGCGTCGGGGTCGACGCTGGCCACGGCGCCGCCATAGCCCACGGCCACCGGCGACTTGACCGGCCCGGCGTCCTCGGGCGAGGTCGGCGGCGCGGCGCCGACCGCGGACACCAGGGCCGCACCGGCGGCCAGCAGGGACACATTCCGAACGGCTCTGAGACGACGCATCCGAAAACCCTTCAGTCAACAATCGTCCGCGCACTGTAACTTCACCGTCCCCGTCCCGTCAGGACCGCGGCGGGAGGCACTTCACAGCGGTCGCTGACATCCCCGCTCATGAACGACGACGTGCGCAACATCGTGCTGGGCGTGATAGCCGCCGGCCTCAGCGGCTCCCTCGGCTGGCTGACCCGCACCTACTTCTGGCGTCGCAGACTCCGCCGTGTCCAGGGCTTCTTCGGGCTGCCCGCCGACTCCGAGTGCGTCCTTGTCGTCAACCGCGAATTCGGCGGCGACGGAGTGCACCGAAATGATGTCTTCGCGCTGCTCGAACTCTCCGCGCTGATCAAGGACTGCGGGGCGCACGCACAGATCGTCACGCATGATGCCGCCCGGCAAGGCTTCGGCGAGCGCACGGAGTTCTGCCTGGGCGGCCCGATGTCGAACCGGCGTACCGCCGCACACCTCCGTTCGCTTCTCCCAGGTGTCACGGTGAACCTGGATGCCGAACGAGGCCCGGACTTCGCCTCCTTCGTCATCGGCGGCGAGAACTACCGGCTGGAAAAGGGTGAGTCCGAGTACGTCCTGCTCGCCCGCGTCGTCATGGACGAGCACAGCCGCCCGGTCTTTCTCTTCTGCGGCCAGCGCGCCATCACCAACCAGGCGGCATCCCGCTACCTGGCGCGCCACCACAGGAAGCTGGCGCGCGCATACGGCCGGAATTCCTTCTGCCTGCTGCTGAAGGTCGTCCATTCCCAGGCGTACGGTCCGGACGTGGTGGAACTCGTCGCCGATGTCACCGACGCGGCGGGCAGGTCCGCCCCGGCACCCGCACAGAACTGACCGCCGTCGCCGCAGCCGGGCCGTCGTCCGGCCGGGGCAGCCGCTTCGCGGATGCGGCTGTACGGCGCTCAGGATGCGTTCAGGTTGCGCGTGGCACGGTCGGGCACCATGACACCAGAGATCTCCGATACGTACCGTCCCTCGGCCCCGGCGACGAGTCACCGCTCGGGGTGGAACAAGGTCCCCGAAATCACCGTGTACTTCTGGGTGATCAAGGTGCTGTGCACCACCGTCGGCGAGACCGCTGCGGACCTGCTGAACGAAAAGGCGGGCCTGGGTCTGACCGGTGTGTCGCTGCTGATGAGCGTGCTGCTCGTCGCGGTGCTCGTCGTGCAGTTCCGCACCCGCGCCTACCGCCCCGGCGTCTACTGGCTCGCCGTGGCGCTGATCAGCGTGGTCGGCACCCTGATCAGCGACAACCTGACCGACAACCTGGGCGTGCCACTGGAGGCCAGCACCGTGGCGTTCGCGGTGGCCCTCGTGGTGGTCTTCGTCGTCTGGTACCGCAGCGAGCGGACCCTGTCCATCCACCACGTCGACACCGTGCGCCGCGAGTCCTTCTACTGGCTCGCGGTCCTGTTCACCTTCGCCCTCGGCACCGCCGCCGGTGACCTGGTCGCCGAACGCATGGACCTGGGCTATCTGGTCTCCGTCGTCCTGTTCGCCCTGGCGATCGCCGCCGTCGCCGTGGCGCACTTCGCCCTCGGCCTGAACGCGGTGTGGAGCTTCTGGATCGCGTATGTCCTCACCCGGCCGCTGGGCGCCTCGGCCGGCGACTATCTCTCCCAGCCGACCGCCGACGGCGGACTGGGGCTTGGCACCGTGGTCACCAGCGTGCTGTTCCTGGCGGTCATCCTGGGCCTGGTGGTGTTCCTGACAGTGACACGGCGGGACGTGGCCGAGCGGGAGCGCCTCACGCCGACGGCAGGCTGACCACGAACTTCGCCCCGGGCGTGTGCCGGGCGTCGTAGAAGACGTCGCCCCCGGCGGAGCGGGCCAGGCGTCGCGCGAGCGACAGTCCGAGGCCCGCTCCGTCGTGCCCGTCGCCGGGGTCGGCGCGCCGGCCCGGGTGGAAGAGCTGGGCGGTGAAGGAGTACGGGACACCGGGGCCGTCGTCGACGACCTCCACGCCCACTCCGCCGGGCCGTGGGGAGGCCAGGACCTCGACATGCGAGCGGGCGTGACGCAGCGCATTGTCGAGGAGCGGGCTGACGATGCGCTCCAGCAGGGCGGCCGGCACTCCGGCGGCGAGGCCTTCCGTGCCGGTGACCGTGACGGTGACGTTCCCGGAGGTGCCGGAGCGGCCGACGATCCGGCACAGGGCCGGTACCACATCGGTGGTGCCGGGAGGGGTGGGGGCGCTGCCGCGGGCGTCGTCGAGGAGGGTGTCGCAGATCGTGCGCATGGACTCGGCGGCGTCGGCGATGGCCGCGTGGGTGGTGCGGGTTTCGGCCGCGGAGCGCGGGCGGGCCTGCCACCACTCGAGTTCGGCGATGATCCTGGCGAGGGGGTTGCGCAGCTCGTGGGACAGCTCGCGGGTGAGCTGCTGTTCATGGAACAGCACCGCGCGGATGCGGTCCAGCAGCGCGTCCAGGGAGGCACCGAGACGGCTGAGTTCGACGGGCCGGTCCGCGGTGCCGAAACGTTCGCCGGAGGCCGCGGCGCTCCACTGGGCGGCCTGGTCGGCCATGCCGCGCACCGGGCGCAGCGCGCGCCCCACCGCGAGACGGGTGAGCACATATGTGCAGGCCAGTACGGTGCCGTCGAGTGCGAGGGACGCGTAGAGCAAGGTGTCGGCCGAGGCCCGGTAGGGCGAGAGGTCCATGGCGGTGACCACGGCGGCGCGAGGCGCTGCCGTGCCGTGATCGTCGGCGCCCGCCGGCTCGGAGCACAGCCTGGTGGAGGAGCCGCCCCCGAGTGTGGCGCAGTGCGGGCCGCCCTGGGCGGCAAGCCGCGTGGCGGCCTGTGTGACGGGGCTGTCGGCCGGGGCGGCGGCAGGGTGTTCGATCAGCCGCCCACCGGCGTAGATCCAGACGTCGGTGTCGAGGAGCTCGTCGTCGGGTGTCTCCAGGACCCGTACCGGATCGTGTCTGGTGTCGACGGTCGCGGCGACGGCGGCCGCACGGCTGCGCAGTTCGTCGTCCGCCTGCTGCCCGAGATGGCGGCGGACGACGGTGTTGAACACGACGGTGAGAATCACCATCAGCAGCGTTGCCGTGGTGAGCGCCGCCAGGGAGAGCCGGCCGCGCAGGGTGCGGGGCCTCCAGAGGGACGGGAGCACGGTCATGAAAGACGGTGCCCGATCCCTCGTACGGTGCCGATCGTCAGTTCGCTGCCTGCCTCACGCAGCTTGCGCCGCAACCTGCTCAGGTACTGGTCCAGGGTGTTGTCGCTGACCTGCGCGCCTTCGGGCCAGCCCGCCCTCACCAGCTGCCGCCTGCGCACGATGTCCCCCGGAGCGGCCATGAACGCGGCGAGCAGGCGGAACTCCGTGGGGGTCAGGGCGACCTCGACGTCCTGTACGGAGAAGCTGTACGCCAGAGGGTTCAGCACCAGGTCTCCGGCCGGCGCGGGTGCGGCGGGTCCGGCTCGTTTGAGTGCCGCCCGCAGCCGGGCGGTGAGCTCGGCGGGATGGAACGGCTTGGGCACATAGTCGTCGCCGCCCGCGGAGAATCCGCTGAGGCGGTCGGTGAGCCGGTGATGGGCGGTAAGGAAGATGACCGGCGCGAGGAACCCGTTCGCGCGCATGGCCTGGCACACGTCCCGTCCGTCCGCGTCGGGCAGGCCGACGTCCAGGACCACGGCGTCGACAGCGTTGTCGATCAGGCGCAGGGCAGTGCCACCGTCCTGGGCGGGGACGGGCTCGAAGCCCTCGTCGCGCATCACGCGCAGCAGTACGTCCCGGAGCGCGTGGTCGTCCTCGACGACCAGGATTCTGTGGCGCATCCCCTCACCGGCTCCCGGGAGGCGTCCGGTCGTCGTCGGTGCCCAGGGCCTCCGGTCTCTTGGGCGCGGTGACGGCAGGGGGCCGTCGGCCTGCGGTGGCACAGAGACAGAGCCCGATCCAGGCAAGAGCGAAGAGCCAGCCCCCCACGACGTCGCTGAACCAGTGAACCCCCAGGTACACGCGCGTCAGCCCGACCGAAACGCCCCAGCAGACGACCACGGCGGCGATGAACGCGCGGCCGGGAGGGGAGCGCACCAGAATCGCGGTGACGAGCAGTCCGGCTGTGATGGCCGCCGTGGTGCTGTGACCGGAGGGAAACGCCCACCCCGACGCATGGGTCGCCCAGTCCTGGACCGGCGGACGCGGACGGGCCACCGCGTACATCACGGCATACCGCAGCGCCTGGCCCACCGCCAGACAGAGCATGCTCGCGGCAGCGGCGAGGATCCGCTGCCGCGCGGTGCGCCCGGCGATGACGCCGGCCAGCGCGGCCAGCGCATACGCGATCACGCCCGTCCCCGTGACGGTGACTCCCCGCGCCACGGCCACCGCCCACGCGGGGCTGTGCTCGACGGACCAGGAAAGCAGATCCTCGTCCACGGGGAACGGGGAGCCATGACGGCTCACCACCACCATGGTCAGCGTCACGAACGCGATCAGGGCCCCGAGAGCGACGAGGCCCGCCGGGCGGCGAACACGCCTGGCGACCGGGGCCTGGGGGCTGGTGGGCTCCAGACTGCGGTTCACGACGCGACCGATGGGGGAAACGGCAGCGAGACGGCTTCCCTCACGCCGGCAGCGAGCGGTGACCGCGTCGCGGCGAACAACAGTGCGGACATGGTCGCGGGCCCTTTCATAATGGACGAGCGGGCGCAACCGGACACGGCACGCCGACTGACTACAAACGAGTAGACGGTCTACAGCAATGTAGACGAGGGCGGGGTGGGGAACGTTCCATGACGGACGCGAAAGCAGAACGCCGCCCGGCGGGAGAACTCGAAGCGGGTGTCCTGGCGGCCCTCTGGGCCGCCGACACCCCCCTCACCCCGGCACAGGTGCAGGCCGATCTGGCCCTCGACCTGGCCCGGACGACCGTGACGACGATCCTCTCCCGCCTGTATGAGAAGGGCATCGTCGACCGCCGCAAGAAGGGGCGCGGTTATGCCTACTCCCCCGTCCAGGACTCCCCCGGCCTGACGGCTCTGCGGATGCACAGCGAGCTCGACCGGGACAGCGACCGTGAGACGGTCCTGGCCCGGTTCGTCGCCCGGCTCAGCGCCGGCGACGAGCGGCTCCTGCGGGATCTGCTCGAGTCCGGCGAACAATGACCGATGCGCTTCTGGTCCCCCTGCGGCGGCCCATCGCGGCGCCCGCGCCGACCGAGCACGAGCCGCACCGAACGGCCCGACGTCGCGGGCGGGGCGGGCGGGGCATGGGGCGCCGTGGACGGAAGTGTTCTCGGAGGTCGCGTGAGGAGCAGCCGCCCACGCGTGGCGCGTACGAGGGCCGCTGTGCCGTCTCCTGCTCGTGCGGCACTCAGCCCGGCTCCTCCTCGGTGCCGGTGGCTGCCGTGGGAGCCCTGGGCGGAAAAGCCCGACCGCAGCTGAGGTCCACGTCCGCTCCGAGGAGGTGGATCCCGGCCCGGCTGCGTTCGTTGGCTTCGGCGAGGCGTGCGCGGAGCAGTTCGGCCGGGGTGAGCGGCTGGACGTGGCGGGGGTCGGCGTCCCATTCCCGGCCGCCGGAGAGGGGGCGGAGCTGGAGGTACGGCCCCTCGTGGCCCATCACGATGCCGACGCGGTCGCGGGTGGTGTCGCGGACGGCGGTGCCGTGTGGAGGAGGGGTCGGGTCGGGCGCGGGGGTGGTCATCGGGCGGCGCCCTTGGCGATGACGGTCGCGAGCGCGAGGGCGACGGGGGCGGAGCAGACACCGAGGTGGACGAGGGCGTAGCGGGCCTCGACGGGGGTGCGGGCGCCTTCTGTGATGTCCTCGATGTCGTCGGGGAGCGGGTCGTTCCACGGGGTACGGACGTCCACCGCGGGGAGCTGGATGCCGGCCTGGGTGAGGGCGGCGGCGAGGGCGTCGCGGGCGGCGGTGGCTTCCTGGAGCTTCGGGGTGAGTTTGCGGGTGTCGGCGGGTGCGTCGGGGTTCGGCATGGGTGTCCTTCCGGCAGGGGGAGGGGTGCTGATTTCTGGTTCGACTGCGCGAGGCGCTCACGCTGGATTACCGTGCGTAGTCGACGCATTACGAGAATGCCGCCAGGTCAGCCAGGAAATGCCGTGGATGGGGTCCCGTTCCCCGTCGGCCGGCACACGTTCCACAACTTCCACAAAGGGGCGGTGGACGTGCGGGCATGGGCGTATGTGCGCGTGTACGTGCAGGTCTGCGTAGGGAGGGAGCCGCGATGCCGCAGCGACGCGTCGTCACGGGCCGCAGTCAGGAACCGCGCGGGCGGTTCGCCGAGGAGTTACGGCAACTGCGGGCCGACAAGGGAGACAGCCTGCGGCAGCTCGGGGAGCGGCTCGGGTGGGACTGGTCGCTGTTCGGGAAGATGGAGAAGGGGGAGACGCTGGGCGGGCCGGAGGTCGTCCAGGCGTTGGACCAGTACTTCGGGACGCCGGGGATGTTGCTGGCGTTGTGGGAGTTGGCTCGGGCGGACAAGACGCAGTTCAGGGAGCAGTATCGGCAGTACATGGCGTTGGAGGCCGAAGCGGTTAGCCTGTGGCACTTCGCCGTGAGCGTGTTGCCGGGGTTGTTGCAGACTCCGGGGTATGCGCGGGAGGTCCTGGCTGCGGGTGGACTGAAGGGGGCTGAGCTGGACCAGCAGGTCGAGGCTCGCATGGGCCGACGGGAGTTGCTGGAGGGGGAGGAAGCGCCGCCGTTCCGGGCGATTCTCTCGGAGGCTGTGCTGCGAACGCCGTTGCGGGACGAGGTGGAGTGGCGGGGCCAGTTGGGGTTCGTGGCGGAGATGGCCGAGCGAGAGAACGTGACGATCCAAGTGTTGCCGCAGAGTGCCGGACTGCACGGGCTGGTTGCCACTGACGTGTGGTTCTTGCGGCTTACGGATGGACGTCCCGTGGCCTACACAGAGAACGCTCTGTCAGGCGAAATCGTCGAGGAAAACGCGCGGATCGAACGCTTGCAGCGTGCCTACGATGTACTGCGCGACAAGGCCATGTCCCCGGCCGACTCGCGAAAATTCATCCTGCGCATGTTGGAGGAAGCGCCGTGCGACCCATCGACCTGAGTGCCGGCACGTGGCGCAAGAGCAGCTACAGCAACCCTGACGGTGGCGCGTGCCTTGAGGTGTTCGATGACTTCGTGACCGTTGTCCCTGTACGCGACAGCAAGAAGCCGCACGGGCCCGTGGTCGCGTTCACGGCTGGTGGCTGGGCCTCGTTCGTGACGGCCGTGAAGAGGGGCGAACTCGGCGCCTGAGCCGCCCCTGAAGCCACGACGGCCCCACGCCCGCCGAGACGGTGAGCGTGGGGCCCTTGCCATTACTTCTTGCTGGTACGGCGTCCACAAGTCGCGGCGGACGGACGCCAGGCCTTCAAGGCACAGTTCGGCCCGCAAGTACCGGACCCGGTGAGCACCTGCTGTCCTCCCGAGTCGGCCAACACGCCTGGGTAGATGGCAAGATGATCGCACGTGAGCGATCGCAGCGCATTCATGACCATCGTGAGAGCGGCCGCGCCGCTCTATATGACCACCATCGCCGCATCGGCGGGCTCCCTTGTGCAGACCGCGCTCCTGGGCCGGCATGCCACTGCCTCGCTGGCCGCGTTCGCCGTGACGTTGGCGGTGTTCGCCCCGGCCACGGCCACCGTGGCGGGCGCCCTGCGGGGCGTCATGCCGTTCGTCGCGCCGCACAAGGACGACCCCGAAGCGCTGCTGCCGCTGGTGCGCAGCGGCATGTGGCTGGCGTTCGCCGTGGGCGGGGTGTGCGCTGCGGCAGTAACGGCGGTGCCGCTGATCGGCGGGATGTGGGGGGTGCCGCGCACCACCCTCGATCAGCTGGGGGCGTTCCCCTTCATGCTGGCGGGCAGCGTGCTGCTGATCGCCGTCGGGTCCTCGGCGACGTCCGTACTGGTCGCGCTCGGACACTCGGCGCAGGTGATGCGTTCCGGGCTGTTCGGCACGGCGGCGTCCGTGACGCTGTCGTTGCTGCTCGTCGGCGGACCGGGACCGCTGCCGAGCTGGGGGCTGACCGGTGCGGGTGTGGCCATGCTCTCGTCCGGACTGATCAGCGCATCCCTCAACCAGCGTGCCCTGCGCCGGAGTACGGTGCTGGCCGGCCGGCGGATACGGCCCGGGCGGCCTGATCCGCGGCAGATGCTGCGGCTGGCCCGGGTGGGGATCCCGCTCGCCGGGACCGTACTGGTGAAATTCTCGGTGCTGGGGGTGCTGACCTTCGCGGCCGCTCGGCTCAGCACCGACAGCGCCGCCGTGCACAACGTCTCCGAGTCCCTGGTCAACGTCATCTTCACGGCGGCGGTGGCCGTGGGTCAGGCCACGGTCCCCCTGATCGCCGGCTACGCGGAGGAACACGACACGGCGCGCATCCGGAGCAGCGTGTGGGCCGGCACCAGGGTGGCGCTGTGCGCGGTCGCGGTACTGGGAGCCGTGCTGCTCGTCCTGCGGGGCCCGGTCGTGGGGCTGTTCACCACCGACCCGGCGCTGGGCGGCGAGGTGACGCGGCTGCTGCCGCTGGTCCTGGCCGTGGTGGTCACCGACGCCCTGCAGGCGGTGGTGGGCTTCGCCCTCATCGGGCTCAAACGCACCGGGCCGAGCCTGGTGTGGACCGTGGTGTGGTTCGGGGCGCTGGCCGCGCTGGCCGTACCGATCGCCGACGCGGGCGGACTGACCGGCCTGTGGGCGGCGCTGGCCTGCGCGAACCTCCTCCAGGCCGCGAGCAAGCTGGTGTCCTTCCTGCGACAGGGCACTCGGCTGGGAGCAGCGGCTCCGGCGCCGGCTTCAACCGCCGGTGACGGTCGACTCGATACGCACCGTCGGTAGTCGTGTTGCCGCCCGCCATAGCGGTAGCAGACGCGGCGGCCTACTGACGTCGAAGACAGCTCCCGCAACCACCGGAGCTACGTCGGCGGGTCTACCAGCGCTGCTGACCGACGGGCGGCACAAGTCGAGCCGATGGCCGTCGGTCTGATCGCGCTCCGTCGCCAGCCGATCGGTGGTCAGGCGGCTGGTCTTGGCCGGGAACTGGCCATAGAGCACGACCATCAGCCCGTCGAAGCGGGCGCGGGTCTATCGCGGCACGCCCGTGGAGGCCGCCGCCCGTCGGCTGCCCTGCCGCGTCGAGTGGCACGCCGGCTTCCGGCTCACCGTGGAGCACCTGCGGCGCCACCCGGACTTCCGCGGGCAGGAGTACGTCGATCTCGGCGCCGTGATCGCCGTCGACGGCCACCTCGATCCCCGGGTCATCGGCGACGCTGCCCGCACGAGCCGCTACGAGCCGCAGGCGCTCAAGAAGGTCTGGCACTGTCTGGCACGGTTCGGCTCGCAAGCACCGGGTCCTGTCACGGCCTGCTGTCACCCGGAGTCGGCCAACACGCTTGGATGAGTGGCAAGATGATCGCGCGTGAGCGATCGCAGCGCATTCATGACCATCGTGAGAGCGGCCGCGCCGCTCTATATGTGCACCGGTACCGTGACGCCGCATCGATCCGCCTCTGGCTCAGACCCTGAGCACTCAGTAGTGTCCGAGCATTTCGTCGGCCGGAATGCAGTCGCTCATGGTGTTGGCCCAGTCGTTGGGCCTACCGAAGACCAGCCGCGTCAGCAGCACATCACCGGCTCGCTGCGCGCGCGGCATGATGCCCAGGTCCTGTGAGCCGATATCGCCGCCAGGTGTGATCTCGACGCTCCTGTCCGTGCTCGACAGGTAAGCGGTGAGTTCATCCGAGAGCTCGGACGGGGGCCGGCCGACCAGTCGTATCCCCTCCAACGTGACCTGGGGGCCGGTCAGGGCGTCGACCGCGATGCAGGTCAATCCCATCGGGACGACGTAGTAGGCCACCACGTCCGCGCGGTAGAACGGGGCATCCACGGCGCGGAATCTCGTGCGCAACTGCTTGAACGGGCCGAACTTGCCGAACTCTGCAACGGCGTCGGACGTGAAGCCGCACGTCAGCATCGCGCTGGTCACCTCCTCCACGCTCATACCGAACCGCAGCGGGCCAACGCGCTCCAGCGGCGCGTAGTCCCATTGCTCTCGGTCGGATTCAGCCACCACAGCCCATGAGTCCGGCCACACGTCAAGCAGCCCCTTCCGGCGATCACGTCGATACGGCGCCGATGACTCTAATCCCGTAACGCCACCATGATCCGCCGGACAGGACCTAGTTCTCACATCCGATCCCGGCCTCTGGTGTTCGAAATCGGATCGAAGATCACTTCCCACAGCTGGGATCATCGCTTGCCGAACCGGGGAGGGGTACATGGACGAGCAGGACGAGCCACTGGCCAAGGGCAGGCCGGCTGAACAGCCGGTCTATCCCTTCAGGTTGAGCTGGCACGATACGAATCCCGAATACCACACCTTCGATCCGGAGGCCGTACATGCCGTGGTGCGCTCCCTGGAACCGGCCGGGCGAGTTCCGATTCGGCCGCAGGAACCGGCCGACCTCATGGCTGTCATCCGCTGGGGTCACGAGGAGGGCAGGGCGTGGACCGACGCAATGGACCATGCATTGGTACGGCACTACGGCCCGTGGGCCTCGGGCTGGCGTTGGGCTCACGACGAAGGCGACTTCGGCGGCGGGCCGATCGGCGGCTGGTGCTGTCCCCGGCACTCCATTACGACGCCTGAAGAAACCGTTGCAAGGGTCGCGGACTGCCTCATCGAGTGGCGGAAGTGGCTGGAGGATCTGAACGAGCGCTTCGCCCGGTTCCCGGTCCGGGACGTGCCCCCGGAAGACCGCGAGTGGATGTGGGACCGCGCCGCGGTGCACCTGGTGACGCAGACGATGGACCGCACGGGCGTCGGCGACGCCTGGTACGGAACCTGCGCGCTGGTGCTGTCCTGGTACCTCACCGCCAACGGGGTCGATGCCGACGATGCGAGTCGCCTCGTCCGCAGGGCCATCGGCGGACGTTTCGACAGCTGGATCGCCCCGAAGCCTGCCGCGATCCACGACCTCGGCGAGCAACTCGCGAGGGAACTGACTCTGCTCGAGGAGTCCGATGAACGAGGGTGACGCTCTGCACACATGGCTGCGTGTGCGTTCATCCGTTCCCTGGCACGATCTGGGGACGCACTGGCCGGCGGCCTCCAGCGGTCGGGATGGAGCCGCCCACCACTTCCGCACTGTTGAGCACGCTCGTTCGCCGCGCCGTGCCGCTGGGCTGCTGGGCTGCTGGCCGCACTGGAACACGTACGGCAGGACGCGGCGGAACAGCGGGAATTGACCTTCTCCCTGCTCTCCGGCTGGCAGCGAGAGGTAATGGGTTCGAAGGAGGTCCCGTTCCGGGACGTTCCGGCGTTCGCGAAACAAGGACGGGAACGCTACGGCATCGACGGCGCCACCCGTGACATGTTCGACGGGTGCCTGGCCGAGAACAGGTCGGTGCCCGCAAAGAGGACTTCGCTGTCCTCTCGTGCTGCCCGCACATACCTGGATGTATGTTTCTTCCATCCGTTCGCCGATGGCAACGCGCGAGCTGCCTTGCTGGCGCTGGTCTTCGTCCTGGCCCGGGAAGGCGTGGTCCTCGACCACCTCGGCCCCCTGTCAGCCTTGGCCCGAAGAGCAGACTGCGCGGACAGTGCATCGGAACTCGTGCGTCTTCTCGAAATCCTGATTCGCCACACGGCCGGCCGCGCAGCCTCGCACTGTTCAAGCCCTACCCGAGCCGGAGCGGCAGGCTCTTCAGGCCGTTGATGAAGTTGGAGACCAGGCGGCGGGGCTCGGCCGCCGGATTGTAGGGCGGGAGGGTGCGCAGGGCCTCCTCGTGGAGGATGCGCAGCTGGAGGCGGGCGAAGTGGGCGCCGAGGCAGACATGGGGGCCGTCACCGAAGGACACATGGGGGTTGGGGGTGCGGGACAGGTCGAGGCGGTGCGGGTCGCCGAAGGCACGGTCGTCGTAGTTGGCCGAGGCGTGGAAGACGACGACCTTGTCGCCCTCGCGGATGCGTTGCCCGGCGAGTTCGGTATCGGCCGTCGCCGTGCGGCGGAAGGACAGGACAGGCGGGTGCCAGCGCAGGAGTTCGTCCACCGCGGTGTCGACGGCGGCCTCGGCTTTACGCAGGCGGCGCTGCTCGTCGGGGTGTTCCGCCAGGGCCAGGAAGCCGCCGGGGGCCGCGCTGCGGACCGTGTCGTTGCCCGCCACCGTGAGGAGGAAGAAGAACATCTCCAGTTCGGCGTCGGCGAGTTCGGAGTGGGCCAGCGAGGTCATCACGTCGTCTTCGGGGTGGCGGCGCTTGTGGGCAGCCAGCTCCTGCGCGTAACGGAACATCTCCGCCAGCATCGCGGGTGAACGCGGGTTGACCGGGCGGCCGTCCGCGTCGAGGACCGGGGGCTCATCGGTGTCCTGGTAGGCGATGACGCGTTCGGTCCAGTCCAGGAGGAGGCCGCGGTCGTCCTTCGGCACGCCCAGCAGGTCGGTGAGGTTGAGCAGGGCGTATTCGTCGGTGACGGCCTTCACCAGATCGACGGTGCCGTCAGTCGCCGTCTCACGGGCGGCGGCCAGGAGCGTTCCGGCCCGTTCGCGGGCGACCGCGGCGAAGCGGTCGATACGGGCCGGGGTGAAGGCGCGGCTGACCAGGCGGCGCAGCCGGCCGTGGCCCTGGGGGTCCCCCCACGCCCGTGAGGGCGTAGGGGCAGGGTCCTGGTTGAGCATCATCCGGCGGATGAACGGGAGGTCCGCCGGGTCCGGGTCCCGGATCTGGGTCGCGCCCAGATGGGAGGAGAAAGTGCGGGCGTCCTTCAGGACGCTGACGACATCGGCGTGCCGTGTGACCGCCCAGAAGCCCGGACCGGCCGGCCAGCCCAGTACCCCGTACTCGTCCTGCCAGGCCACCGGGTGCCGCTCGCGCAGCTCCCGGTAGGCGTCGTGGGGCAGACCGCGGGCGTAGAGGCGGGGGTCGAAGACGTCCGCGGTCATTCCGCGGCGTCCGCACGCAGGAAGTCCTCGACGGTCCGGATGAGTTCGAGCGGGGTCTCGTCCATGGCGTAGTGGCCCGCGCCGGGGAGTTCGACGAGTTCGCCGTGGGGATACCAGCGCAGCCAGGTCTGACGCATCAGTTCGGCACTCAGCGCCGGGTCGAGTGCGCCGGCGACCGCGAGGGCCGGGACCGTGCTGCCGTCGATCTCGGTGTGGAAGTCGTCGCCCGTCCAGGAGTCGAGCCAGGCACGGAGCGCCTTGGCGTCGCTTCGCTCCACGGAGTGCCGGACCACCCGGTCGAGCCAGGCGGCGGGGCGGTTGCCCCCGGTGGTGATGTCGATGATGGCGCGTCGGTTCTCCGGGCGCTCGGCCGCTGAGGCGAAGAGCTCCCACTGCTCGGGCGGCAGCGGCAGGCCGTTGGCCGGTACCGGTGAGACGCCGACGATCCGGCGCACCCGTCCCGGTGCGGCGGCCAGGACGCGCTGGGCGACGGAGCCGCCCATGGAGTGGCCGACGACCGAGAAGCGGTCCCAGCCCAGCCGGTCGGCGAGGGCGAGTAGGTCGTCCGCGGCCTCGCGGGTGGTGTATTCGCCGGGGGTCTGCCTGGCCTCGCCGTATCCGCGCAGGTCCACGACTGCATAGCGGAAGGAGTCGAGGTCGAGGTCCGACAGCACCGGCGCATAGGCGTCACGGTCGGCGAGCCAGCCGTGCACGGCGAAGACCCGGTGCGGTCCGTCGCCGTGCAGCCGGTGCGGAAGTACGAAGGGGGCCACTGGGTCTCCGTCGACGTGCGGGTGGAGGGTGCCCTCTGCCTACCCGCGTCCGCAGGACCGCGAACCACGTCATCGGCAGCGGTCCGGCGGCAGTGTGCCGTCGGTGCCGACGACGGTCACCTCCAGCAGCCCGTCCCCCTCCCCCGCGTACGCCGCCGTGCACACCAGCTGGCGGTGGGCGGACCCCGACAGGCCGGTGACGTCGAACCCGACGTAGACGCGCACACCGTCTCCCGCGTCCTCGATCCGTACAGGGAGGCCGTGCCGCGGCAGCGCCGTGTCCAGGCCGGCGGCGCGTTCCTGCTCGACCGGTCCCGCCAGGAGCGCGGCGATCGTCTTGCCGGCCTCGACGGGCCCGCCGACGGACCGGGTGACCGGCATCAGTTCACCGTTCGGGGACAGGAAGAACAGCAGCATCCTGCCCGCCGCGGGCGCGTTCACGTGGGCCCGGGCCGGGTCGCCCGCTTCGACGACATCGGTCGACTGTATGCCGCATCCGGTGAGCAGCAGGGACAGGGCGAGCACGGCGGTGATACGCGGCTTCACGGTGCGGCCTCCAGCGGGAGTTCCACCGTGAAGACGGCGCCGCCCGCCGGCCGGTTGGCGGCGTGGACGGTGCCGCCGTGGAGTCGTACGTTCTCCAGGGTGATGGCGAGCCCGAGGCCGGAGCCCACGGAGCGGGTGCGAGCGGCGTCGGCCTTGTAGAAGCGGTCGAAGATGTGCGGCAGGACGTCGGGATGGATGCCGGGGCCGCTGTCGGCGACCTCCATCAGCAGCCGGCGGCCGTCGCTGCGCAGCCGGACCGTCACGGGCCGGGCGCCGTGCCGGAGGGCGTTGCCGACGAGGTTGGCGACGACGATGTCGAAACGCCGGGGGTCGACGGTGGCCCGGATGCCGTCGGGAAGGTCGGTGACGACCTGGCCGTCGGTCCAGTGCCGGTGGTGAAGGGTCTTGCGGATGGTCTCGGCGACATCGACCTCGTCGAGGTTGAGTTCGGCCGCACGCGCGTCGAAACGGGAGATTTCCATCAGATCCTCGACGAGGACGGCGAGTTTGCCGGTCTCGGTGCTGATGAGACGCACGGCCGCCGCCGTGTCGCGGTCCAGTTGCTCGGCGTCCTCGTCGAGGACTTCGGTGACGGCGAGCATCCCGGTGAGCGGGGTGCGCAGTTCGTGGGAGACGTCGGAGGCGAAGCGTCTGGCCCTCGCCTCGGCAGCGCGGAGCTCGGCGACGGAACGTTCCAGGGCGACCGCGGACTCGTTGAAGGTCCAGGCGAGGTCGGCGAGTTCGTCGCTGCCCTTCACTTCGATACGGGTGTCGAGTCTGCCGGCGCCCATTTCCCTCGCGGCCCGTCTGAGGTCGCGTACGGGCCGGAGTACGCTGCGCGCGGCGAGCAGGGCGGGCACGAGGGCGAGGGCGAGCGCGGGCACGGCGCCGTCCCGGGCCGCCGTGACCATGGCCTGGACATTGCCCTCCTCGGCAGTCAGCGGCATCACCGCGTAGAAGACGAGGCCGGTGGGCACGGTGTTGGCGCCGACGGTGAAGACGGTGACGGTGGGCATGCCGATGGTGAGATACGGTTTTCCGTCCTTGACGACTCGCTGGAAGGAGCCGTGCGTGGCGTGCGCGCTGCGCCGCAGTTCGGGGGTGAGGACGGTGGAGGTGGGCCGGTCGCTGGAGGAGGCGGTCAGCGTGCCGTACTCGGCGAACACCGTCCAGGTGTGGGGCTTACCGGTGCCGGCGAGGAAGACGCAGGTCTCCCGCAGCTCTTCCTGTGTCGCGGGCAGGGTGTGTCCGGTGAGGGCGACCTGGTCGCGGAAGTGGGAGACCGCGGTGTCCTGCGCCTGTTCGAGGACGGCGGTGCGTGCCGCGCGGTAGGTGAGGGCGGCGGTCGTGACCACACTGATGGCGGCGACCAGCAGAAAGGCCAGGACGAGGCGGGTGCGCAGACCGATGCGGGCGTTGAGTCTCATGGAGGATCACAGGGGGCCGAAGCGGTAGCCGAAGCCACGCATGGTCTGGATGTAGCGGGGGCTGCCCGGCATGAGCCGTTCCGCGACGGCGGTGCCGAGCGGGTCGACCTCGCAGGCCAGTACGTCGCTGATGCGGCGGCCGCGGCCGGTGAGCGACTTGATCCGGTGCGCGTCCCAGCGCCGGTACGCGGAGGACGGTCCTATGCGTACGGCGAAGGCGCCGAGCCGCCGCAGATGGCGCAGCAGCGGAGAGAGCCAGCGGTCGATGTCGGGGTCGGCCCAGTCGGCGACGGGCCCCTCGGGGAGATAGGCGAAGTACTTGCGGGTGCCGGGGAACTGACGCAGCAGCACCAGCGCGGCTCCGGACAGTTCGCCGGACTCACCGGCCCAGCCGAGGATTTCCGAGCGCCATTGGTCCTTCACTCCGGCCCAGGCAGGGCACTGCAGAAAGCTCGCTCCTGGATGCATGTCCAGGAACGCCCGGTGTTCGTCGGCGTCGAGGCCGCGGATTTCCACGTCCTGGCCCTCGCCGGCTGTCACGAGCAGTGCAGACACGACAGTGACCTCCCTGTTCGCCCCGTTCGTTCATCGGGGATGCGCAGGATGCTCACAGCCGTCCATGACCGGTCCGAGCTGCGAATGTGACCGGACCATGACCGTTCTTATGCGTTCTCCGTCACATGGGCATTCCGGGGATCTTCCGGGGAACGCGCGACCTACAGTCGCGGTATCACCTCTCCCCCTGTGGACGGATTTCGCACGGAGGTTTCCCGTTGAGTCATATACGCCGGTACTACCCGACTGCCGCGATCGCGGGCAGCGCCGCACTCGCCGTCGTCCTGTCCGCCTGCTCAGGCGGCACCGGCAGTCCGGACGCGAAGGCGGCGGCCGACACTCCCGACACCCCAGCCACGGTCTCGGTGAACCTCCGGGGCGACAAGGCGCGGCCCGGTCAGCCGGTGAAGGTCACCGCAGCAGACGGCAGGCTGACCTCGGTCACGGTCGCCGACTCCGAGGGAGGGACGCTCACCGGCAGACTGGCCCCCGACGGAACGACCTGGACCTCGGACCGCAACGCCCTGCCCGGCACCGCCTACAGCGTCACCGCGAAGACCGAGTCGAAGGGCGGCGCCGCGGGCTCCGCCCGGGCCTCCTTCACCACCGTCACCGCCGACAAGGTCAACAAGGTCGACTGGCGGCCCGGCGACCGGGCCACGGTCGGCGTCGCCCAGCCGATCTCGCTCGTCTTCGACAACCCGGTGAAGAACAAGGCCGAGGTCGAGAAGCACCTCAAGGTGACCACGTCCGACAACACCGAGGGATCGTGGGGCTGGATGCGCGACTACTCCGGCCGGGACCGGGTGGACTGGCGCCCCAGGGACTACTGGAAGCCCGGCACGAAGGTGAAGCTGACCGCCGAACTGAAGGGCGTCGACTCGGGCTCGTCCGGCGGCTGGTTCGTACGCGACTACGGCGCCGGATTCACCGTCGGCAAGCAGCAGGTGATCAAGGTGGACCTGGACAGCAAACAGCTCACACTGCTGCGCGACGGCAAGCAGGTGCGGAAGATCCCCGTTTCCGGCGGCACGCCCGGCGGCGACCAGAGGTCCTGGAAGGGCACCGCCGTCCTCATCGCCAAGGAGGGCACGGTCAAGATGAACTCCGAGACGGTGGGCTTCGGCGATGCGTACAACAAGGACGTCGCGTACTCGATGCGGCTGACCTGGTCGGGCATGTACGCGCATGCCGCTCCGTGGAACGCCGCGTACTTCGGCAACGCCAACCGCAGCCACGGCTGCATCGGGATGAGCGACGAGAACGCGGCGGCCCTCTTCCGGGAGGCCCAGCCCGGCGACCCGTTCGAGATCAAGGGCGCGGACACCAAGGGCACGGTCGCGCTGAACAACGGCTTCGGCGAGTGGAACCTGTCCTGGGCCGAGTGGCAGGCCAGAGCGCGCTGCACGGCGGCACGCACAGCTGACGTCACACACCATCGGCGCCGTCGGACAACGCGGCCGGCATCAGGCCTCCGCGGCCTCCGCGTACACCCGGGAGAGCTCGGGCGATCCGCAGACCGCCCAGTCCAGCCCGGCCTCCACCACATCGACCTCGCGGCCGGAGGCCAGCCGGACCATCGGGTGGCCTCCCGGCAGCACATGCCAGGCCGCCCCCGGGACGGTACGGACGATCACGGTCCCAAGGTAGAGGCCCGCGTCGTTGCCCACCCAGGGCACCTCCTCCGGGTCGTCGCGCCAGTGCGGCGGCAGCTGGTCCAGGGCCGCCAGCGAGGTGGGCGAGTCGTCGAGTACGAGGCCGGCCCGGCCCGCTCGGACGCGCAGCAGCTCGCACTCCGCGAGCAGCTGCGCCACCCCCTCCGGGTCGGCGTCGACCGCCTCCGCCGGCCCGGCCGCCTCATGCTTCCTGCGCCAGTTGTCCAAGAAAGGGATGTTCACGCCGCCCAGCCTCCCATCCAGGTACACCGGTCCACCACAGGGCGCGCGCCCCCGCCGCGTCAGACCTCCAGATCGACGACAACCGGGGCATGGTCGGACGCCCCCTTGCCCTTGCGCTCCTCACGGTCGACATAGCTGTCCTTGACGGCCGTCGTGAACGGCTTGTTGCCGTACACCAGGTCGATGCGCATGCCCCTGTTCTTGGGGAAGCACAGCTGACGGTAGTCCCAGTACGTGAAGGGGTGGTCGTACTTGAGCGGACGGGGCATCACGTCCGACAGGCCCGCCTCGCACAGCGCCGTCAGCGCCGCACGCTCGGCCGGGGTGACATGCGTCTGGCCCTCGAAGACCGCCGGGTCCCAGACGTCGGCGTCGGTGGGTGCCACGTTGAAGTCGCCGAGCACCGCGAACGGCCGCTGCCCCGCGGCGTCCGCGGCGACGGCTGCCCTCAGCGCCTCGAACCAGCTCAGCTTGTACCCGTAGTGGTCGTGCCCGACCTCCCGGCCGTTCGGCACGTACACCGACCAGAGCCGCAGCGGGCCGCAGGTGGCCGAGATGGCACGCGGCTCCTGCACACCTTCGTAGTCGGGCCCGCCGGGCAGGCCCTTGACCACGTCCTCCAGGCCGACACGGGAGACCAGGGCCACGCCGTTCCACCGGCCGGTGGCGTTGACCGCGGACTCGTACCCCAGCTCGCGCAGCTCGGCGGCGGGAAAGCCCTCCTCGCCGGTCTTGGTCTCCTGGATGCACAGCACATCGGTGCCGGTGCTCTCCAGCCAGGCCAGCAGCCGGGGCAGCCGGGCGGTGATCGAGTTGACGTTCCAGGTGGCTACACGCACTTGACACCTCTACTGTTCACGGAATGGCGGTTGCCGTCTGGCGGCAGCCGAGGATCGCGACCACGTCGCGATGCGCACGAGTTTTCCTCACGGTGTGCGGAGCGGCGGCACGTACCCAAAACTACCGCCCGGCACTGACAGTCAGAGCTCGGTCGTCGCCCCGACGGCCAGCCGGCCGTGGTCGCTGCCGCCCAGTTCTCCGATCTGCCGGTCGTAGATCGGCCGGGCCAGATCGGTCAGCAGGGCGTCGTGGATGTCGATCGCGCGCCGCGGCCGCACCTCCCGCACATAGTCGATGACCTCGGAGATCTTGTTCCACGGGGCCATCACCGGGAGCATCAGCGTGTCCACCGGATGATCGGGCACGGTCAGCGCGTCTCCCGGGTGGAAGACCGAACCGTCCACCAGATAGCCGACGTTGGTGATGCGCGGGATGTCGGGGTGGATGACGGCGTGCAGCTCGCCGTGGACCTGGACGTCGAACCCGGCCGCGCTGAAGGTGTCGCCGTCGCCGACCGTGTGCACCCGGCCGGGGAAGGCCGCCGAGATCTGCGTGGCGACGCTGCGCAGTGTCCAGATCCGGGCGCCCGGGTTCGCCTCCATCGCGACCCGCAGCCGCATCTCGTCGAAGTGGTCGGGGTGCTCGTGCGTCACCAGGACGGCGTCGGCGCCGACCGCGGCGTCCTGCTCGCCGAAGCCGCCCGGGTCGATGACGAGCACACGTCCGGCCTTCTCCAGCCGGACGCATGAGTGGCTCTTCTTCGTCAGCGTGATCGTCATGGGACCATCCTGCTACGGCCGGGGCGTGGTCTCCTCCCGTATGACGGCCTGGGCCACCTTGAAGGCGGCGTTCGCGGCCGGCATGCCGCAGTAGACGGCCGTCTGGAGCAGCAGCTCGCGGATCTCGCCGGGTGTGAGCCCGTTGCGCAGCGCGGCGCGGGTGTGGACGGCCAGGTCGTCCAGGTGGCCGCCGGCAACCAGCGCGGTCAGGGCGACGCAACTGCGGGTGCGGCGGTCCAGCCCCTCCCGGGCCCACACCTCGCCCCAGGAGTAGCGGGTGACCAGCTCCTGGAAGTCGGCGGTGAACTCGTCGGCGTCCTCGACGGCCCGGTCGACATGGGCGTTGCCGAGCACCTCGCGGCGCAGCTTCATCCCCGTGTCGTACGGGTCGGGGCGTCCGTGCCCGGCAGGCGCGGGGGCGGGCGGCGCGCTGTGGACGGGGCCGATCTCGGCGACGGGCATCACGGGCTGCGGCAGCACCGGCGGGGCGGGCGGCGCGGGCGGCGCGGGGATCGCCCCGAGCGTGTCGTGCCAGGCGTCGGAGAAGTGCCGTACGAGGAGGTCGGTGACGGCGGCCGGCTGCTCGATGGGAGCCAGGTGGGAGGCTCCGGGCACCAGCGCGAGCCGGGCGTCGGGGATGCCGGCGACCAGGGTGCGCGCCTCGGCGGGCCCGGTGATCGTGTCGTCCGCGCCGACCAGCACCAGGGTGGGTACGCCGATACGGCCCAGATCGGCGCGGATGTCGAAGGCGGCCAGCGCCTCGCAGGCCGCGATGTAGCAGCCGGGGTCGGTGGTGCGGACCATCTGCACGGCCCACTCGACGATGGCGGGCTGCGCGGCGACGAAGCCCGGGGTGAACCACTGCTCGGGCGAGGTGCGGGCGATCGGGTCGAGACCGTGGGTTCGCACGATCACACCGCGCTGCCGGAAGTCGTCGGCGGTGCCGAACCGCGGTGAGGCGGCGACCAGGGCGAGTGAGGCGACCCGGTGCGGATGACGCAGTACGAGGTCGGCGCCGATCGCGCCGCCGATGGAGCAGCCCGCGAATCCGAAGCGCTGCACGCCGAGCCCGTCGAGGGTGGCGAGCAGGCGGTCGGCGAGCTCGGAGATCGAGGTGGCGGGATACGCCGGGGCGCCGCCGTGACCGGGCAGGTCGAAGCGGAGGATCCGCCAGGTGGCGGCCAGCTCGGGTATCTGCCGGTCCCACATGTGCCCCGTGGTGCCGAGCGAGGGGCCGATCACGAGGACGGGTGCGTCTTCGGGGCCGTCGATCCGGTACTGGAGGGTCTTCGTCTCACTCACCGCTTCACCCTATGAGGCGCGGACCGCGCCGTGGTTCAGGGGGTGGCTGTGGAGACGACGTACACGACGGGAGCGGAGGGGTCGGTCAGGTCGACGGTGATGTCCTGGTTGGGCCGTGGGGCGGGCTGCCGGTGGGTGGTGCCGGCCCATGCGCGGTCGGGGCCGAAGGTCCAGCGGACGGTTTGGGCGTCGGCGGAGGCGATCGTGACCCGGCCGGGCTCGAGGGCGGCGGGACTGGTGCCGACCTCGTGGAGGAACCAGCTCAGCCCGCTCTCGGTGGTGCGGAACCGCATATGGAGCCGGCTGACCTTCCAGTTGTTGGTCTCGTAGTACGCCACGTCCTCGGCGCCCTTGGGGAGCGGAACCTCGTAGATGCTGCGCTGGACCTTGGAGGGCTTGCCGTCCTGGAGGCCGTCGGTCGCGACCTTGGCGGCCTTGACGCGGCCGCTGTCCCGGCTCTGCTCGGCGGAGATCACCAGATAGCCGGCCGGGATGCCGATGAGCAGCACGATGACGAGCGCGGTCAGCCAACGGCGGCGGATCATATGGCGCCGGTCCTCCACGGGCGGGTTTCCGTGGCCGGGGGACGGGGTCTGCGGCACGTTCGGACGTTCGACCGTTGTCTTCATGCGGATCCCTGGGTGGTGCCGGTGGTGCTCGTGTCGCGGAAGGCCTGGGTGTAACGCTCGTAACGCTCGACGCGGCGGCGGTTGGCGCGCCGGAAGCGGCGGGCCACCAGCCTGGCCAGGTCCGCCGCGCCGACCATACCTGCTTCGGGGCCGAGCTGGGCCTTGGCGATACGGGCCTCGGGCCGGTAGCCGCGGCCGGTCAGATGACGCCGGAAGGCGTCCCGGGCCGGGCCGATGAGCAGATCGTCGGCGGCGCTGACGCCGCCGCCGATGACGAAGCAGGACGGGTCGAGGGCAGCGGCCAGGTTGGCTATTCCCACGCCGAGCCACTGGCCGATGTCCTCGAGGAGCTCCACGCACATGGCGTCGCCCTCGCGCGCCAGTTCGGTGATGAGCGGTCCGGTGATGTCCGGGATGCTGCCCTTGACCCGCTCCATGATGCCGTACGCGACCGGGGAGTCGGCCGCGGCGAGTTCGCGGGCCTCCCGGACGAGGGCGTTGCCGGAGCTGTACTGCTCCCAGCAGCCGCGGTTGCCGCAGGGGCAGCGGTGGCCGCCGGGGACGACCTGCATGTGACCGAACTCTCCCGCGACCCCGTACTTCCCCCGCTTCACCTGGCCGTTCTCGAGGATCGCGCCACCGATGCCGGTGCCGAGGGTGATCATGACGAGATGGTCCTCGCCCCGGCCGGCCCCGAACCGCCACTCCGCCCAGGCGGCGGCGTTGGCGTCGTTGTCGACCATGACGGGAACGGCGAGCCGGTCCTGGAGCGCGTCCCGGAGGGGTTCGTTGCGCCAGGCCAGGTGTGGGGCGAACAGGACGCGGCTGCGGTCGGCGTCGACCCAGCCGGCCGCACCGATGCCGACCGCGTGTACATCGTGGCGGTCGGAGAGGTCGAGAACCAGCTCGACGATGGTGTCCTCGACGACCTGGGGGCTCTTGGACTTGTCCGGCGTCTCCGCGCGGAGCTTCTCGAGGATGGCGCCGTCCGCGTCGACGACTCCGGCCATCACCTTCGTACCGCCGATGTCGATGCCGACGGTGGGAACGCGGGGCGCGGTGAGGTGCGAGCGGCGCTCCCGCGTGCCGATGGTCCGCAGGACGGTACCCGGGGTGGTTCCGCGGTAGGTACTCGAACTCATCGGGCGGCCCCCGTTCGTCCGGTGGCGGTGGGTGCGGGTGCTCGCACGAGTACTGTCGCCCCTGCGTGATCGCGGCGGAACCGGCAAGGCCGGCGGCGGACGGCGCCCGCGTGCCCGATTCTGCCACCGCGGAGCCCGAAGGCGGCGGCACGCGCTCCCGGCGCGCTCCGCCCAGGCGGCCGCGTCACCGGGGGCGCGTGCCAGTTCGTGGCCGATTTCCTCCAGCTCACTGCCGCCGGCCGTTCTAGTGCTGTGGCCGGAAAGGTTTGCCGGGAAGCTCGCGGCTCCCCCAGCTACCTCCCCCAGCTACCTCCCCCAGCTACCTCCCCCAGCTACCGCTGGGGGTGCCCCCAGGGTGCCCCCGGGGTGCCGCCAGAGGTGCCCCCAGGTGCGGTGCATCGCAAGGCGGAGCATCACAGCTCGTACTCGGCCGTACTCGCGCGATGCGACAACGGTGGGGGTACCTCCCGTGCCCGAAGGGCCACGGGGGAGAGGTGCCGTGCCTGGGGGCACCTCCCAGCGGTAGCTGGGGGAGTCGCGAGCCGGTGAACCTTTCCGGTCACAGCACCAGCGGCGGTCACACGCCCCGTCCATGCTTTGTCAGAACATTATGAGGACCTGACGAGCAGCTGAAAGTCGAAGGAGTAGCGGGAGGCCCGGTAGAAGTGCGAGCCGTACTCCACGGCCCGGCCGGTGTCGTCGAAGGTCGTACGCTGCATCGTCAGCAGCGGCGCGCCCTCCGGCTCCTCGAGCAGCCTCGCCTCCTCGGAGGCCGCGGCGACGGCGCCCACCGACTGCCGGGCGCTGTGCAGGGTGATGCCCGCGGCCCGCATCATCCGGTGGAGGCCGGTGGCCTCCAGTCGGCCGCTGTCCAGGGTGAGCAGCCCGGCCGGCACATGATTGCGCAGATGGGCCATGGGCTCGTCATGGGCGTAGCGGAGCCGTTCGATGCGGTGGACCTCGCTGCCCTCCTCCACCCCGAGCTGGGCGGCGATCTCGGCATCCGCCGGTTCGACGGTGTTGCGCAGCACCCGGGTGGTGGGCCGCCGGCCGGCCGCTTCGAGGTCGTCGTAGAGGCTGCTCAGCACCAGCGGCCGGCGGACCTGACTGTGCACCACCTGCGTGCCGACCCCTCTGCGCCGGACCAGCAGGCCCTTGTCGACGAGCGACTGGATGGCCTGGCGCACCGTGGGCCGGGACAGGCCGAGCCGGCCTGCCAGCTCGATCTCGTTGCCGAGCAGGCTGCCGGGGGTGAGGGCGCCCTGTTCGATGGCCGCCTCGAGCTGCTGGGACAGCTGGAAGTACAGCGGCACCGGGCTGGTGCGGTCCACGCTGAGCCGGAGGAAGGCGGTGGGGTCGGCTGCGGATTTGGGGGACACGGCAAGGAGGGTAGCCCGCGGTAATGACCTTAGGTAGTCCTGTAGTCCGGAAGTCCGGTTGTCAGGACATAACCTTGACAGTATGTGCCGACACCGTCACCTTGGGTTCATGCGCATCGGACTCATCGGCACGGGTCGTATCGGTTCCTTCCATGCGGCGGTGCTGGCACGCCACCGTGAAGTGGGCTCCCTGGTGCTGGCGGACGCCGAACCGGCGCGGGCGGCCGAGGTCGCCGCCCGGCTGCACGCCACCGCCGCACCCTCCGTCGAGGAGATCTTCGCCTGGGGCATGGACGCGGTGGTGATCGCCACGGCGACCTCCTCGCACGCCGAACTGATCGGCCGCGCGGCCCGGGCGGGACTGCCCACTTTCTGCGAGAAGCCGATCGCGCTCGGCCTGCCGGGCACACTGGCCGCCCTGCGCGAGGTCGAGGCGGCGGGGAGCACACTGCAGATCGGCTTCATGCGCCGTTTCGACGCGGGTTACACCGCGGCCCGCGAGCTCGTACGGTCCGGCGCGCTCGGCCGGCTGCACACCGTACGGGCGATCACCTCAGACCCGGCCCCGCCGCCCGCCGAGTACCTGCCACTGTCCGGCGGGCTCTACCGGGACTGCCTGGTCCATGACTTCGACATGCTGCGCTGGGTGACCGGGCGCGAGGTGACGGAGGTGTACGCGTCCGGGTCGGACGCCGGCCCCCCGATGTTCCGCGAGGCCCATGACGTCGACACGGCCGCCGCCGTTCTCACCCTCGACGACGGCACGCTGGCCACCGCCACGGCCACCCGCTGCAACGGCGCCGGCTACGACGTCCGCATGGAGCTGGCCGGTGAGCTCGACCAGGTCTCGGCCGGCCTCGACGACCGTACGCCGATCGCCTCGACCGAACCGCACGGCCCGCCGCGCGCCGACAAGCCCTGGCCCGGCTTCCTGGAGCGCTTCGCCCCCGCGTACGAAGCCGAACTGGACGCCTTCGTCCGGCTCGTCCGGGGAGAGATCCCCAACCCGTGCGACGGACGAGATGCGCTGCAGGCCCTGCGTATCGCCGAGGCCTGCGAGCGCTCCCGCACCGAGCACCGCCCGGTGCGGCTCGCGGAGATCCCGGAGGACTGATGCCCGCGCGGCGTACGGCCCGGACCTACCAGCGCACCGGAAGGCTCTCCGGCCCCCGGATCAGCAGGCCCGTTCGCCATGCCAGGTCCGCCGGGTCGGTGGCCAGGTGCGGGCAGCGTTCCAGCAGGGACTTGACGGCGATACGGGCCTCCAGGCGGGCCGACGGTGCCTCCAGGCAGTAGTGGATGCCGTGGCCGAAGGACACATGGCCGCGCACGTCACGCCGGATGTCGAAACGGGACGGGTCGTGATTCCCCCCTCCCCCGGGCACAGCTTGATTGCCGAGTAGCCTCTGGGGTGTTCTCACCAGCGAACGGGCAACTTCCGCACTCCGCGCATCAGCAGCCCCGGCAGCCAGTCGAGCGGGCCGCCGTCCGGGGCGAGGGCCAGACCGGGGCAGCTCCAGCAGCGTACGGATCGCGAGGGCTCCCTCCATCCGTCAGGCCATGTCGCCGTCCTCGTCGAGCAGGCCCGCGTCGTGGGCCAACAGCGCTATCTGGACACGATTGTTGAGCCCGAGCTTGGCCAGGATGCGCGAGACGTGGGTCTTGACGGTCGGCACGCTCACGTAGAGGGATGCGGCGATCTCCGCGTTGGACCGGCCCCGGCCCACCGCGACGGCCACCTCGCGTTCCCGCTCGGCGAGTTCCGCGAGCCGCCGCCGTGCCCGGGCCGCCCGCTCGGTGTGACCGTGTTCGGTGACATGTGACATGAGCTGGCGTGTCACGGCCGGCGAGAGGACCGGTTCGCCGGCCGCCACCCTGCGTACCGCGTCGACGATCTCCGCGGGCGGCGTGTCCTTCAGCACGAATCCGGCGGCCCCGGCGCGCAGCGCCCGCAGCACCTGTTCGTCGGCGTGGAAGGTGGTCAGGACGACGACCTCCGGGGCCGAGTCGCGGCGGCGGAGCGCCTCGGTGGCGGTGAGCCCGTCCATGACGGGCATCCGAATGTCCATCAGGACGACGTCGGGAACCAGCCGCTCGGCCAGCTCGGTCACCTCCGAGCCGTCCGCCGCCTCGCCGACGATCTCGATGTCCTCGGCGCCGCCGAGCATGAGGGCGAGTCCTGCCCGTACGAGCGGGTCGTCGTCGACGATGAGCAGCCTGATGGTCATGCGGCCCACGGTAGCCAGGCGGCGACCCGGAATCCGCCGTCGGGGGTGGTTCCGTGTTCCAGCCGGCCGCCCGCGAGGGTGGCCCGCTCGGTGAGCCCGATCAGACCCTGGCCGGAACCGGGGACCTCGGGGACGTGGCCCGCCGGGGCGAGGTTGCGCACCTCGATGGAGAGCCCCTCCCCCGGGCTGCCCTCCACCCTGACGGTGACCTCGGTGCCGGGCGCGTGCTTACGGGCGTTGGTGAGTGCTTCCTGGGCGATCCGATAGGCGGTGCGGCCGGTGTGGGCGGGCACCGTGGCGGGTTCGGCGACCCGGCTGTCGAGGATCACCTTCATCCCGGCCTCGCGGGATTCGGCGACCAGCGCGTCGAGGGAGGCGAGGGTGGGCTGCGGACGGTTCTCCGCGCCGCCCTTCCCCTCATCGGGGGCGCGCAGCACACCGATGATCTCGCGCAGATCCTGGAGTGCCTCGTGGGCACTGTCCCGGATCACCCCGGCGGCCCTGGCCACCTGGGCCGGAGGCGCGTCGGGCCGGAATTCGAGGGCGCCCGCGTGCACGCTGAGCAGGGTCAGCCGGTGCGCGAGTACGTCGTGCATCTCCCGGGCGATGGCCTCGCGGGCCATCCGCTGGGCCTGCTGGGCGCGCAGCTCCGCCTCGGTCTCGGCGCGGCGTGCGCGTTCGCGCAGGGCGACGTAGAGCCGGCGGCGGGAGCGTACGAGCATGCCGAGGACGATCGCCAGGACGGTCACCAGCACGCCGGTGAGCGCGGAGACGAGCAGGGGCATCGTCGGGTCGGGGCGCAGGACCGCCTGGATCACGGCGCTCAGCAGCGCGGCGGCGCCCACCGCCGCGACCGGTCTGAACGGCCGGTGCACGGCCAGGCTGAACAGGGCCACCAGGGTCGCCCCGGACGCCACCGGTGCGACCGTGCCGACCACGACGAGCGTGGCGGCCAGCCCCACGGGCCGGCGCCTGCGCACCCACAGCGCGCAGCATGCCGCGGCGCCGGCCAGCTGGTCGAAGAGGGCGACGGAGCCTCCGTAGTCCGGGGCGGTCCGCAGCGCTTCGGCGGCCAGCAGCCCGATGACCGCGGCGAGGAGGAGGGCCGTGATGTCGACGATCCAGTCGCGCACGGTACGGCGGGGCCGCCCGCCCCGGTCCCCGGGGAGGTCGGGGTCGGCCATGGCCGACGGCAGCAGCCAGCGGTACTCCGGACGTGTCACATCGACAAATCTACGCAGCCTGTGCGGCTGCGAGGCCCGCGCGATCGACGGGCGATACCGAAGTCGAGGAGTTCGCGACTTTGGTCGCCGCGGGCCGGCCGCGTCGCAGCCCGACGGCCGATACCGCGGCCCGTCGCGCCACGCCAGGCTCGCCGCATGAAGAAGTTCACCGAAGTCATCGGATTCATACTGCTCGTCCAGGGTGTCATCAGCCTGGTCCACGCCTGGACCGGGTGGTTCGGTTACGGAGTCGTGGTGAGGTACCTGCGCTTCCTGGACGGCTATGAGGTCTACACGAGCATCGTGCTCGCGGTGGTCGGCCTCGCCGTGCTGATCGCCGCCGACCGCGGGCACCACGCATAGTCCCCGGGGAGCCGGCCCCCAACACGCGTCGGCCGCCCGGCGGCCCCAGGCCGTGCCCGCGAGCACCAGCACCGCACCGGCCGGCCCCAGCAGGCCCGCGCCACGCCACTGTGCCACGCGCAGCGCCCGCAGCCCGCGCCAGCCGACGCCGGCCAGTACGGGCAGAACGAGCGCGAAGCGCAGCACGAGCACGGCGACGACGGTGTGCGTCGTGGTGATGCCCTTCGCCGCGAGGTAGCTCGCGCCCCACACCACGCCCACGAGCGGCACCGGCAGATCGGTGAGCCACGTCCGGCGCGGGGCGAGGGCAGAGGCGGGTACGGCGATCGACGACACGGACCTGATCTCCAACGGATCGGGCTGTGCGGAGACTTCACCGGCTCGCACTCGGAGCGATCACCGCGCCGGAACGGGCATGTAAGGGCTACACGCCAGGCCAGGTCATCGGGATCTGCCCATTCGGAGCGATCGCCGGGCATGTGAGTGCTACGCGTTTCAATCGGCCTCGTACGTGCCGTACTCGGGGCGGCCCGCCAGTTCGTAGGTGTGGATGGCGACGCCCGCGCCCGTGGTCCTGGCCGCAACATGCCTGAACGCGGTGGGCTGCGCGCCGTCGGCGAAGAGGCGGCGGCCCTTGCCCAGGACGACGGGGAAGGTCAGCAGGTGGACCGTGTCGATCAGGTCGTGCACCATCAGGGACTGTGCGAGGCGGCCGCTGCCGTGGATCTGCAGTTCCCCGTCCGTGCGCTCCTTGAGGGCGGTGACCTCCTTGACCAGGTCGCCGCGGAGGACGGTGGTGCCTGCCCAGTCGGCCTTGTCGAGGGTGGCCGACACGACGTACTTCGACAGCGAGTTGAGCTTCGACGCAACCGGGTCGGTGGGGTCGGTCATCTTGGGCCAGTGGCCGGCGAAGATCTCGTAGGTGCGGCGGCCGAGCAGGAACGCGCCGACCCGGCCGAAGACCTCGTCCATGAACCGGCCGAAGTCCTCGTCCCCGTACGGCACGGACCAGCCACCCAGGTCGAATCCGCCGCTGGGATCCTCGTTCGGTCCGCCGGGCGCCTGGTAGACGCCGTCGAGGGTCAGGAAAGTGGTCAGGGTCAGCTTGCCCATGGTGTCTCTCCGTTCTCTTTCCTTCTGAGACTCCAGGGCCGCGCGGAACTCATCGGTCGGCGACGCACGGACGGAGGACGTCACGTTCCGGCCCGTCCGGCGACTGAGGACGGACGCTCCGGCCCCCGGACGGGGCCGCAAGCCCGAATAGGGCAGAAAACAGGCGTGCGGGGTGTACCCGTGCTGCCATTCCGGTGCGCCCCGCACGTCGCGGGCGGGTGTCGTTGCCGCCCTGTCCGCGGGCCTTTCGCCCGGCCGGACGGAGTCCGGCTCAGCCGCCCAGCTCCTGGTGGCGTGCGGTCAGCGCCGCCGCGCCCTGCTCCGTGAGAGAACCGAAGAGGCGGAGGCGCGAGAAGCCGCCGTCGGGGAAGATGTCGATGCGGACGTGGGTGCCGGCCGCCGGAGTGTCCAGCACGAAGCGGTGGTTGGTGTCGGGCTGCAGCCGGGTGCGCGGCAGGAACTCGGTCCACTCGCCGTCCTCGCCGGTCTTGACCGACAGGGACGCCCAGCCGGCCGAGTTGCCCTTGAGGTATGCGGTGTCGATCTCGACCGCGCGGATCTCGGACTCGGCGACCAGCTGATACCGGATCCAGTCGTTGCCCTGGTCACGGCGGCGAGCGGTCTCCCAGCCGTCGTCCATCGTGCGGGAGCGGCCCGGGTTGATGGTGTTCGTGGGCGGCGAGTAGAAGCGGTTGGACGCGTCCTGGACCGAGCCGCCGTTCTCCAGCGCGACGACGTCGAACGTACCGAGCGTGGCGAGCCACTTCGGGTCCGGGACGACCTCGCCGTACACGCGCAGCCGGGCGATACCGCCGTCGGGGTGCTGGTTGACGCGCAGGTGTGTGAAGCGCTGCTCGACGGTGACCTCGAAGCCGTTGGCCGCGTGGCCGCCGACGGGGGTGCGCGGGACCAGGGTCGTCCACTTCACGTCGTCGCCGAGGAGCTCCTCGGGCGTCGGGGCGCCCTCGACCGAGGCGGCCTCGATGGAGACGGCCTGCGGCATGTTGCCGCGGAAGTGGGCGGTGTCGACGACGATGCCGCGGATCACGCCGGGGGCACCCAGGCGTACCAGCGCCCAGTCGTGGCTATCGGCCGTCGGCCACGGGTGCTCGGCGGAGACGCCACGGCGGCGGCGGGTCTCCCAGCCGTCCATGATCTTGCCTTTGTGGCCGAAGTGCTCGGGGTCGAACTCGGCACGCTCGGGGACGAGGAGGTTCTCGCGCTGGGCGAAGAACTCGTCGTTGGCGGCGATGACGCCGGCGCCGAGCCAGCGGTCGGCGAGGTTGGCGTAGCCGGTGAACGGGAAGTCCGCGGTGCGGTAGTCGGCGTAGGGGTCGCCGCCTCCGTACGGGTTGGCGTTACCGGTGAAGGAAGCCAGAGGGGATCGACGCTGTGCCGTCACTTTTCAGCTCCGCCTTTCGAGAAGGTTGCCGGTGGGCTCGGTCAGGACGCCGTTCTCCGCGATGCGTACGCCCCGCAGCCAGGTGGACTTGACCACGCCGTGCAGGGTCCTGCCCGCGTATGCCGTGACCTGGTTGCGGTGGTGGAGTTCGGCGGGGTCGACGGTGAAGGTCTCCTCGGGCGCGAGGACCGCGAAGTCGGCGTCACGGCCGGCCTCGATGGCGCCCTTCCGGTTCAGTCCGGCCAGCTCGGCGGGGGCCGTCGACATCCAGCGGGCGACATCCTCCGGGGAGCGGCCGCGCCTGCGGGCCTCGGTCCAGATCGCCGGCAGGCCCAGCTGGAGCGAGGAGATGCCGCCCCAGGCGTCGGCGAAGTCGGGGACCTTGAGATCGGCCGTACAGGGCGAGTGGTCGGAGACGATGCAGTCGATCGTGCCGTCAATCAGGCCCTGCCAGAGGGCGTCCTGGTTCTCGGCCTCGCGGATCGGCGGGCAGCACTTGAACTCGGTGGCACCGTCGCGGACTTCCTCGGCGGTGAGGGTGAGGAAGTGCGGGCAGGACTCGACGCTGATCCGCACCCCCTCACGCTTGGCGGCGACGATCAGCGGCAGCGCGTCGGAGGAGGAGAGGTGCAGCACATGCACCCGGGCGTTCAGCCGCTTGGCGTGCGCGATGAGGCCCTCGATCGCGGTGTTCTCGGCGTCGCGCGGCCGGGAGGCAAGGAAGTCGGCGTACTTGGGGCCTTTGCGCTGCGGGGCCGCGGCCAGGTGGTGCGGATCCTCGGCGTGCACGATCAGCAGGCCGCCGAAGCCGGCGATCTCCGCCATGGAGCGGGCCAGCTGCTCCTGGTCGAGCTCGGGGAACTCCTCCACGCCGGACGGCGACAGGAAGCATTTGAAGCCGAAGACTCCCGAGTCGTGCAGCGGCCGGAGGTCCTTGACGTTGTCCGGGATCGCGCCGCCCCAGAAGCCGACGTCGATGTGCGCCTTGCTGCGGGCCACGTCACGCTTGGTGCGCAGATGGTCCACGGTCGTGGTCGGCGGCAGGGAGTTGAGGGGCATGTCCAGCAGCGTGGTGATGCCACCGGCGGCAGCCGCGCGGGTGGCCGTCCGGAAGCCCTCCCACTCGGTACGGCCCGGGTCGTTCACATGGACGTGGGTGTCGACGAGGCCCGGGAGCAGGACGTCGCCCCCGAAGTCCTCGAGCCGTGCACCGGCCGGCACTGCGGTGTCGTACGGCAGCACGCCGGCGATCTTCCCGTCGGCGACGGCGACGGATGCGGCGCGCGTCCCCTCGGGGGTGATGACGCGCGTCGAGCGCAGTACCAGTTCCACGTCGGACACCCCTGCCCCTTTCCCGTCTTCCACGAAGCGGAACTTCAACGTTCTGTTGAACGAATCTTCACGGGTGGCCGGAAGCCCGTCAAGACTCCCCGGACCCTCTGGAAGTTTCCACAGATTGGAAGTAGAATTCCATTCTACAGAATATAGTTTTCCGCCCACACGGAAGGCGGGCCCCGGACAAACCAGCTCTGACCGGCCACGACGTCCCGGCACAGGCCCTGTGCGAGGGACAACCGCCGGGTAGGCTGCTGCCTTGCCTGTCAGTCTGAAAGGAACGCGCCGTGCCGACGTCGAGCGCCAGCACCACCGATGACTCCAAGCCTGCCGCGAGCAGTGGTGGCGTGCAGTCCCTCGAGCGCGCCTTCGATCTGCTCGAACGAATGGCGGACGCCGGAGGCGAGGTCGGGCTGAGCGAGCTGTCCACCAGCAGCGGCCTGCCGCTGCCCACGATCCACCGCCTGATGCGCACGCTGGTCGCCTGCGGCTACGTACGGCAGCAGCCGAACCGGCGCTACGCCCTCGGCCCCAGGCTGATCCGTCTCGGCGAGTCCGCCTCCCGGCTGCTCGGCACCTGGGCCCGGCCTTATCTGGCGCGGCTCGTCGAGGAGACCGGCGAGACCGCGAACATGGCGCTGCTCGACGGCGACGAGGTCGTGTACGTCGCGCAGGTTCCCTCACGGCATTCGATGCGTATGTTCACCGAGGTCGGCCGACGGGTGCTCCCGCACTCGACCGGCGTCGGCAAGGCCCTGCTGGCCCACATGCCGGCGGAGGAGGTACGCGCGCTGCTCGCCCGTACCGGCATGCCGGCCGCGACCGAGAAGACGATCACCACGCCCGAGGGCTTCCTGGACGCCCTGGAGCTGGTGCGCCGCACGGGCTACGCGGTGGACGACAACGAGCAGGAGGTCGGCGTCCGCTGCCTGGCCGTCCCGGTCCCGAATTCGCCGACCGCGGCCGCGATCTCCATCTCCGGCCCGGCGGGCCGCGTCACGGACGCGGCAACGGAGAAGATCGTCCCGATCCTGCAGGAGGTCGCGCAGGACCTCTCCACGGCCCTGGCGAACACGAGCACACAGGCGTGAAGCCGGGCGGGCTGGAAGATCCAGCCCGCCCGGCTGTCCGGGACGACGTTCGAGTCAGTGCACCGCCGCTTCGGCGAGGCGGCCGTCCACCATCGTGACCGCGTGGTCCGCGGAGTCCAGGTGCGTCCGGTCATGCGTGACCAGAACCGTCGCGGTGCCGCGCTCGCGCGTCAGGCGGAGGAGCAGCTCCAGCACCGCCGCGCCCCGCTCATGGTCGAGCGCACTCGTCGGCTCGTCCACCAGCAGCACCGCCGGCTCGTTCATCAGCGCTCGCGCGATATTGACGCGCTGCCGCTGTCCGCCGGACAGCTGGTGCGGCCGCCGTCCGGCCTGCCCGGCGAGGCCGACCGCGTCGAGCAGTTCCAGGGCCCGGGTGCGCGCCGCACCCCGCGGGCGTCCCGCCATATGGGCCATCACCTCGAGCTGTTCCGCCGCGGTCAGCGAAGGCAGCAGGTTGGCCTGCTGGAAGACGATCCCGATGCGGTCCCTCCGCAGCGCGGCCTTGTCGCCCGACCCGAGCCGGCCCACATCGACACCGTCCACGACCACCCGTCCCGAGTCGGGGGTGACGAGCGTGGCGGCGACGGCCAGCAGGCTGGACTTGCCGGACCCGGAGGGGCCGACGACCGCGGTCAGGTTGCCGGCGGGCACGGACAGGCCGACCCGGTCGAGAGCGGTGAGCCGGCCGTCACCGTCCGGGTAGGTGAGGGTGACGTCATCGAGCAGCAGGGTCATCGCGCACTCCCGAGGGCGGTGAGGGGGTCGACGGCGGTGATGCGCCGGATGGAGAGGGCCGCGCCGACCAACCCGAGGACGGTCATGATGGCGGCAGGAACGAGCACGGTCAGCGGCTGAAGGACGAACGGCACATCGCTGCCGGCCACCATCGCGCCGATGGCGCTCGCGAGGGCGGTGCCCAGGCCCGTACCGGCGACGAGGACGATGACCGCCTGGCCGAGCGCGTCCCGCAGCAGGTATCCGGTGGAGGCGCCGAGCGCCTTCAGGACGGCGACATCGCCGCTGCGCTGGATGGTCCACACGGTGAAGAAGGCTCCGATGACCAGCGCGGAGATGGCGAAGAGGAAGCCGCGCATCAGCTGGAGCGAGCCGTTCTCTGCCTCGTACGACCCGATGGCGGTGAGCGCGTCGTCGAGTGTATGGGTCTCGGTCCCCACGGCCTTGTCGCCGGCGGCGAGATCGGCACCCTTGCCCGTGGTCAGGGCGATCACGGTGGCGGTGTCGCCGTCGAGCGAGGTCCACACGACGGGCGTATGGCTGTACGAGTGGTCGCCCTCGACGGCGGCGACGGTCACTCGCTTTCCGCCCAGCGTGACGGTGTCCCCGGGACCGGCGCCCAGGTCGTCGGCCGCCTGGGTGGAGAGTACGGCCTTCCCGGCCTCGACCGGCTCGGGCGCGAGTCCGGAGTCCGGTCGGACGCCGAACACGGACACGGCGGCGGTGTGGTCCCCGGCAGCGGCGTTGACGGTGCTGATGCGCAGCGGCTCGGCGCCGGTCACGCCCGGCTGCCGCTGCCACTCCCGCCAGGCCCGCTCCGGCACGGACGAATTGGTGAAGGACACCGACTGCCCGGAGGGCGGCTCGGCGAAGGCGAGGGCATCGGCGGGGAGACCGGCGATGGCCGAGGTGTTCTCCCTGGCCAGCCCGGCGGTCAGCCCGGACAGCAGCCCGACCAGCAGTGTGATCAGCACGATCACGGTTCCCATGAGCGCGAAGCGCCCCTTGGCGAACCTCAGATCTCTCGAAGCGACGAACATGCCTCCACCTTGCGTGCGCCCGCCCCCCGCGCGCATCGCGCGCCGGATGGCAAGGCAATCAACCTTTCGATTGAGTGCGGACGGCATGATTCCGCCTAGGCTGGACAGATCATGGATCCCCGTGCACTCACTCCCGCCTTCCGCGTTCTGCGTCTCTGCCTGCATCTGCTGATGGCAGGCCTGCTGGCACTCGCCGCTGTCCGGGCCGTGGCGACCCACGCCCCGAACGCCCCGGCCGTCGTCGTCGCGGTCGTGGTGATGGGCGCGGTGTACGCGGCGGGCTCGATGTTCCCGTCCGTACGGACGTCGCGCACCGCGGCCGCCGTCTGGCTCGGCGTGCTCGGCGCGTCCTGGCTGGTGCTCCTGTGGCTCAGCGCGGACGGACTGTGGGTGGCCTTCCCGCTGTACTTCCTCGAGCTGCACCTGCTGCCGCCCCGGCACTCCCTGCCCGCCGTGGCGGCCACGGCGACGGCGGCGATCGTGTCGTACGTGGGCCACGGCGGCCCGCTCAATCCGGGGGCCTTCATCGGCCCGCTGCTCGGCGCGGCCGTCGCCGTCGCCACGGTCCTCGGGTACGAGGCGTTGTACCGGGAGAGCGAGCGCCGCCGCCGGCTCATCGAGGAGCTGATCTCCACCCGCGCCGAACTCGCCGCCGCCGAGCGCCACTCCGGCACGCTGGCCGAACGTGAGCGACTGGCCCGGGAGATCCATGACACCCTCGCGCAGGGCCTCTCCTCGATCCAGCTGTTGCTGCGTGCCGCGGAGCGTGTCCTGCCCGAGGACTCCCCCGCCGTCCCGCATGTGCGCCAGGCCCGGGAGGCGGCCCAGGACAATCTCGCCGAGGCTCGCCGTTTCGTACGGGCGCTCGCGCCGCCGGGCCTGGAGAGCGGCTCCCTGACCGCCGCCCTGGAGCGGCTGTGCGCGGGCGCCCCGGGGGTGCGGGTCCGCTTCTCGGTGAGCGGCACCCCGGCCGAGCTGCCCACCCCCTACGAGGTGGCGCTGCTGCGGATCGCCCAGTCGGCGCTGGCCAACACGGTCCGGCACGCGGAGGCCGACCGGGCCGAGATCACTCTGAGCTTCATGGGCACCGCGGTCGCGCTGGATGTCGTCGACGACGGCAAGGGCTTCGATCCCGCGGGAGTCGTCTCCGCGGACGGTGGTTTCGGCCTGCCCGCGATGCGTTCCCGGGCCGAGTCGCTGGGCGGTACCTTCACCGTCGAGTCGACGCCGGGCCAGGGCACCGCGATCGCCGTGACACTGCCACTGCCGACTGGAGGCTCCGTATGACGATCCGACTTCTCCTCGCGGACGACCACCCTGTGGTACGCGCCGGACTGCGCGCGGTCCTGGACACCGAGCCGGGGCTGAAGGTGGTCGCCGAGGCCGCCACCGCCGAGCGGGCCGTCGAGATCGCGGCCTCCGGGGAGGTGGACGTCGTCCTGATGGACCTCCAGTTCGGCCCCGGCATGCACGGCTGGGAGGCCACCGCCGCGATCACCGCCCGCCCCGGTGCGCCCCGGGTGCTGATCCTTACGACGTACGACACGGATGCCGACATCCTGGCCGCCGTCGAAGCGGGCGCCGCCGGCTATCTGCTGAAGGACGCCCCGCCCGAGGAGCTCGCCGCCGCGGTACGCACCGCCGCCGCCGGCCAGTCGGCGCTCGCCCCGGCCGTGGCGCACCGGCTGATGGACCGGATGCGCGCCCCGGCCGAGGCGCTGACGAAGCGGGAGCTGGAGGTGCTGCAGCTGGTCGGGGACGGGCTGTCCAACCAGCAGATCAGCAAGAAGCTCTTCCTCAGCCAGGCGACGGTGAAGTCCCATCTCGTGCACATCTACGCCAAGCTGGGCGTCGACTCACGGACGGCGGCGGTGGCGGCGGCGACCGCGCGCCGCCTGATCAGGCGCTGAGCGAAGCCACGCGCCGGGCGGCACCCCTCACCCTGTCCGGAGACCACCAGCGGGCGGCGCCGCCCGGCCGTCCGGAGACCCGCACCACCGGCGGGCAGCTCCCACCCCCGCCGGATCCGCGGCGCGACGGCTCACAACCTGCAGGGCGTCGACGTCGACATCCCGCTCGGGGTGCTCGCCGTTGTCACCGGCGTCGCCGGCTCCGGCAAGAGCTCGCTCGTGCACGTTCGCGTAGAAGGCGGTTCTCCTCTGCGGCGGGTACCCGCCACGTCCATCGGGGCGAAGGGGCATTGAGGACCAGCCGACCGCGATGGCCGTACCGGATACGGCGTACTCCAACAGCAGGGAGCAGCCGATGACGACTGCTGTGAAGCCGCCCAAGGTCGATATTCCGTCGGCGGGGTGGCCTCGATGGGCTGTGCCCGAGGCCACCCCGGCGGTGTGTGCGGTTACTTGACGCCGAGGAGCTGCTCCAGCGGGTCGATGGCGAAGTAGACGAGGAAGAGCGCTGCGGTGCCCCAGAGCAGCCAGTGCACTTCGCGGGCCTTGCCCAGGCATGCCTTGATGACCACGTAGGCGATGAAGCCGGCGCCGATGCCGTTGGTGATGGAGTAGGTGAACGGCATGACGGCGATGGTCAGGAAGGCGGGGACGGCGAGTTCGTAGCGGTCCCAGTCGATGTGCTTGACCTGAGTCATCATCAGGAATCCGACCGCGACGAGGGCGGGAGCCGCGGCCTGGAGGGGCACGATGGTCAGGACGGGGGTGAGGAAGAGGGCGAGAGCGAACAGGCCGCCGGTGATGAGGTTGGCGAAGCCGGTGCGTGCGCCTTCGCCGACACCGGCGGCGGATTCGATGTAGGTGGTGGCGGACGAGGCGGAGGCGGCGCCGCCGACGACGGCGGCTGCGCCGTCGATGAGGAGGACGCGGCCCAGGCGGGGGACCTGGCCGCGTTCGTCGAGGAGCCCGGCTTCAGCGGTGACGCCGACGACGGTGCCCATGGTGTCGAAGAAGTCGGACAGGATGAGGGTGAAGACGAGCAGGACGACGGTCAGGACGCTGACCTGTCCGAACGAGCCGAATAGGTCGAACTGGCCCAGGAGCCCGAAGTCGGGGGCGGCGACGGGCTTGTCAGGCAGGGAGGGGGAGGTCAGGCCCCAGGATTTGACGTCGGCGACCTCGTTGATGACGACGGCGAGGACGGTCATCAGGACGATGCTGATGAGGATGGCGCCCTTGACCTTGCGGGCGAGGAGGACGATCGTCACGAGCACGCCGAGGCAGAAGACGAGCATGGGCCAGCCGCTGAGGGTGCCGGTGCCGAGCTGGACGGGCACGGTGGTGTTCGCGGCATCCGGGATACGGGTGACGAACCCGGCGTCCACGAAGCCGATGAAGGCGATGAACAGGCCGATGCCGACGCTGATGGCTTGCTTGAGGGGTTGCGGGATGGCGTGCATGATGGCCTCGCGCAGGCCGGTCACCACCAGTACGCAGATCAGCAGGCCTTCGAACACGATGAGGCCCATCGCGTCGTCCCAGCTCATCAGAGGGGCGATCTGGAAGGCGACGACGGCGTTGAGCCCCAGGCCTGCGGCCAGGGCGAGCGGCAGGTTGCCGCCCACGCCCATGATCACGGTCATCACGGCAGCCACCAGGGCAGTGGCGGTGACCAGTTGGGCGGCGTCCAGCTGCTCGCCGAACTTGTCCTTGGTGCTGCCGAGGATAATCGGGTTGAGCACGAGGATGTACGACATGGTGAAGAACGTGGCGAGCCCGCCGCGTATCTCCCGGCCGTATGTCGAGCCGCGTTCGCTGATGCGGAAGAACCGGTCGACCGGGCCGCCGGGTCGGGTGGGCGGCGCGCCGACCGGGGCTGCCGTGCTGGTCTGCATGACTGCGTCTCCTGGACTTACAGATGAGCGGGGGGGAAGCATGGCCGTGCCGCCGGGAGCGTGTGACAGGCAGTTGTGCGAACACACATGCGGCACCTTGCGAGCGGATCATACGCGGCAGAACCCGGTTCGCAATTTCGCGGCCATGTCGAGCGGTTGACGACTCGACACGCCCTGTCTTTTCCTACAGAATCACCGGCGACCTATCCCGCCAAAACGGGATGCGGGCGACAGTGGCCATGGAGTTGTCGCTGGTAACTTTCTACTCTCTGTCCGTGCATCCACCGCTCCCCTTCAACGCGCGCGCTGCTCGCACCCTGCGCGAGAAACTCGGGATGGCCCCCGGCCACGTCGCTTACGGCATGCGCGCGTCCTACGGCATGGCCCATGTCACCCCCGACCACATCACCGCATGGGAACGCGGCACCGCCCTGCCCACCTCCCAAGAACTCACCGCCCTGGCCGGTGCCCTGTGGTGCGCCCCCAGCGAACTCATGGGCAGGCCCCGCACCCTGCGCGAACACCGCCTCGCCCGCGGACTCGCCGCCGAGGACGTCGCCCGCGTCACCGGCGTCGACCTCAACGCCTACCTGTACATGGAAGAAAGAGGCCAATGGACCGGCGACAAAAGACAGTCCGCCAAACTCGGTAGTCTCCTCAACCTCCCCCCACGCGACTTCATCGCCATCACCGGCCTCGAGGACGAACTCGCCCGCCTTCTCACCGAAGCCGTCTCCACCCGCTGGCAGGCCCACATCCGCGCCATCGCCCGGCTCGTCTCCATGGAACGCCGCGACCTGCAAGACACCCTGGGCGCCATGCACCACGAGTACCAGACCCTCATGGCCGCCACCCTCAGCCGAGCCGGCGGCACCATCGCCTCCGGCGAAAACGGACGACGCTACATCGACGACATCGTCAACCACTTCTGGTCCCGACTCCCGGAAAGCTAGGGTCCGTCTCCGAAGGAGGCGTGCGGCCGCGAGCGGCGCCCGGTGCGGTACATCGCAAGGCGGAGGATCGCCCCCGTACCGGGCGCACTCGGGCGATCCGACAACGCAGCGAGGTGTGAACGGGACGCGGTGGCGGCCTGCTCGGCCGGCATGACACGCCCTAGGAGTGTCCTGAAGATCTTGAAATCGCGCCCGGCTTGCACCGGTTCATGGCGATTGACATTTACCCGCAATCCGGGGCGAGTCAGGCGGCAGGAGCAAGATCTTCATCGGTCTTCTAGTGCTGCGACCTGGGCGGCTCCCCGAAGAGATCCACCGCACCACGCACCCCGCCCAGCGCGGCGGACAGCGCGCTCACCGAACCTATCGCCCCCGCGATCAGCAGCAGTGAGCGACGCATCCGCGGGATCTCCGGCAGTCCGCCGACCGCCATCGCGTCCAGCGCGGCCAGTTCGTCCTCGGCAACCTCGCGGTCGAGGAACTTCCCCGGATGGCCCGCCAGTTCGCGGCGCAGCCGGGCGACGGCGGCCCGCAGCTCCGCCACCCTCGGGTCCTCGCCGCTGGCGGCCATGGGCTGCTGCTCCACGCTTCGCAACACAGCTCCCCCCTCGCACGTCCATGTGCTGTGTGATGCGGCCCCTCGGACGGTGGTCAGCCGCCGGGTTCCGCCGCCCAGTTAACGCCACTTCGCGCGGTCCACGCCACTCGGAACGCGGGATTCCAGCCGCAGGTGTGCTGTATGCAGTGCGTATGACACCGACGAACGAGGAATCCCGCCGGATCGCCGGTCTGCTGCTGGCGGCGGGCGGGGGGCGCAGGCTCGGCGGACGTCCCAAGGCGCTGCTGGAACACCGGGGCCGACCGCTGATCGAACATGCGATCCGTGTCCTGCGCGAGGGCGGCTGCGAACCGGTGCATGTGGTGCTGGGCGCGGCCGCGGAGCAGGTGCGGGCCGTGGCCGATCTGTCCGGCTGCGTGGTGAGCGACAACCCGGACTGGGAGGAGGGCATGGGCTCCTCCCTGCGGGTGGGCCTTGCCTCCTTGGCCGGTACGGGCGCCCCGGCCGTCCTGGTCTCGCTGGTCGACCAGCCGGGGATCGGCGCGGCGGCGGTGGCCCGAGTGCTGTCGGCGTACGCGTCCCCTTCCTCGCTCGTCGCGGCCTCGTACGACGGGAAGCGCGGCCATCCGGTGCTGTTCGGCGCGGAGCACTGGCCCGGGATCCGGGCGAGCGCGACGGGCGACCGCGGCGCGCGGGCCTATCTCGAGGAACACAAGGGAGCGATCACCCTCGTCGAGTGCTCCGACATCGCAGAGGCGTACGACATCGACACCGAGGAGGACTTGACCCGTCTGGAGTGACCGTCTGCGACCGGCTTGACACCCAGCGCCACGTTGTGTCGACTCGAAGAGCCTCGACATCAACAAACCATTGAACTTCCACCATGAGGAAACTATTATCCACCACTCAGAAACGCCCGATACCTCAGACGGCGCCCGCGGCCGCATCCCGGAGCCGTGGCACCCAGTGCCGCCCTTAGGGGTGCCGACTCATGGCGACCCGGCGGCCGCAAGGCACCGCCCGCTGAAGGAGTGACAGCTCATGTCCGCACCAGCGCCGTCCCCGCTGGCCATCGTCGATGCCGAGCCGCTGACACGACAGGAGGAAGTGCTCACGGACGAGGCCCTCGCCTTCGTCGCAGACCTGCACCGCCTCTTCACCCCCCGGCGGGACGAGCTTCTCGCCCGCCGTACAGCGCGCCGCGCCGAGATCGCCCGCACCTCCACGCTGCACTTCCTCCCCGAGACCACCCATATCCGCGAGGACGACTCCTGGCGCGTCGCCCCGGCGCCGCCGGCCCTCGAAGACCGCCGCGTGGAGATCACCGGTCCGACCGACCGCAAGATGACCGTCAACGCCCTCAACTCGGGCGCCAGGGTCTGGCTCGCCGACTTCGAGGACGCCTCCGCTCCCACCTGGGAGAACGTCGTCCTCGGCCAGCTCAATCTGATCGACGCCTATCAGCGCCGTATCGACTTCACCTCCCCGCAGGGCAAGACCTACGCGCTCAAGCCCGCCGAGGAACTCGCCACCGTCGTCATGCGCCCCCGCGGCTGGCACCTCGAGGAGCGCCACCTGCGCTCCGAAGGCCGCCCGGTCCCCGGCGCCCTCGTCGACTTCGGCCTGTACTTCTTCCACAACGCCAAGCGGCTGATCGACCTCGGCAAGGGCCCGTACTTCTACCTGCCCAAGACGGAGTCGCACCTGGAGGCCCGCCTCTGGAACGACATCTTCGTCTTCGCCCAGGACTACGTCGGCATCCCGCAGGGCACCGTCCGGGCCACCGTCCTGATCGAGACCATCACCGCCGCCTACGAGATGGAGGAGATCCTCTACGAACTCCGCGACCACGCCTCTGGGTTGAACGCAGGCCGCTGGGACTACCTCTTCTCCATCGTCAAGAACTTCCGTGACGGCGGGCAGAAGTTCGTCCTCCCGGACCGCAACGCGGTCACGATGACGGCCCCCTTCATGCGCGCCTACACCGAACTCCTGGTCCGTACGTGCCACAAGCGCGGCGCCCACGCGATCGGCGGCATGGCCGCATTCATCCCGTCCCGCAAGGACCCCGAGGTCAACAAGGTCGCCTTCGAGAAGGTCCGCGCCGACAAGGACCGTGAGGCGGGCGACGGCTTCGACGGCTCGTGGGTCGCCCACCCCGACCTGGTCCCGATCGCCATGGCCTCCTTCGACGCGGTCCTGGGCGACAGGCCCCACCAGAAGGACCGCCTCCGCGAGGACGTCCATGTCGAGGGCCCCGAGCTGATCGACATCGCCTCCCTGGACGCCCACCCCACCTACGCGGGCCTGCGCAACGCGGTCCAGGTCGGCACCCGCTACATCGAGGCATGGCTCCGCGGCCTGGGCGCCGTCGCCATCTTCCACCTGATGGAGGACGCCGCCACCGCCGAGATCTCCCGCTCCCAGATCTGGCAGTGGATCAACGCGGGCGTCGTCTTCGAGAACGGCGAGAAGGCCACCCCGGAACTCACCCGCAAGGTCGCCGCCGAGGAACTCGCCGCGATCCGCGAGGAGATCGGCGAGGAAGCCTTCGCCGCCGGCAAGTGGCAGCAGGCCCACGACCTGCTCCTCCATGTCTCACTCGACGCGGACTACGCCGACTTCCTCACCCTTCCCGCGTACGAGCAGCTGGTCGGCTGACCCGCACAGAAGCCGAGCGGCACGTTGTAAGAACGCCTCCGCCCCAGGTGAACGCACAGTTCCGGGGGCGGAGGCCCTTCTCAGTGCAGGCCGCCTACGACGGTCACCGTACGATGCGGCCCTCAGCGCCGAGTCAGGCGTTCCAGGAACGCGAGCACAGAACGAGGCGGTAGCCGTCCGGATCGGCGACCGTCACGCCGTACTGGTCCCAGTACGGGTTGTGCGCGGCGACCCGCGTTCCGCCGGCGCTCACATGATCGCGACTCTACTGACGGACCGAGCATGCGGCAGCCATCACCCGCACGTCGGCTCCGCCCCCTGGGTCCTGACGTGGCGCGCAAGTTCCGCCCAGACCGTCTTTCCAGGGGCGTCGGTCCGAGGGGAAACGCCCCAGCGGCAGGCCAGGAGCGAGACGAGGAGCAGCCCGCGCCCGCACTCCGATTCGGGGAGCTGCTCGCCGAACTCGGGAAGCTGCTCGGTGCGGGTGTCGGTGACCTCCACACGGAGGATGCCGGCGGCCACCGTCAGTCGGAGGTGGAAGTCCCGGCCCGGAACGTGGCCGTGGCGGACCGCATTCGCCGTCAGCTCAGCCGCGATCAGGGTCACCGTCTCGTTCGCGGCGGAGTCGTACGGATGCCCCCACTCGCTCAGGCGGTGGGAAACAAGGCGCCGCGCAAGCCGGGCGCCTCGCGGCGTAGACGTGAACCGCATCGTGAAATCGGTGGTCGGCACAGCTTCTTCGGGGGGCGCATCAGTCGTCATGACCAGGAGATTGACGGCCCGTCCGTACCCGCTCCAAGCAGGGCAAGCAGTACGGACGTGCACTGTACGGCCTCCGGAGACGCCTGTCGGAGCTGTGCGACCCGTCGTGGCGTCACCCGGTGTGAGTACGTTCCGCCCGTTTTGGGCCCAGGCGGTGGGCGCCGCGCATAGCCTCGCCCTCGCGGGGAGCGTCATCGGCAGGGCAGCAAGGCGGTGCACCACGGAGGTGGCGGCGTGACGGCAGGGATGGACGAGGTACGGCCGGGACCGCAGGACGTGCGCGACGACTCAGGAGCCGGTCTTCTGAAGGGCTTCGGCAAACAGATGAAGTTGTTCCGGGAACGGGAAGGGCTGACGCAGGCGGAGGTGGGGGCGCGGCTGGGGTACGGGGAGGACCAGATCGCGTCGGTCGAACAGGGGCGGCGGATTCCGAAGCCGGAGCTGATCGACAGGGCGGATGAGGTGCTGGGAGCAGGTGGCGTCCTCAAGGCACTGAAGGACGAGGTGGCGCGGGCGCGGTACCCAGGGTTCTTCCGCGATGCAGCCCGGGTGGAGGCACAAGCCGTTGAGCTGCATGTCTACGACACTCACATCATCAACGGCCTGCTGCAGACAGAGGAGTATGCGCGAGCCGTCTTCGCCATGCGGCGGCCGCTCTTGGACGAGGAGACGATGGGGCAGCGGGTAGCCGCCAGGCTTGCGCGGCAGGTGATCTCTCCCGCTGGCCCGCCCCGCTGATGAGTTTCGTCATCGAGGAGTCCGTTCTGCGTCGCCGCATTGGCGGCAAGACAGTGCAACGAGGCCAGCTGGAACAACTCCTACTCGTCGGCCAGCAGCGAAACGTGGAGATCCAGGTGATGCCACTCGACCGGGAGGACCATGCGGGGCTCAGTGGTCCGTTCACGCTGATGGAGACCAGTGACAACCGGCGAGTCGGTTATGTCGAGGTCCAGAACGTCAGCCGTCTTCACACCGAACGGAAGCTGGTCCGTGAGCTTGAGGCGCAGTATGGAATCATCCGGGCCCAGGCTCTCACTCCTCGAGAATCGCTGGCCTTCGTCGAGAAGTTGCTAGGAGAACTATGAGCAGGGAAGACGTCCGCAGCACCGAGCTGGCCTGGTTCAAGAGCAGTTACAGCAGCGGTGAGGGTGGGCAGTGCGTCGAGGTGGCAGGCATGTCGGAGACCGTGTACGTGCGGGACTCGAAGCGAACAACCGGGCCGGTGCTGGCGGTTACGTCCACGACATGGGCCACGTTCGTGGGGTTCTCGGCCCGCATCTGAGCGACGCACACGTGTGTGAGGGGCTGCCGGGAGGTTTCCGGCAGCCCCTCACATGTACGTGCGACTCGGCCTTCTTCAGGCGGACGCCCGCCGCCCGGGTTTGGGCGTTCGTGATGGTGCTGCCCGCCTCGCGGCACATGTTCGTCCGCCCGGTGGCGCACATGGACCAGCACGCCTGGACCCTCGCCCACACGGAAGCGTTCCGCTACTTCGGCGGTGTCCCGCGGCGTTTGGTGCCGGACAACCTGAAGACCAGGGTGGACAAGCCGGACCTCTACGACCCGCAGATCAACAAGTCGTATGTCGAACTCGCTTCCCACTACGGCACGTTGATGGATCCGGCTCGCGAGCCCTACGTCCGTGACTCGTTCTGAAGCGGGCGGACGTTCACCTCGCTGGAGCACATGCAGGCCGAGCCCCCACCGGCCCCGGGGCTGGGGACTTCGTCGACATCACGAAGATCCTCAGCCCCGCGTGACACCGAGCGCGAGACCAGCCTCGACGACCATGGCCGTGAAGGCGATCGTGTCGCTTGCCCGGTGCCCGGGGACACCGTCATAAGCGGAAGACGCGCCGGTGGACTCACGCACCCGCAGGGCCTCGAGGATAATCGAGTGCCAGCGGGACTCGAAGGCGGCCAGGGCATACCGGCCCGCGCCGCTCTTGGAGGTGAGGGATCCCGTCGCGAGCAGGTGGTGCAGGCGGCTGACGCTGAGCACGCACCACTCCGCCGCGTCAGGGTCGCCCGCCTCCTCCGGGCTCTTGACCAGCGCCTCGTGAACACCCGACCAATAACTCGACAGGTTGCCATGGCTGAAGGCGCGCAGTGCCGCGTCATCGGTCCATACCTCGGACTCGGTGAGGACTGGGCCGCGGACCTTCACGCCGTGACGAACGAGCTCGTGCCAGGTGACCGGGTTGACGCTGAACCGCCCGGCCCCCTTGAAGACCCCGGCCTGGGTGCAGGGCAGATCCGGGCACTGCTCCGGCGGCTTGGCCAGGTCGTCCCGCACCGCATGGAAGCCATCGAAGAACGGCCGGGGATGCTCCCTGCGCACGATCTCATGCGCCTCGGCGAGCGCCTCCAGCGCCGCGCGATCCGGTCTCTCAGCCAGCACGGCCACAAAGTCGACATCACTGCGCTCAGGGAAAAACTCGCCGAAGCCAAGCGAGCCACACAAGTACAACCCCTCGACCAGCCCCGGCGCGGACGCGTCGATCGCGGCCAAGAACGTGGACGTTGTCTGGCGGACTTCCGGCGGCAGAGACATACCGGCCAACCTAGCCAGCAGCATCCGTCACGAACAAGACCTAGATCACCTTCCTCAGACCCTGGTGAGGACCTGGGGAATTACGTGACCACAGCCCTTGAAGAATTACGTGATCGTCGACATACATAGATCCCGTCTACCCCACGCACGGGCCAACGGGACCGCCCCGAGGCGACCTTCCTCAGGGGAAATTGACCACTGGGAGTCCGAGAGCGGGGGCATCAGAACAGGCCGAGGCCCTTGGCCCAGACGGCGAAATCACCCCTTCGGCATGGATACCGTCCCGCAGGCCAGCGGGGTAGACGAGATCTATGTAGAATCTTTCTACATAGATCTCGTCTACCCCGCGGCGGTGCGCATGCCCACGCTCTTCGTCGGACGTTCCGCGGAGCTGAACCTGTTGCGCAAGCGGCTCGACAGGATCACCGCGACCGGCTCGGCGGCCGCGGTGGCCATACGGGGGCGGCGACAGGTCGGCAAATCACGCCTGGTCCAGGAATTCTGCGACCGGGCCGGAGTCCCGTACCTCTTCTTCACTGCAACGAAAGGGGCCTCGCCCGTCGAAGCCGTCTCCTCGTTCCTCACCGAACTGAGGGAATCCGCCCTCCCTGTCGAGCGTGAACTGGTTCCCGACGACGGGTCCATCGGCTGGCCGGACGCCCTACGCGTGCTCGCCGCAGTACTGCCCGCCGAGCCTTGTGTCATCGTCATGGACGAGCTGCCCTGGCTCGCGGAGCAGGACGCCGTGTTCGACGGGGCTCTTCAGACCGCATGGGACCGCCTGCTCTCCCGCCGTCCGGTGCTGCTCCTGCTCCTGGGCAGCGACCTGCACATGATGGAGCGGCTCACCGCGTACGATCGCCCCTTCTACGGGCGCGCCGACAATCTCGTACTCGGCCCTCTCAACCCGGCCGAGACCGGCGACGCACTCGGACTCGGGCCGGCCGACGCCATCGACGCCCACCTGGTGTCCGGTGGCCTGCCCGGCATCATCCGCGCGTGGCCGCACGGCACACCCGCCCTCGACTTCATCCAGGCGGAGTGCGCCGACCCGGCTTCGCCGCTGTTCGGCATCCCCGAGACGTCTCTCATGGCGGAGTTCCCGGCCCCCGACCAGTCCCGCCGCGTACTGGAGGCAGTGGGCAGCGGGGACCGTACGCACGCCAACATCGCCGCCACCGCAGGAAGCCAGGGCCGGCCATTGCCCTCCGGGGTGCTGTCACCGCTGTTGCGCCGCCTCGCGGAGGAGAAGCGCATCCTCGCCACGGACAACCCACTCTCCGTCAAGCCCGGGAAACCCGCGCTCTACCGGGTGGCCGACAGCAATCTCCGCCTCTATCTCGCGGCCCTACGCGCCGCCCAGGAGCAGAGCCGACGGGGCCGTCCCGAGGCGGCCTTCCGTACGGTCCAACGCCGCTGGACGACATGGCGCGGCCGTGCGGTCGAACCGCTGGTCCGGGAGGCGCTGGAACTGGCCGCGCTCGCCGGGGAACTTCCCTGGCCCGAGGCCGAAGCTGTGGGCGGGTGGTGGAACCGACAGTTCAGCCCGGAGATCGACATCATCGGTGCCGACCGGTCCCCCGTGGCGCGGCAGCTGTTCTTCGCCGGTTCGATCAAGTGGCTCGGCACCCCCTTCGACCGGCGCGACCTCGCCGAGCTCCACCAGGGGGCCGCTCAAGTGCCGGGCTTCGCTCCCGGCAGCACTGGACTGGTGGCGGTCTCGCTCTCCGGAACGGAGGATGGCCTCGGCCCCACAGTGCTCGACCTGACGTGGGGCCCGCGAGAGGTGGTCGCTGCCTGGGCGCCCTGAGTTGCCCCTTCGGGGCCGTACCCAGCGGGCAGGGGTTTCGTGCTGCCCTGCCCACCGCCCGCGCTCAGCGGTCGTCACCCTTGCTCCGCCTCGCCTTTCGGGGTCAACGGCGGTGTCGCTTCCGCTTCCGTTGCCGGTGGGGCCCGTAGGGGCTCATGGAGCATGCGGTGCGTGCCGCGAGGTCGGTCACGTGCGGGTCGGGGTGCGTGGTCCGCAGGACGTCCAGTACCCATTGCGCGAGGTGGGCGTCGGCCTGGGCGAGGGCGGTGAGCAGTGCCGGAGCTCCGCCCGGCCAGACCGCCGCGGCAGTGTCGAACATCGCAGGGAGATCGGGCGCGGCCTCCTCCAGGTCCGATTCGGCGAGGAACTCCCTGTGCTGGTCCTTGACGGAGCAGGTGTCCAGTTCGTCGAGGATGAGTGTCGCCCGGGCGCTCGCCGGCACCTGCTCTTCCTCGGTCTTCTCGCCCCGCGCACGCAGCGCCTGTTCCACGTATGCCCCGAGCACGGGGTCGGTGAGGGCGGCACGCAGCGCCTCGGGCGGGGCGGTCTCCGTGTCGAGGCGGGTGAAGAGGGCTCGCGTGGCGGCGGCGGCGAAGGTGCCGCGGTTCTCGGAGCCGATCGCGCGGAGCAGCTCACCCCATGCCTCGGCGGTCCCCTCGCGGCGGCCCAGCCAGAACGCGAGCGTACGGGAGGCCGGATCCCGCGGCCAGTTCTCGGCCGCCCGGACGACGGTGGCGGCGTCCCAGGCGGCAACCGCTGCGGAGTCGGAGACGGTGATGTCGGCGCCGGTGAGCGCGTAGCGCAGCACGGCCCCGCCGAGGGGCGTGAGGCCGAAGGCGTCGCCGGTACGGAACAGGCATCCGGTCGGAGTCAGCCGGTCGACGACGGCGGCCAGCGACCGGGCGGGGCCGTCGAGTGCGGCGCGGTCCTCCTTGTTCAGGCCGGGGATGCCGAGCAGGGCGGACAGTTCCTCCGGGGCCGGTGTCGTGTATGCGGCGGCTGCCGTGTCCGGGACCGGGACGGGTGTGTCCTCCAGGTTCGGGGCGACCATCCACGCCTCGAACTCGGCTGCCTTGCGGGCCACGGAATCCGCGGTGCCGCCGCGCTGGTACAGGACGTACAACAGGTGCGCGGTGTCGCGCGTGTACTCCTCGTCCATGTCCGGTTCGCCCGCGAGTTGTACCACGACGGCGGCGAGGATGTCGGCGCCCAGTTCCAGGAGCTCCTGCGGGGTGCCGTCGGTCCAGACGGCTGCTGCCGGGCCTGGCCCGTCAGGGGTCAGGAAACCGCACTGCTCCGCGAGTTCACGCGTCTCGTCGTCGGTGGGCGCCGCGAGTGCGGCGGGCAGGGCGGCGGCATGGAGCAGACCGGGCAGTTCGTCCGGTGGGGGTTCCACGAGTGGTGGCGGCAGGGGGACGGTCGCGTCACCGTAGTAGTCGAGGTGTTCGTCGAGGAGGGTGTCGGCGAGGACGACATGGGGCAGGGACTCCGGCCCCGGGGCGAGATGGACGTACGGGCCGGCGAGGGCCTCCGTCAGGCCCACCGCCGTCCAGCGGTCCAGCAGGTGGGTCCCGATGCGCTCCAGTTCGCGGACGAACGCCTCTTCCGGGTCCGGCGCGTCGAGCGGCAGTGCGGGCAGCAGGGCCCCGGCGGGCGAGGGCTTGTCGAGATCGCGGGCGAACGCGGCCAGCAGTGCCTCGGTGAGCAGCACGCGGGTGGCGAAGGTCCGGGTGGTGACGTCGGAGCGGTGCAGCGCCGCGGGCAGAACGGGCCGGCCGGAGCGCGGGGAGCGGTCGTACGCGGCCAGCCATTCCCGTACGGCGGCGGGGTCGTCGACGGCCGTGCCGTCCGTCCGCATCAGCGACGCGTACCAGCGTGACCAGGTCAGGTTCTCGGGGTCGGTCATCGCCCGTTCGAAGCCCGGCACCGCGTCCTCGATCGAGGCGAGCAGCCGGGCATGGCGTTTGGCGTTCAGCCTGCCCGTCGCCCGGACGCGGCCGGCGAGCGCGGTCAGAACGGCGGGGAAGACCGGCAGTTCCTGTGGCGTCGCGCAGACGTACGCCGGTACGTCCTCGAGGAGCACCGTGTGGACCAGGTCCGGAGTCGGCTCGGGAAGCCCGGTCCGCCGGTCGGCGCCCCGCAGTGCCAGAAGTGCCAGCACGGCATCGGCGATCCGTCCGGACGACGGGGTGTCGAACTCCGGGGTCCCGCGGAGAAAGACGTCGAGACCGGAGTTCAACGCAGAGTTCATGGCCACTCGTCAACCCTAGTTTCGGCCGCCGCTGAACGCGTCCGCCCCGAGTCGGCCATCCCCCGTACGGGTGAGGCCCAGGGGTGTCCCCGCGTCTTTGCCCACAGCCTCTTGGCAGACGAGCCATGCCGAGTAATGCTGATTACATGCTTACAACGGAGCAGCGCGAGAAGCTTCGCGGCTGGTTCGCCGGCCGCCTGCCGGAAGACGTGTACGAAAGCGTGCTGGACGTGACCGTGGACCGTGAGGAGATCACGGTGATCGGCCGCATCCCCGCACCGCATCTGGCCGAGGACGCCTCGGCCGTCGAGAAGGAGGCGGCCGTCCAGGGCCGCATCCAGGAGTTTCGCGAGCGCACCCGCGAGCAGCGCATCGCCGTGGCCCGCGAGGCCGAACAGCGCTTCGGCAAGAAGGTCTCCTGGGGCGTGGAGTGCGACGGCACCCGCGCCCTGTTCACCCATGTCGCCGCCCCCGTCATGACCCGGCTGCGCCAGCCCGAGCGCCAGGTCCTCGACACCCTGATCGCCGGCGGCGTCGCCCGCAGCCGCAGCGACGCGCTCGCCTGGTGCGTACGCCTGGTCCAGCAGCACGCGGACGAGTGGCTCACGGACCTGCGCGAGTCGCTGGCGCAGGTGCAGCGCGTACGGGCACAGGGCCCCGACACCCCACCCCGGAAATCAGAGGAAGGCGAAGCCTCATGACAGCGACCGTCGAGTACGTCCGCTACCGGATCCCGCCGGCCGGCCGGAAGGCCTTCGAGGACGCCTACCGCGAGGCCTCCGTCGCGCCGGCCGCCGCGCCCGAGTGCATCGACTACGAACTGTCCCACTGCCAGGAGGAGCCGGAACGCTACACCCTCCGCATCCGCTGGACCTCGGTCGGCGACCATCTGCACGGCTTCCGCAAGGGCGAGCACTTCCCCGCCTTCTTCAGCGCCGTCAGGCCCCACATGTCGGCGATCGAGGAGATACAGCACTACCGCACGACCGACGTCAGCGGCGCGGGAAGCGCCACCCGCCGGCAGCAGCCGTGACCGGGCGGGGCCTCGCTGTCCTGACAGCGGTGTCCTGACGCGAGCACAGGTACGACGGCCACGCCCCGGACCCTGGGGCGTGGCCGTCGCGATGCGGTTTACAGCCCGCCGGTGTACGCCAGCAGGTTGGGCGTGCCGGACAGGTTGCCCTGGACGACACCCGGGGTGGCGTTGGTGGTGAGCCAGGTGCCGAGGGCGGCCTGGGTGGTGTCGCCGTTGACGCTCTTGTAGAGGGCGGCGATGCCGGCGACGTGCGGGGTCGCCATCGAGGTGCCGCTGAAAACGGCGGTGGTGTTGTTCGGCTGGGTCGACAGGATCGACGAACCCGGGGCGTACAGGTCGACGCAGGCGCCGATCGAGGAGTAGGACGCCCGGTTGTCGGTGATGTCCGTGGCACCGACCGCGGTGGTCTGGGTGAGACCACGAGGCAGGCGGTCACAGGAGTCGGCGCCGGTGTTGCCGCCGGAGGTGGCGAGGAAGACACCGGAGTCCATCATCGAGGTCAGCGACGCGGCCAGGGTGTTGTTCCAGGTCCAGTTCCAGGACGTGTTGGCGACGGCGGGCTTCTGCGCATTCTTGGTGACCCAGTCGATGGCCTTGATGGTCGCGGCCGTACGACCCGCGCCCGCACAGTCGAGGATCTTCACGGCATGCAGCCGGACTCCCTTGGCCACACCGTAGGTGTTGGAGCCGATGGTGCCGGCGACATGGGTGCCGTGGCCGTCGCAGTCGGTGTTCTTCTTGTCGATCACGTTGAGGTCGAACTCGGCGCGCCCGCCGAAGTCGGGGTGCGTGACGTCGATGCCGGTGTCGATGACATACGCGTGGACGCCCGCGCCGTTCGCGATCGACGTGTACGAGGCGGACAGCGGCAGGTTGCGCTGGTCGACGCGGTCGATGCCCCAGGACGGCGGGTTCGTCTGGGTGGCGTCGCTCGCCTGGTCGACCCACTCGTCCTGCTCGATGGCGAGGACGGAGTTCTGGCGCTGCAGTGCGCGCAGTTGCCCCTGGGTGAGATCGGCGGCGAAGCCGTTCACGGCCTTTTCGTAGACGTAACGAGGGCTGACGGACAGTGCACGCGCGAGCCCGCGGGCGTCGGCGCCCGGCTTGAGACGCACGATGTACGCCCCGTCGATCGGCCGGACGCCGGCACCGGCCTTGGCGGCGGTGACTGGTACGACGGAAGCCGTCTCGGCTGCGGTGGCCGACTGGGGAAGGCCGATCAGCGCCAGCGCGCCGGCCGCGGCGACACCGAGCAGACGGTTACGGGACGAGCGGGATCTTCCGGGGATGGGCAGGCGGCGCATGAGACTCCTACCTGTTCATGGGGTGGGTGGGGCTGCGGCGCCCCGGCGGGACATTACGTGCCCATGCCATGCCCATCCGAGTCGAGATCCAGCCAAGTCCGTTCACCGGGCTGATTGTTCGCTTATCGGACGTCTATGCCGCCGGCCCGGTCCCTTGTCAGTGGGGGCTGCTTCACTGAAGTCGTCACAGTCCGTCACTGACTTCAGGGGGAACGATGACGGAGCGTACGACGGTGCCCGAACCGCGCAGGCCGAAGTATGTCTCGCTCACCGGCTTGCGAAATCGCGGGTGGACCGACGCCATGGTGCGGGACCTGTTGGGGGAACCGGATCTGCGGCACCGCAGTCCGCACCACAGATCAGCACCGCCGAGGCGGCTCTACGAGCTCGTGCGCGTCGAAAAGGCAGAGCTCAGCGAGGAGTTCGTGGCAATCGGCGGGGCCGTGGCGCGACGGGCCGCGGCGGACCGGCGGCGGCAGGCGGTGCTCGCCACCGTGCGGGCGGAGCCGATCCATGTGCCGGCGCTCGGCGCGCGGGAGCTCGCCGAGCGGGCCGTACGGCACCGCAACACTCTCGACGAGGAGCGCTCGCACGACCGCGGGGACCGGCTGCCCGGCCCGGCGACCGTTGAGGACGCGGATCCTGCCGCGCCGGCCCGGTGGCAGGTCAACTGTCTGCGGCACGCGCTGACGCGCTACGACACCTTGCTGGACGGGCTGTTCGGGGCCATCGGCCGGGCGGAGGCCGAGCAGCTGCTGCGGCAGCGGGTGTACGAGGCGATCGCCAGGGCGTACCCGGCGCTCGCGCCGGAGTGCCGCAGACAACCGCGCGAACGGCAGGGCTCGCCACCCCGCTGAACATAGAGGCCGCCCGCCGTGCGAACCCTTGCGCTGCGGGCGGCCTCCGCCAGGTCAGCCGCCGGTGGACCCGCAGCCACCGCGGCCGTGACCGTCGTCTCCCCAGCCGCTGATGTCGCCGTGCTTCTGTGCACAGGCGTCACCCGCGGCGACGAGCGCGAGTCCCAGGGCCACGCCGAGGACGGCGAACAACGGCGGTCTGTCACCGAACACCGTCCAGCCGATGGCACCGAGGCCGATCGCGATCCCGGCCATCGGCAGGAGGGACGACGCCGCGCGCCATAACCGCTTCATGTCTGCAGTATGGGTGCGCCGTACCCGAAAGGCGCCGGCCGTACGTACGAGCGGCTATCTGCCGCTGTCCCGGGAGGCGGCAGGAGCGGTCAGCTCCACCTCGAGCACCTTGTCCTCGCCGAAGGACTTGCCGCCGTTGCGGTCGGTGTTGGTCGTCGACAGCCACAGGGCGTTCCTGCCCGGGACCTTCTCGACGGTGCGGAGCCGGCCGTACTTGTCGGTGTAGTACGCGACGGGGGTGCCCAGGGTCGTGCCGCTGACCGGGATGCGCCACAGGCGCCTGCCGCGCATGGCGGCCATGTACAGGCTGCCGTCCGCGTAGGTGAGGCCGCTGGGCGAGGCCTCCGACGGCCTCCAGTACGCCTTGGGGTTGGTCATGCCCGCCACGTCGCACGGTCCCACGCAGGTGGGCCATCCGTAGTTCTTGCCGGCCTCGATGAGATTGAGCTCGTCGTTCTTGTCCGAGCTGATCTCGGACGCCCACAGACGGCCCTGCGCATCGAACGCCAGGCCCTCCGGGTTGCGGTGGCCGTAGGAGAAGACGTAGTTCTTGAACGGATTGCCGGGCGCCGGCCGACCGTCGAAGGTCATCCGGAGGATCTTCCCGTTGAGGGAGTTCTTGTTCTGAGCGAGGCTGGATTTGTTGGCCTCCCCGGTCGAGGCGTAGAGGTAGCCGTCGGGGCCGACCCTCAGGCGTCCGCCGTTGTGGATCTCACCCCACTTGATGCCCGTGAGCAGCAAACGGTAGTCACCGAGCCTGGAGCCGTCGAAGGTCATCCGCGCGATCCGGTTGTTGCCGTCGGGGGCTGTGTGGAGCACGAAGATGTAGTGGTCGTGCTCCCAGTTGTTCGACGCGGCGATGCCCAGCACACCGTCCTCGACCCTGGTGGTCATCGTCCGGGGTACGGAGCCCACGAAGGACTTTTCGCCGGTTGGGCTGATCTTGAAGAGCCTGAAGGTCTCACGCTCGGCGATCAGGGCGGAGCCGTCCGGCAGCATGGCCATGCCCCAGGGTGTGGTCAGGCCGCTCGTGACGGTCTTGACGGCGCCGGGCTCCGTCACCGCGTGGGCCGCCGGCGACGCGGACGCGGCGCTGCCGGGGCCGACGAAACTCACGAGCAGCCCCGCGACCATGGTCCCGGCGGCCGTGACCGCACGAAGCTTCCGTCGCCTCGAAGTCCTTCGGCGACTCGTGAGAGTGGACACTGCGATCCTCCAGGAAGGCTCGGCGTTGGTCTTCCGGAGCGTAGGTCGGCCATGTCTGACGGAGGCTCAGACAAGACCGGCGGGTCACCCTTATAGCCGCCACGGATTGCCCGGGCTGCTTGGGCTGCCGATGCTGCGGGAAAAGGCGTCTTCGTCATCCCGAACGACAGGAAGATCTCATGCCGACCGAATCCCTGGATCACACCGCTCGGTTCGAACACACCGCTCGCTCCGAAGGCACGCAGTTCGTAGAGGAGGCGGCCTGGCAACGGCCCGAGTACACGGTCGTCGAGACCGCGCTGGAAGTCACGGCCTACTCCCTGGCCACCCGTTAGCCCCCGCGGACATGCTCCTCAAGGTGCTGGGCACCGCGGCAGGCGGCGGCGTACCGCAGTGGAACTGTGCCTGCCCGGAATGCTCCGGGGCTCGCGCACATCCGCGGCGCCGCCGCCGGCACGCCTCACTCGCCGTCAGGGCAGCCGAAGGCCGCTGGTACGTGGTCAACGCGACACCCGACATCGCGGATCAGATCGAGAGCTGCCCCGAGCTGCATCCGGGCCCCGAGCCGCGCCGCACACCGCTGGCCGGCGTCATCCTGACCGACGCCGAACTCGACCACACCCTCGGCATCGCCCGGCTGCGGGAGGCCGACCGTCTGGAGCTGCTCACCACCGGTGCCGTACGGGACGCGGTGCTCGGCCGGCAGCACCTGGGAGAACTGCTCTCCCCCTACACCGACCTGACCTGGTGTGAGCTGCCCACGAGCGGCCGGCCCGAACCGCTCGACGCCGACTCCACGGTCCACATCAGTGCCGTCCCCCTCTCCGGCAAGCGGCCGCGCTATGCCGTGGCGGTCCCGGCCGGGCCGGGCGACGACGGCCACTGGGTGTCGGCGCTCCGGCTCACCGATCGCGCCACCGGCCGCACCGCCGTCTACGCTCCGGCGCTCGGCACATGGCCGGACGCCCTGCAGCACGCTGTCGCCGACGCCGACTGTGTGATCCTCGACGGCACTTTCTGGGACGACGACGAGCCCCGCCGGACGGGGATCTCGGCACGTACCGCGACGGCCATGGGTCATCTGCCCGTCGACGGGCCGGACGGCACGGCGCGGCGACTCGCCTCGCTGCCGGCCCGCTGCCTCTATACACATCTCAACAACACCAATCCTCTTGTCGACCCCACCGCACCCCAGCACAAGGTGCTGACCCGGATGGGGCTCGAAGTGGCAGCCGACGGAATGGAGATCACGCTGTGACCGTTGTGGAAGCGAAGCGGCCATGGGGGCGGGCGGAATTCGAGGAACAGCTGCGGGCGGTGGCAGAGCAGCGATACCACGACCGTCATCCGTTCAACGTGAGGATGCACGAGGGCAGTCTGAGCCCTGCCGAACTGCGCCGCTGGATCACCAACCGCTTCCACTACCAGCGGCACATCCCGGTCAAGGACGCCTTGATCACCGCCAAGCTCGAGACGCCGGAGCTGCGACGCATGTGGCTGCACCGGATCGAGGACCACGACGGGCGCGCGGAAGGCGAGGGCGGCATCGAGCGGTGGCTGCGTCTCGGTGAGGCAGCCGGCCTGGACCGGGCCGCTCTGCTGTCCGGGGCGTGCGTGCTGCCCGGGGTGCGCCTGGCGGTCGACGGATACGTCAACTTCTGCCGGCACCGGCCACCACTGGAGGCTGTCTCGGCCTCACTGACCGAACTGTCCGCTCCGGGTCTGATGCTGCGGCGCATCGATGCCTTCGAGCGCCACTACTCATGGATCGACGCCGACGGGCTGGCCTATTTCCGGGCACGGGTCGGTCAGGGCCGCCGGGACAGCGACGAGGCACTGGCGCTGGTTCTCGAGTGGGCGAGCAGCAGGGCCGATCAGGAGCGGGCGGTGGCGGCGCTCGCCTTCAAATGCGATGTGCTGTGGTCGCTGCTGGACGCCGTGGACCTTGCGCAGCGGGAGCCGCAGGTGGTGTCGCGATGACCGCAGGGCCGGACCGGGACGCCGGTCCGGGGTGGCGCCCCAGGCTCGCCCCTGCGGTCGTACTGCGGCACGACCGGGTTCGGAATACCGATCTGCTGGTCATGCCGGAGCGGGTGGTGGTCCTCTCCGGCCGCGCCGGAGACATCGTCGGGCTGTGCGACGGCGAGCGCGATGTCCACCGGATCGTCGGTGAACTGACGGAGCGTTTTCCCGGCGCCGAGGTGGCCGAGGACGTTCCGGACTTCCTGGGGCGGTTGCGGTCCGAGGGGTGGCTACGGTGACCCTCCTGCCCCGGCCCTGGGCGCTGCTGGCCGAGCTGACGCACGCCTGCCCGCTGCGCTGCCCGTACTGTTCCAATCCCCTGGAGCTCACGCGCCGCTCGCGCGAGCTGTCGACGGCCGAGTGGCAGAAGGTGCTGCGTCAGGCCGCGGACCTGGGAGTGGTGAACACCCATCTGTCCGGCGGGGAGCCGCTGTTGCGGGCCGATCTGGAGGAGATCGTCGCCGAGGCCGAGTCCTCTGGCATTCATACCCAGCTGGTCACCAGCGGTCAGGGGCTGGACGCGGCCCGGCTGGACAGGCTGCTGGCGGCCGGGCTGCGCAGTGTGCAGCTGTCGGTGCAGCATGCCGACCCCGCGCGCTCCGACCGGATCGCCGGACGACGCTCGTTCCCCGACAAGGAACGGGCCGCGGCGCTGGTACGGGAGGCGGGTCTGCCCTTGGGCGTCAATGTCGTCCTGCACCGTGACAACCTGGACGCCGTCGACGCCCTGGTGGAACTGGCGCTGTCCTGGGGCGCGGACCGTATCGAGCTGGCCAGTACGCAGTTCTACGGATGGGCCCTGCGCAACCGTGCCGCGCTCATGCCGAGCCGCGAGCAGCTGTCGCGTGCATCGGAGGCGGTGAGCCGGTGGCGGGAGCGGCTGGCCGGCCGCACCGAGCTGGTCTGGGTCGTCCCGGACTACATGGACGGTGTCGCGAAACCGTGCATGGGCGGATGGGGGGCCGTCTCGCTGACCGTCACCCCGGACGGCACCGTGCTGCCCTGCCATGCCGCGGCGACGCTTCCGGACCTGGATCCGCCGAATGTACGGGACTGGCCGCTCGCCTGGATCTGGGAGCATTCGGAGGCCTTCAACCGGTATCGCGGCGACGGCTGGATGCGCGAACCGTGCCGTAGCTGTCCGCGCCGCGACGAGGACTTCGGCGGCTGCCGCTGCCAGGCCTTCGCGCTCACCGGCGATGCGGCCCGTACCGACCCGGCCTGCCGGCTGTCGCCCGACCACGGACTCGTCCGTGCGGCGGTGGCGGAGGATGCCGCCGGGGCCGGATACGTGTACCGGGGGCCGGGAAGAGACGATCAGGGCCCGGCCGCTGTGCGAAGGCCGGGCCCTGATCTCCGAGCGGACATCCGCACAGTAGGTTGAGCGCGTGCGATTGAGAGTGGAGTTCACGACCGAGCCCTTCGACCTGGACCGGACGCCGCCCCATGCGCTGGCGGCCCGGGAGGTCATTCACGAGGCCAGCCTGGACACCGTGGACGTCGGCCCCTTCGGAAACACCGCGGAAGGCGGCGCGGAGGCGGTACTGACCGCGGTGAACGCACTGCTGCGCACATCGCTCTCCGCGGGGGCGACACGGGTCTCGCTCCAGGTGAACGTGATCGGCGGGGCCGCGGAGGGCGAGAAGTGACCGAGCCGGGGGATCACCCCTTCGTCCAGGCCGTGAAGCCACTGGTGGACGCGATGGGCGGCGAGATGCTGCCGCCTGGACAGGCCGGCTGCGACGACGTGGTGCTCGCCTGGGAGGGCGAGGATGTCGTCGCCGTCCGTCTGCCGCAACTGTCCGAGTCCCTCGACCACATCCTGGCCGCGATGGAGCGCCGGCACGGCATGCCCCTGTCCGAGCTCGACCGCAAGTCCAAGCAGTCGGTCGTCCGCACCCTGGAAGCGCGCGGCGCGTTCTCCGTACGCCATGGCGTGGAGACGGTCGCGAGCGCGCTCGGCGTCAGCCGATTTACGGTGTACAACTACCTGAACAGGGAAAACGCCGCCAAAGGCGAGTAGCTGATCACTCACCGCACCCAGCCGCCGTCCACATGCCGGGACGGCGGCTTTCATGTCCCCGAAGTTTCAACAAAGTGTTGACGCGGTGTTGTCGAGAGCGTTAGCTATGCGCAGCCCGTCCCATGCATCACGGCCACGGAGGCTCCCGTGACTTCGAGTACGACGAACCCGGGCCTGGCCCGGTTCAACGCATCTCCGGAAAGCGAGGCCAAGGCCGCGCTCCACGAGGTGTGCGCCAGTTCGGCATGGGGGAGCAAGCTTCTCGCCCACCGCCCGTACGACACCGCCGACGACCTCTTCGCCGCCGGCGACGCCGCCATGGGCGAGCTGACCACGGCAGACCTGCGGGAAGCGATGGCCGGGCATCCGCCGATCGGGCGCCCGAAGCCCGGAGACCCGACCTCCTCCCATGAGCAGAGCGGAATGGCCGGCGTCTCCGAGGACCTCAAGGCCGAGATGCTCGAACTGAACCTGGCCTACCAGGACAGGTTCGGCCATGTCTTTCTGATCTGCGCCACCGGCAGAACCGGTGAGCAGATGCGGGACGCGGTCAGGGACCGGATCGGCAACTCGCCCGAGCAGGAGCGGGAGATCGTCCGCACCGAGCTGGGCAGGATCAACCAGATCCGGCTGACCCGTCTCGTGGAAGAAGAAGGAGTCCGAAGGCCATGAACACCGACACCACGGCCTCGGTGTCCACGCACATCCTGGACACCAGCGTCGGACGCCCCGCCGAGGGCGTAGCCGTCCGCCTCTCCGCCAAGGGCGTCGCCCGCCCCGGCAGCGACGCGGCGTGGGTTGCGCTGGGCGGTTCGCGGACCGACGCGGACGGGCGCTGCAAGGACCTGCCGGCACTGCCGGAGGGCACGACCCATGTACGTCTCGACTTCGATACCGAGACGTACTTCACGCGTCCAGAAAACACACTGAAGCAAGCCGAGGCGCAGCAGGACGCCCCCCGCGTAAGGGACAGCGGTGCGTTCTTCCCGGAGGTGGCGATCACGTTCGCCGTCGTACCGGGCGAGCACTACCACGTACCGCTGCTGCTCAACCCGTTCGGCTACTCCGTGTACCGAGGGAGCTAGCAGACAGATGCCCACGATTCTCGGCCAGAACCAGTACGGCAAAGCGGAGAACCGCGTCGTCAGGATCACGCGGGACGGCGACACGCACCACATCAAGGACCTGAATGTCTCCGTCGCCCTCTCCGGCGACATGGAGGAGGTCCACTACTCCGGCTCCAACGCCAACGTCCTGCCGACCGACACCACCAAGAACACGGTGTACGCGTTCGCCAAGCAATACGGCATCGAGTCCGCCGAGCAGTTCGGCATCCACCTGGCCCGTCACTTCGTGACCGGCCAGGAGCCGATCCACCGGGCGCGTATCCGCATCGAGGAGTACGCCTGGGAGCGCATAGAGACCTCCGACGGCAACTCCGGGTTCCTCGGCGCCGAAGATGTGAAGCACTCCTTCGTCCGCAAGGGCCAGGAGACCCGGGTCACCCAGATCACCTACGACGGTGAGAAGTGGGAGGTCATCTCGGGCCTGAAGGACCTGGTCGTGATGAACTCGACGAACTCCGAGTTCTGGGGTTACGTCAAGGACACGTACACGACCCTGCAGGAGGCGTACGACCGCATCCTGGCCACCCAGGTGTCCGGCCGCTGGCGGTTCAACTGGACCGACGACGCGCAGAAGATGCCCGACTGGGAGAAGTCCTACGAGCAGGTCAGGAAGCACATGCTCCAGGCCTTCGCGGAGACCTACTCCCTCTCGCTCCAGCAGACCCTGTACCAGATGGGTGCGCGCATCATCGACAACCGGGCGGAGATCGACGAGGTCCGCTTCTCCCTCCCCAACAAGCACCACTTCCTGGTCGACCTCGAGCCCTTCGGGCTGAAGAACGACAACGAGGTCTACTTCGCGGCGGACCGCCCGTACGGTCTCATCGAGGCCACCATCCTGCGGGAAGGCGTCGAGCCGCGGATCCCGGTCGACATGACCAACCTCTGATCGCGGGACGCGTGTCCCGGGGCTCGTCGCGGGCCCCGGGACACGCCGGACTCCCCCCTCGCAAGCGGTTGGGCGCACACTGTTCCTCCACCACCTCGGCACCCGGAGCACTCCACGGCCGGCGGTTCCTGACAGCTGCCGCATCCGGCTCCGGCACTCAAATCCCTCGGGCCCTGCCGCGCCCAAACCGCCACAGAAAGCACGAGGAAGCACCATGGCAGTATCGGCAGCCCCTGACGGCGCGGTCGGACGCATTGTCATCGAGAACTGCGCCATCGCGACCGTCGACGCCGACGACACCGAGTACGCCTCCGGGTACGTGGTCGTCACCGGCAACCGGATCGAGTCGGTGGGCGCGGGCAAGGCCCCCGAGGGCCTGGAGAACGTGGTCCGCCGCGTCGACGGCACCGGCCATCTGGTCACCCCCGGCCTCGTCAACACGCACCACCACTTCTACCAGTGGATCACTCGCGGCCTGGCCACCGACCACAACCTCTTCGACTGGCTGGTCGCCCTCTATCCGACCTGGGCGCGCATCGACGAGCAGATGACCTACTCGGCGGCACAGGGCTCGCTCGCCATGATGGCCCGCGGCGGCGTCACCACCGCCGTGGACCACCACTACGTCTACCCGAAGGGCGCCGGCGACATCTCCGGCTCCATCATCCGGGCCGCCTCCGAGACGGGTGTCCGCTTCACCCTCGCCCGCGGTTCCATGGACCGCAGCGAGAAGGACGGCGGTCTGCCGCCGGACTTCGCCGTCGAGACCGCCGAGGGCGCGCTGGCCGCGACCGAGGAGACCGTCAGGATGCACCACGACGCGTCCTTCGACGCCATGACCCAGATCGCGATTGCCCCCTGTTCCCCCTTCTCCGTCTCCACCGAACTGCTCCGGCAGGGCGCCGAGTCGGCCCGCCGCCTCGGCGTGCGGATGCACACCCACGGCTCGGAGACCATGGAGGAGGAGAAGTGGTGCCACGAGCTCTTCGGCATGGGCCCCACCGACTACTTCGAGTCGACCGGCTGGCTGGGCGAGGACGTGTGGATGGCGCACTGCGTCCACATGAACGACTCCGACATCGCCGCCTTCGCCCGTACGAAGACCGGTGTCGCCCACTGCCCCTCCTCGAACGCGCGCCTCGCGGCCGGGATCGCCCGGGTCCCCGACATGCTGGCGGCCGGCGTCCCGGTCGGCCTCGGTGTCGACGGCACCGCCTCCAACGAGTCGGGGGAACTGCACACCGAACTCCGCAACGCCCTGCTGATCAACCGGCTCGGCGCGCACCGCGAGGCGGCACTGGGCGCCCGGCAGGCGCTGCGCCTCGGTACGTACGGCGGCGCCCAGGTGCTCGGCCGTGCCTCCCAGATCGGCTCCATCGAACCCGGCAAGCTCGCCGACCTGGTGCTGTGGAAGCTGGACACGCTCGCCCACTCGTCCATCGCCGACCCCGTGACCGCCCTTGTCCTCGGCGCGGCGGCCCCGGTCACCCTCTCACTCGTCAACGGCAAGCCGGTGGTCGAAGGCAACCGCCTGATCACGGTCGACGAGGACGCCATCGCCCGCTCCACGCGGGACGAGGCGCAGCGCCTCGCGCGGATCGCCGCGCAGGCCTGATCCCCCCCGGAAGTCCGGCCGAGGGGGACGGCCCTCGGCCGACGGCCGTGGACCCGAGCGCCCTGGGTGCCGTGACCACCGCCGTCGTACGCGTCCACTGTCAGCCGAGGCGGTAACTGTCGCCGTACACCTTCCACTTGAGCGGCAGGTCCAGGCCGAGATTGCGCTCGGCCAGAAAGACCCGTTGTGCGGTGTCCACCCGACTGGTGTCCCAGTGCGCCCTCTCCTGCCTCATCGCCCGGACGCGGGCGTCGAGGAAGGCATGCAGATACGTCACCTCGTCACCGCCCTGCGCCGGCGGCCGGGCCCGGCCCAGGGCCCGCCTTCGGATGCCGCCGAAGCTGACCGGGTCGCTGCCCGGTCCGTGCATCACCAGGGCGTCGTAGTAGATGAACTGGCCGAGTGCGCCGAGGCCGTCCTTCCTGCCCTGTCCGACGGCCGGGCCGAAGTAGCCGCGGTCCCGCTCGTCGTCCTGGGCCTTCCTGAAGTCGGGGTCGCGGGCCGCTGTGCGCCAGTCGCGTACGAAGTGCGGATCGAGGCCCTTGCGCGAGCCGGTGCCGTTCACCCGGCGGAGCGCGGGCAGGTGTCCGGCGAGGACGTTTCCCGGCTTGCGCCGTGTGTAGAGCTCGACGAGCCGGAGCATGTCGCCGGTGCCCGAGCAGAAACCGATGATGCCGGCGGTGTAGCCGCGGCCGTCACGGATGTCCTTGATCCACTTGTAGTAGGCCTTCCAGTCCAGCGAGGAGTTCTCCGCGCTGGACACCAGCTTCATGGCGATCTCCTTCTTCTCGGGGTCGTCGAGCCCGCGCCCGCCCTTTCGCGCATCGGCGTCGGCGTCCTCTCCGGCTTCGGTGCCGGCGTTCACGGTGAACGAGAGGGCGGCCGCCGTGAGCCCGAGCAGGGCACCGGCCAGCAGACCGCGACGTGAGGTGGTCCTCGGGTGGGACGTGGACACCTGCACCTCCGGGGAAGTCCGTCCACGGAAGTCCATCCGGGTCGCACGGACGAGTCAACCCACGACGGTGGAAATACGTCATATCGGTGACCACCCGTCGAGGAGCTCCTCCGAGCCGGCGGCCGCCCGCGGCTGCCGGGCTTCACCTGTACAGCCGGGCCGAACACGGTATCCGCATGGGGTGCTCGTGCTTCGGCCTGGCGGAGTCGGGGGCGCTGCCACTCCCCCAGCTACCGCTGGGTGGTACCCCCAGAGCATCGATTCCGAAATACGGAAGAATCATTCCGTAAAACGGAAGCAATGTACGGGTGCGGTTTACGCGCGTCAAGGGATCGCCGAAGTGCCCCCCGCGGCCCCGGCCCTTGGTGGACGATGGACCGCGGTGACGTCGACGGGGGAGGACGGCAGGCCATGGAAAGAACCGTGCCGGTGCGCTGCCCGGCCTGCCGCCGCGCGCACGTGTACGCCCCGCCCGTCTATCCCTGCGCCTGCGGCGCCCCGCTCGCCCCGCCGCTGCTGCGCGGCGCCCCGGCGGAACCGATCACCCACCGCACCTGGAACGACGACTGGGTCACCGTCCGCTGCGAGGCCTGCGGCCGCTCCGACCAGTGGCCTCAGCCGGAGCTCGGCTGCCCCTGCGGTACGGTCCTGCGCATCGCCGTCCGCCCGGTGACCACGACCGCCCGGCCCCCCGCCGACGCCACCCCTCGCGTCCCGCCGCCGCCCGGCCGCACCGCCTTCCGGCCCATGACGATCCGCACCGCCCGCGACGCGGTGACCGCCGCGGCGCTCTACTTACGCTGGCTCGGCTTCCGTGACGTACTCCAGTCCGAGTGCCGGGCCGCCTCCGGCATCGACCTGCGCGGCCCGGGACTGGTCGCCCAGGTCGACCCGACGACGCGGCCCGCCGACCTGCGGGCGGTCGAATGCCTCTGGCTCAACGGCCTCGCCTCGTCATCGGTGGGCGTCTTCTTCTCCCTCGCCGGCTATGCCGTCGACGCCCGCGCCCGCGGGGAGGAACTGGGCATACCGCTGTTCGTCATGGACCTCACGGGCACGCCGCGGCCCGTCAACAACGCGGCGAGGGACCTGCTGACCACAGGTCCCTCGCCACGTTGAGCCAGGGGCAAGCCCCGGACTCCCGGACCGCCCTTCGGGCGGTGTCCTCAATCGCCGGACGGGCTGGATTTCCGACGCGCTACGCGTAGCGCTCGCGCAGCTCCACCTTTCTCACCTTGCCGCTCACCGTCATCGGGAAGCCCTCCAGGATCTCCAGGCGGCGCGGGATCTTGTAGTGCGCGAGCTCGTCGCGGCAGTACCCCGCGATGTCGTCCAGCGTCGGCGGGTCCGCCGGGTCGCGGGGGATCACGCAGGCCAGGATCTCCTCGCCGTAGCGCTCGTCCGGAACACCGACCACCTGGACGTCGGCGACCTTCGGGTGGCTGTAGAGGAACTCCTCGATCTCCCGCGGATAGACGTTCTCGCCGCCCCTGATGATCATGTCCTTGATACGGCCGACGATCTGCGCGTAGCCGTCCTCGCGGATCACCGCCAGGTCGCCGGTGTGCATCCACCGGCCCGCGTCGATGACCTCCGCGGTCTTGGCCGGCTCGTCCCAGTAGCCGAGCATCACGCCGTAGCCGCGGGTGCACAGCTCTCCGGCCTCGCCGCGCGGCAGCGTCACTCCGGTCACCGGGTCGACGACCTTGACCTCGATGTGCGGCAGGGCGCGGCCGACCGTGCCGGTGCGGCGCTCCAGGTCATCGTCACGGCGGGTCTGGGTGGAGACCGGGGAGGTCTCGGTCATGCCGTAACAGATGGACACCTCGGCCATGTTCATCTCGGCGACCACCCGCTTCATCACCTCCACCGGGCAGGGAGAGCCGGCCATGATGCCGGTGCGGAGGGAACTGAGTTCGTACGTGGCGAAGTCGGGAAGGTTCAGCTCCGCGATGAACATGGTCGGAACGCCGTAGAGGGAGGTGCAGCGTTCCTCCGCGACCGCACGCAGGGTGGCGGCCGGATCGAACGACGGCGCCGGGATGACGATGCACGCGCCGTGCGAGATGGCGCCCAGATTGCCCATGACCATGCCGAAGCAGTGGTAGAACGGCACCGGCAGGCAGACCCGGTCCTGCTCGGTGTAGCCGATCATCTCCCCCACGAAGTAACCGTTGTTCAGGATGTTGTGGTGGGAGAGGGTGGCGCCCTTCGGGAATCCGGTGGTGCCCGAGGTGTACTGGATGTTCACCGGGTCGTCGCAGGACAGCTCGGCCTCACGGGCGGCGAGTTCGGCGTCGCCGACACCCCCGGCCGCGGCCAGCAGCTCGTCCCAGCTGGGGTCGCCGATGTAGTGCACGGCGCGCAGTGCGGGGCAGCGGCCCCGCACCTGGCCGACCAGGGCGCGGTAGTCGCTGGTCTTGTGCACGAGCGAGGCGATCAGCAGCGAGATCCCGGCCTGGTCGAGGACATAGGCGAGTTCGTGCGCCCGGTACGCCGGGTTGATGTTCACCATGATCGCGCCGATGCGCGCGGTGGCGTACTGCACGAGCACCCACTCCGGGCAGTTGATCGCCCAGATGCCGACCCGGTCGCCCTTGGCGACCCCGCTGCCGAGCAGCGCCTTCGCCAGCTCGTCGACGGCCGCGCCGAACTCGGCGTACGTCCAGCGGCGCCCGGAGGGGACGTCGACCAGCGCCTCGCGCTCGGGGAAGGCGTCGACCGCCCTGCCGAGGTTGCGTCCGATGGTGTCGCCGAGCAGTGGCGTCCCGCCGGTTCCGTGGACGTAGGACAGCTGTCTCATCGCAGGTCCCCTTCGTCGTACTCGGCCGCCGAGCCGGCGGCGGTGGCCTCGCGCAGCTCGATCCGGCGGATCTTGCCGGACACGGTCTTGGGCAGGTCGGCGAACTCCAGCTTGCGGATGCGCTTGTACGGCGCGAGGACCGCCCGCGAGTGCTCGAACAGCACCTTCGCGGTCTCCGCGGTCGGCTCCCAGCCCTCGGCGAGCACGACATACGCCTTCGGCACGGCGAGCCGCACCGGGTCCGGCGACGGCACGACCGCGGCCTCCGCCACCGCCTCGTGCTCCAGCAGGGCGCTCTCCAGTTCGAACGGCGAGATCTTGTAGTCGGAGGCCTTGAACACGTCGTCGGCGCGGCCGATGTAGGTGATGTAACCGTCCTCGTCACGCGAGCCGATGTCGCCGGTGCGGTAGTAGCCGTCCGCCATGGCCTCGGCGGTGCGCTCCGGATCCCCGTGGTAGCCGGTCATCAGGCCGACGGGGGCCGCGGACAGGTCGAGGGAGATCTCGCCCTCCGCCGCGCCCGGCTTGCCGGTCACCGGGTCGAGCAGCTCCACGACGTAGCCGGGGCTCGGCCGGCCCATGGAGCCGGGCTTGAGCTGCTGGCCGGGTGTGTTGGCGACCTGCACGGCGGTCTCGGTCTGCCCGAAACCGTCCCGGATGGTGACGCCCCACGCCCGGCGCACGCTGTCGATGACCTCGGGGTTGAGCGGCTCCCCCGCTGCCACCACCTCGCGCGGAGGCCGGCCGAGCTGGGTGAGGTCCGCCTGGATCAGCATCCGCCACACGGTGGGCGGCGCGCAGAAGCTGGTGACGCCCGCGCGGTCCATCTCGGCCATGAGCCGGCCCGCGTCGAAGCGCGTGTAGTTGTGGATGAAGACGGTCGCCTCGGCGTTCCACGGCGCGAAGAGGTTCGACCAGGCGTGCTTGGCCCAGCCGGGCGAGGAGATGTTGAGGTGGACGTCCCCCGGCTTGAGGCCGATCCAGTACATGGTCGCCAAGTGGCCCAGGGGGTAAGAGACATGGGTGTGCTCGACGAGCTTGGGGCGGGCGGTGGTGCCGGAGGTGAAGTACAGCATCAGAGTGTCGTCGGCGTTCGTCACGCCGTCCGGCTCGAAGGCCGCCTCGGCGGTGTACGCGTCCTCGTAGCGGAGCCAGCCCTCGGCGCCGGAGGATCCCACCGCGATCCGGGTGTACTCCCCCGGCACCTCGGCGAACTTCGCCGTGTCCCCCACCCGCACGATCACATGCCGGGCCCTGCCGCGCTCGATCCGGTCCCGCAGATCGGCCGGGCCGAGCAGCGGCGTCGCCGGGATGACGACGGCGCGCAGCTTCATCGCGGCCAGCGCGATCTCCCACAGCTCCACCTGGTTGCCGAGCATGACGACGATCCGGTCCCCGGCCCGTACGCCCTGTGCGCGCAGCCAGTTGGCGGTGCGGCCGGACCGTGCGGACATCTCCGCGAAGGTGAACCGGGCGTGCGTCCCGTCCTCCTCGGCGATGTGCAGGGCGACGCGGTCATTGCCCTCGGCGATCCGGTCGAACCAGTCAAGTGCCCAGTTGAAGTGCTCGAACCTCGGCCAGGCGAATCCCTCGTACGCGCCTGCGTAGTCCTCCCGGTGCTCGAGCAGGAAATCCCGGGCGTTCCGGAACTTCTCCGTCGCGTCGCGTTCCGTCATGTCTGTTCCTCCTTGCCGTGCGGCTCCCGGACATCGTGTAATCAGTGACCTGGGTCTCACTACCCCCATACGGGGGTGAAAGAGGAAGCGGCATGCCGGAGCAGTGCGAGGCAGTGGAAATGCGGACGGCGGTGGAGCGGCTGCGTCGCGCCACCGGGCTGGCCGTCGCCTTCGGCGCGCTGCTGAGCGATCCGCGGCAGCTACGCATCATCGAACTGAGCGGGGCGACGACGGGCGCGCTGAACGGGCTCACCATCTCGGCGGGCACCGGACTGGGCGGGAAAGCGCTCGCCCTGTCCCGGCCGTGCGCGGTCACGGACTATCACTCCTCGCGCCACATCAGCCATGAGTACGACGGCCCCGTCGCCGCGGAAGGGCTGTACTCGGTCCTCGCCGTCCCGGTCGTGGTACGACGCCGGGTGCGCGGCGTGCTGTACGGGGCGCTGCGCACACCCCTGCCGCTCGGCGACCGGACGCTCGACGCGGCGGTCGGCGCTGCCCGCGACGTGGAGCAGGCCCTCGCCGTGCGGGAAGAGGCACAGTGGCTGCCCGGCGCGTGGGAGGAGGTGCGGGCCGCGCACGGCGAGCTCCGCGCGCTGGCGTCGGACATCGAGGACCCCGTGCTGCGCGAGAAGCTGCTGACGGCCTGCGGCCGCCTCGCCGGGGCCGGCGGCCCGCCCCGGCCCCGGGTGGCACTGGCTCCGCGTGAGGTGGACGTACTGGCCTGCGTGGCGGCCGGGGCCACGAACGCGGCGGCGGCCGACCGGCTGGGCCTGCGCCCCGAGACGGTGAAGGGCTATCTGCGGTCCGCGATGCGCAAGCTGGGCGCGCACACCCGGCTGGAGGCGGTGGTCGCCGCCCGCCGGTCGGGCCTGCTGCCGTAGGGCACCGCCCCGGGGGACGCGCCCTGTCCGGAAACGCCCACCCGGCCCGTCCGGCGATTGAGGACGGACTCCCCCAGCTACCACTGGGAGGTACCCCCACGCCAGCTACCACTGGGAGGTACCCCCACGCTGCGGACAGGTACAGTCCGCAATCCCGGGCCGGGACCCCGCGCCCGTGGCATTTGGTACGTATATCCTTCTCTCCATGCAGCCAGGGAGGTGAGACCCATGATGTCCGAGCGTCGAGTCCGCCCGATGCTGTCGCCCAAGAAGCACTCCTGGCGCCGGCAGCCCTCTCCCCCGTCGCAGCCCCCCGTCTCCCCGCGCCGGCCCTCCACCGAGCCTGCCGTCTCCGCCCCCGCCCTCACCCCCGCGGGCAACGGCAGCGTCGTCCAGGCCGCCCTCTACCGGGACGGCCTGCGGGTTTCCACCCCCGCTTCCCTCGCCGAAACCTTCCGCCGGCTGCGCGAGCAGCCGGACGGTATGGCGTGGATCGGTCTCCACCGCCCGTCCGAAGCCGAGCTCCACTCGCTCGCGGAGGAGTTCGACCTCCACCCGCTCGCCGTGGAGGACGCGCTGGAGGCCCACCAGCGCCCCAAGCTGGAGCGCTACGGCGACACCCTCTTCGTCGTACTCCGCGCCGCCCGCTACCTGGACGCTCCGGAGGAGGTCGACTTCGGCGAGCTCCATGTCTTCGTCGGCAAGGACTTCCTCATCACCGTCCGCCACGGCGCGGCCCCCGACCTCTCCGCGGTCCGCCGCCGCATGGAGGAGACTCCGGAGCTCCTCGCCCTGGGCCCCGAGGCCGTCCTGTACGCCATCCTCGACGCGGTCGTCGACGGCTACGCGCCGGTCGTCGCCGGCGTGCAGAACGACATCGACGAGATCGAGACCGAGGTCTTCCGCGGCGACCCCGAAGTCTCCCGCCGTATCTACGAACTCTCCCGCGAAATGGTCGAGTTCCAGCGCGCCACCCGCCCCCTGGTCGGCATGCTGCACGGCCTGATGGCCGGCTTCGCCAAGTACGACACGGACGAGGAGCTCCAGCGCTACCTCCGCGACGTCGCCGACCACGTCACCCACACCAGCGAGCGCGTGGACGGCTTCCGCCAGGCGCTGACGGAGATCCTCACGGTCAACGCGACGCTGGTCACCCAGCAGCAGAACGCGGAGATGCGGGCGCTGGCCGAGGCGGGCTTCGAGCAGAACGAGGAGATCAAGAAGATCTCCGCCTGGGCCGCCATTCTCTTTGCACCGACACTGGTGGGAACCATCTACGGCATGAACTTCCGCGAGATGCCGGAGCTGAGCTGGGGGTTCGGGTACCCGTTCGCGATCGGGCTGATGGGCGTGGTGTGCATCAGCCTGTACGTCATCTTCAAGAAGCGGGACTGGCTGTAGGCGGCGAACGAGAACCACTGATCAACTTCGCCATAGCGAACGTCACTGAGGAATTCGGGACCCTGGGGAGAATCTGGGGAGAACGCGCGGCGCCGGGGAGCAGGCCACTACTCCCCCTTGTCTACTGATCTGCCCCCATCGGGGGCTCGACTCCGGTCGAGGGGCTGTCGCCGGCCGTCACCGACGGTGCCGGGCAAAGTCCAGCCGGAGCCTTCCCTGGTGCGCCCACCTCTCCACCTGACGCCGCGCGTCCACCCGGACGCCCGAAGGCGCCCTCCGCCCGCACGGCGTGGTACGCAGCGGGGGCCAAGGACGCCTTTTCGCAGGGTCGTTGGGAGCGCGGCGTCAGCCGAGCTGCCCGGTCGGCCGCATGGTGATGTGGTTGATGTCCACGCCCGCGGGCTGGTTGACGGCGAAGACGATCGTGTCCGCGATCTGCTCGGCGGTCATCGCCGGCGCCGCCTCGGGGGTGCCGCCGCGCTTGTCCCAGAACGGGGTGTCCACCACCCCGGGGGCGACGACGGTCACGCCGACACCGTCCTTGCCGACCAGCAGCCGGGTGTTCTCGGCCAGCGCGTGCGCGGCCCACTTGGTGACCGAGTACAGGTTGCCGGGCGTGTTGCGCACCCCGGCGACCGAACCGATGATCACGATCCGGCCCTTGGACTCCCTGAGGTGCGGCAGGGTCTCCCGCACCAGCAGGGCCGGGCCCAGGACGTTGGTGAGGACCATGGCGCGCATGTCCTCGGGGGCGTGGCTCTCCAGGTTGCCGGGCAGCGAGAAACCGGCGTTGGCGATGACGTTGTCCAGCCGGCCCCACGCGTCCACCACGTGGCGCACGGCGGAGCCGACGTCGTGCTCGTCGCTGGTGTCGCCGGTGATCGTCAGCAGCCGGTCGCCCGCTCCGGCCGAAGCGACGAAGGCGGCCAGCTTGTCCGCGTCACGTCCCGTGACGGCCACGCAGTGGCCCTGTTTGAGCAGGGCGCGGGCGGTGGCGGCGCCGATTCCGGTCGAGCCACCGGTGATCAGCGTGACGGGTTCCATGCGACGGCCTCCTCAGTGATGTGGTCATCGGGGGTCCGTCAGGGTCCCGGACGTCGTTGAAACGCGAGGTGGCGCGTGAGCTCGACCGACTCCGGGCCGCCGCCGGTTCCCCGGAACGCCTGCACTATACCCAGAGTCCCGCCGAGCCGGTACGCCATCGCTGACCGGCCACCATGCCGTACGAAGTGGCCGAACCGGCGCTGCCCGCCGCCGTGTTGGGCCCTGCGCGGCGCGCAGGGCCCGGGCCGCGCTCACGCTGGTTTCGGTGGCGCTCGCAATGGCGTTGGCCGGCTTTCCGAACGCCGTTGGCCGGCGGAGGGCTCTGCCCTCCGCCGGCCAACGGGGGAAGCCGTACTCGGATTGCTAAGGAGCCACCGCAATGTCGAAAAGGTGGATGCGGGCATTGGCGGGCAGAACGACCAGCTCGATCTGCTTGGTCGGGTCCAGGGTGATCGAGTGGGCGAAGAGCCGGTAGGCGATGCCTGCATTGCCGTAGCCATCGGGCCGGTTGCGGCCGTCAGTCGACTTCACCAGCGTCGCGCCATGGGCTGTGGCGTCCTGGAACGACCAGTTGGGGAAGCCTATCGACCCGGAGGTGCTCGATCCGTCGGTGTAGATCACCGTCGCGGTGCCCGTTGCGCCGGAGCCGACACCGGAGCCGAGGAAGACCAACTTGCCGCCCTTGCCGCTGAGCTTCACAGCCTGTCCTGTGCTCGACACGTTGTTCTTGGTGCCGGGGGCCGCCGTGGGCCAGGTCAGCTCGGCGCCCAGGGCGGTGACGGACGCCCCGGGCGTCAGACCCACCGCGGCGAGCTTCTGCGCGGAGAAGCTGTTTCCCTCGCCGTCGAAGTTGCCGGGCTTGGTGTTGTTCTCGTCGGTGATGCCGACGTTGTTGTACGCATCGGAGAGGCGGGCCAGCACAGGGCCCGACCGCTCGACCCGGGTGCCCTGGGCGGTGCCCCTGCCGTCGCCTCCCTCATATGTGGCGGTGGCCGTGAACGTGCGCATGGTGAAGCCCGATCGCTGCTCCGGCACTTGGATCCGGAACTCGGCGGTGGCGCCGGCCCCCGGGCTGTACGTGCCGTCGACGTTGCGCACCGCAGGCTGAACGGCCCAGCCGACGGGTCCCTTCAAGGCGACGCTCAGTCGGCGCAGGTTCTTGGGGCCTGCATTGGTGACGGTGACTTTCACCTCTGAGATGGCCGGGCCGTCGAGGTCGACGGGGGCGATGGTCACCTGGGTGCGTGCCTCTGGGACGGCCGGATCCTGGGGTGCAGCGCTCGCGGGCGCGGAGCTGAACGCCATCGCGGCCACCGCCAGAGCCGCGAAGGCTCTTCGTACTCCGGTCACACGTGGGGACATGATGCGGGCTCCTTCTCACGGTCGGGGCAGTACTCGGGTGAAGGTGCGGGTGAAGGTGAAGGTGAGGCAGGACGAGGCGCCTCGTCCCGGAATCACACGGGCGGCATCTCGGTCATGCGCGAGTCGAGGCCGAGTCGCAGATTCACCCACGCGCCCCGGGTGAAGTCCGGGAACGCTACCGGCTTGCCCCCCTTCTCCAGGGACATGACGCTCAGCGGCACGGGCGCGCACCAGGCCGCCGAGTCGTACACGTCGATGTCGGGCACAAGGCCGGCCCGCATCTGCTGTACTGTCCGCCACTGCAGCACGTAGTCCATGCCGCCGTGGCCACCGTTGTTCGCGGCGTCGTCACCGATCTTCTTCCAGAGCCAGTGGTCGAACTCCTTGCGGTAGGGCGCGAAGTCCCGCCAGGAGTCGTCGCCGTGGTCGGGTTCGAAGTAGACCCGGCCGCCTGTGGAGGAAGTGCCGGCGTAGTCCTCGAAGAGGCCGCGGCTGCCGGCGAGGCTGTTGATGCGGCTGTACGGGCGGGGCGAGCTCACCTCGTGCTCGGCCCGGATCGTCCGGCCGTTGGCGGTTTCGATCATGCACGTGATCAGGTCGCCGTTGATATAGGTCTCCTTCCACGAGGGGTGTCCCTCGGGGACGAAGCGCTCGCGGTAGTCGGCCAGGCCCTTCGCGGCTGTCGCGGTGGCCCGCAGCGTGGTCATCCGGTCGCCGCGGTTGATGTCCATCGCCGCGGCGACCGGGGCGAGACCGTGCATCGGGTAGAAGGAGGCGATGCTGCGGGTGTGCCACAGGCGGCGCCAGGAGTCCGTGTAGTACGTGTCGGAGAACAGCAGGGCGCGCAGGTCGTGGAGGTAGCCTCCATGACCGTTGGTCACATCGCCGAACACCCCTTCGTGCGCCATCTTGAGCATGGCGAGTTCGCTGCGGCCGTACGAGCAGTTCTCGGCAAGCATCAGATGACGCCGGGTCTGCTCGCAGGTGTCGACCAGGTCCCAGAGCTCGTCCAGTCGGGTGGCGATGGGGAGTTCGACGATGACGTGCTTGCCGGCCAGCAGGGCCGCTCTGCCCTGCGCGTAGTGGAACTCCCAGGGTGTTGCGATGTAGACGAGGTCGATGTCGTCCCGCTTGAGCATCTCGGCGTAGGAGTCGGCGGAACCGCCGAATTCGGCGGGGCGCGGCTTGCCTGCCTTGACCAGGTCGTCCGCGACACGCTTCGCCCGGTCCGCCCGGATGTCACAGACCGCGGTCACTGTGCAGCCGGGCACGGCGGACCAGCCCTTGGTCATCCCGTTGCCGCGATTACCGAGGCCGATGATGGCGACCCGGACCGTCCGGTGTGGCTCGTACGGCACGTTGATCATGGAGGTCTGGCCGGGGCGGCGGCGCGGTTCCAGGGCTGCGGCTGCTTCGGTACGGCCGGGCACTGCGAGCGCCGGGGCAGACGCGGTGGCTCCCACTCCCAAGGCGATCGCGCCTGTGGCGACTGCTCCTCCGAGAACCGAACGCCTTGAGACTTCGGGAACTTCAGGCATGGCTGGGCTCCAGACACGAGTGATGGGCGTCACTGGCGCGACGACTGTGGCGCGCCGCCATTCAGGTGTCAATAGATGATTGAAACTTGGCTGGTACGCGCACAAAACTGCATAGGGCCTGGGGTTTGGTGCGCATGAGCACACCAGGCCGGCCCCGGGTACCCGTCGGCGCCGACGTCGACCCGCACACCGCCGCATGGTGGCTCATCTCGCTCCTGGCGGGCCGCTCCTTCCGCACGGCCGTCGCCCCCGACGGGGCCACCATGGAGGCAGAACTGACGGAGCCGGCCCTGCGGTCGCTGCTGCCGGAGAGACACTGATCCGCGTACGGTAAGCCACCGTACGCGCACGCAGTGTGGACAGTGCGCGCATCGACCCGTCACTCTGGGTGAGTTGAACGCGGGGAGCCGTACAGCACGTGGAGGTGGCCGCGCATGAACGACCTGTCAGGCTGCGGCTGGGAGCGGGAACCGGAGACCTCGGACAGCCTGCGCACCTTCGGTGCCGTCGTCCAGGCCCTTCGCGAGCACGCCGGGGTCAGCCGGACGGATTTCGGCTCGATGGTGCGGTACTCCAAACACACCGTGGCATCGGTCGAGTTGGGCCGCCGGATGCCGGACGAGGACTTCGTGGAGCGGGCGGAGGCCGCACTGGGAAACACGGGAGCCCTCCGGCGGGCGGCCAAGCACCTGTCGCGTCAGTCGGGACTGGCAGCGTGGTTCCGGCAATGGGCGCGGCTGGAGAAGGTGGCGATGAGCCTGTGCACGTACGAGTGCAGGCTGGTGCCGGGCTTGCTGCAGACGGAAGGTTACGTGCGCGCGTTGGGCGACAACGACGTGCCACCGCTGAGTGACGAGGCGTTGGAGACCATGGTCACCACCCGCAGGGAACGACAGCAGCTACTGCACGACAGGCCGAACACCGCGTTCGACTTCATCGTCGAGGAGGCCGTGTTCATGCGCCGCCTCGGCGGAGTGGATGTCACGCGGGAGCTGTTCGACCACATCCTGCGACTCAGCGCCCTGCGGAACGTCACGCTTCAGATCATGCCGGCCGACAGCGAACACCACGCCTGTCTGGCAGGCCCCCTGCAACTACTGCAGACACCCGACGGCCGATGGCTCGCATACTCCGAAGGCCAGGAGAACGGCCGCTTGATCGCCGACCCGAAAGAGGTCGGCAGGATCCAGATGCGCTATGCGAGACTGCGCTCACAGGCCCTCTCCCCGAAGGATTCCACGGGCCTGCTGAAGCGGATGCGAGGAGCGCTTTGAGCATGATCACGAACGAACTCGCCTGGTTCAAGAGCAGCCACAGCAGCGCCCAGAACGACAGCTGCATCGAAGTGGCCGTCGCGGAAGAAGCCGTCCACGTAAGGGATTCCAAGGATCTGACGCAGCCACCCTTCGCCGTCGGACGAGACGGATGGGCGCGGTTCGTTCGGCACGTGGCCCGGGGTTGAGCGCCATGAGGACCACCGGACTCGCCTGACTCGCCTGGTTCAAGTCCAGCTACAGCAGCGCCCAGGGCGACAGCTGTATCGAAGTGGCCGTCGCGGAAGAGGCCGTCCGCGTAAGGGACACCAAGGATCTGACGCAGCCGCCGTTCGTACGGGTGGACACGGCACGACTGGCGGCAGCGGCCCACGGCACGGCGGCTCGGTAACGCGGTCGGCGTCACACGGCCCAGCCTCCCGGCGGCGGTCTACATATTGGATCCAATATTGATTATTCCCTTCTCCCTGCGTAGGTTCCCCTTGGGCCACGAGGGAGGAGAGCCGTGCGACAAGGTGAGCGGATTCCGGAAGGCGCCCTGTCGGGCGTCGTCGTCGCCGACTTCGGCCGGGTGCTGGCCGGGCCGTACATGACGATGCTTCTCGCCGACCTCGGCGCCGATGTCATCAAGATCGAGCGGCCCGGGTCCGGGGACGACACCCGTGCCTGGGGCCCGCCGTTCGCCGACGGCGAGGCCACCTACTTCTTGGGCGTCAACCGCAACAAGCGCTCCATCGCCCTCGACCTGACCGACGAACAGGACCTGGAAACCGCCCGCGCGATCGTCGCGCGCGCCGATGTCCTGGTGGAGAACTTCCGGCCCGGGACCATGGACCGGCTCGGGCTCGGCTACGAGGAACTCCGTGCGCTCAACCCGGGACTGATCTACTGCTCGGTGACCGGCTTCGGCGCCGCCGAGGGTGCTCATCTGCCCGGCTACGACCTGCTCGTACAGGCGATGGGCGGGCTGATGAGCGTGACCGGCGAGCCGGACGGGCAGGGGACCAAGGCGGGTGTGGCGCTGGTCGACGTGATCACCGGCCTGCACGCGGGCCTCGGTGTCCTCGCCGCCCTGCGGCACCGGGAGCGTACCGGCGAGGGCCAGCGGGTCGAGGTCTCCCTGCTCACCTCGCTGTTGTCCGCGCTCACCAACCAGGCGTCGGCGTACGTGGGCGCCGGGGTGGTGCCGCAGGCGATGGGCAACCGGCACCCGAGCATCGCTCCGTACGAGGTGTTCGAGGCCAAGGACCGTCCGCTGGTGCTCGCCGTGGGCAACGACCGTCAGTTCCGGATCCTGTGCGACCGGCTCGGCCGCGCCGACCTGGCCGACGACCCGCGCTTCGCCACCAACACGGCGCGCGTCGCCCACCGCGAGGAGCTGCTCGGCGAGTTGGCGGAGCCGTTGGCCCGGCGGACCGCGGACGAATGGTTCGACGAGCTCACCACCGCAGGGGTGCCCTGCGGCCCGATCAACGACCTGGCCGCGGCCTTCGGCCTCGCCGAGCGGCTCGGTCTGGAGGCCCGGGTACGGATCGACGACCCCTGCCGCGACGCCCCGGCCGACCAGGTCGCCAACCCCATCGGGCTCGGCGCCACCCCACCGGTCTACCGCACCGCGCCGCCGCGGCTGGGTGAGCACACCGAAGACCTGCGCGCCGAGCTCGGCCTCCCGAAGCGATGAGCGGCGCAGTGCAGGGTCGGCGTCCGCCCACCGCCCAGCAGTTCGTCCTCGGTGAGCTGCGGCGCGCCATCACCAGCGGAGAGCTCCGGCCCGGCGCGCCGATCCGGCAGGACGCCCTGGCCGCACGGCTCGACGTCAGCCGGGTACCGCTGCGCGAGGCGCTGAAGATACTCGAGGGCGAAGGCCTGGTCGTGCACCGGGCGCACCGCGGCTACTTCGTCACCGAGCTGTCCCTGGCCGACCTGGAAGAGGTCTACCGCATCCGGGAGCTCCTGGAGACGGAAGCCGTCCGTAAGGCGGCCGCCCGCATGGGACCCGAGCTGCTCGCCGGGCTCGAGGAGGCCCAGCGCGAGGTCGAGCGCACCGGTGGGACGGGGGACGTCATGGCCATGGCCGCAGCGAACCGCCGGTTCCACTTCGCGCTCCTCGAGGCCTCGGGGATGCCCCGGCTGGTCCGGCTGATCGGCACGCTCTGGGACTCGACCGATGCCTACCGGTCGCTCTACTACGCCGAGCAGCCCAACCGCGAACGCGTCGTCCACGAACACCGTGCGGTGATCGACGCGCTGCGCGCCGGCGACGTCGAGGGGGCCGTACGGTGGCTCGACCGGCACCGCGCACACGCGGTCGGCGCGCTCCGGGCAGTCCTCACTGCTGAATGAACAGCGGCTGCAATCCCGACAGCAGATCGGGGGTGCTCCATCCCTTCGCACGGAGTGCGGCGGCTGCCGTCGGGTGTGTCCGCCTTCCCGACGGCAGCCGCCCGGTGTCGCTCGTTCAGGAGCCAGGCGAGCCGGGCACGGCGATTCAGGCGTGCTCCGTGCTCACGACGCACCTCCGCGAGCGCCCAGAACGGGTAGTACGGTCTTCAGGAAGTTGACGAAGTCGAGCACTGACGCCACCGCCACGCCGGCGATCCGTGCCCCTCGTTCTCCTCAACCGAGGAGTCTCGCCTTGGCCTGCTGGAACTCCTCCTCCGTCAGGTCGCCCCTGGCCTTGAGCTCGGACAGCTTGGTCAGCTCGTCGCCTGCGCTGCCTGTGCCCGTGCCTGCGGTTTCCCGGATGTAGGCGTCCATGGCCGCCTGCTGCTCCTGCAGCGACTTGACCTCGCGCTTGCTCATTCCCTTGCCGCGGGCGATCACGTACACCAGCACGCCGAGGAACGGCAGGATCACCACGAGAATGAGCCACCCGGCCTTGCCCCATCCGCTCAGCTGGTGGTCACGGAAGATGTCGATGATGATCCGGAACAGGATCATGAACCACAGGACCCAGAGAAAGACCCACATGATGGTCCAGAACGTGCCGAGTATCGGATAGTCGTACGACAGGAACATGTGGCTCTCCATCGCGCTCCTCCTGACAGTCCGGTCGGACGTCGAGCGTCCGATCACTTTCAGCGTCCGCGGCTTTCCCTTCCGCTGCCTCACCCGGCAGGGGTGAGTCCCGGGGGCCGCGGGACCTCAGCGGCCGAGCAGCCTGGCCTTCTGGGCCTCGAACTCCTCGGGAGTCAGTACTCCCTGGGCGCGCAGGGCACCGAGCCGTTCCAACTGGCTCAGCAGGTCTTCTCCCGGCGTGGCGGGCGGTGCCTGCTGCGCCTGCGCCTGCTGAGCTTGGGCCTGGGCCGCATCCTGCTGCGCGAACCTCTCCTCCTGCCGTCGCTGGACACGGCCGGACACCGCGGTCGCGGTACCGGCCACGACGGCGGTCCGCGCTGCGCCGCGAATCAGTCCGGGGCCCCGGCGCGCCATGGGTCTTCCGAGCATGATCCACCTCCTTCTCGCTGGGTACGGCAGTCCACGCGAAGCCGGCCGGTCAGGGGGTCAGCGCCTCGAACGCGGCCCGAGCGACCTCATGGGGGACCCGCTCATGGACCAGAAGCCGGCCGTCCGCGCGGCGGGCGGCCTCGGTGAGGCGCTTGGCCCAGAGGTTCTCCCAGACGAGCAGGACGGCGGACGATCCAGGGGAAAGGCCGGCCGCGACGAGCTCGATGTCGGCCGCGTTGAGCAGGTCGTGCACCTCGCCCTCGATCGCCTCGAACGGTGCCGCTTCCTCGGGCGCCAGCGCGTTCAGCTCCATATGGGCGACCGAGCCGTCCTCGTTCCGCCTGACGAAGGTGAGATCCAGAACGCGGATGACGCCCTTGCGTGCCAGATCCGCGAGTTCCGGCATGACCTCTCCGTGGAAATGGCTGCCGGGAAATTCGACGACGGCATACTCCACAGGTCCGAGCTCCATGCTGACTCCTCGTAGACGCCGCTGATCACTTCGGGTGATCGCCCACCCATTCAGTCGAGCATCACGCACACCGGCTCGCCACCGGCCGCTTCCGTGCCGATGCCCGGTGTACGACACGGGAGCCCGACGGTGCGCGGGCCGTGCCGCCTCTCCGTGACGGCGGTGGGCGGAGCCGGGCATTGGGCCGAACGGGTCAATCCGCGGACCGCGGCCGTCTACCGCGCCGCGGGCTTCCCAGCAACACGGCGAAGGGCCGGGAGGTGGCGACGACCTGACCGAGGGTGAGGGCGACCACCACGACGACGTACACCGCGATGAGCCACGACAGCATGGTGAAGACGGCGCCCAAGGGGCCGAACTCGGCCAGGCTGCGGTCCAGGGTCCTCGGCATCACCAGGCGGGAGACATAGCCGCAGAGGACCACGCCGGTCCCGGTGAGCAGCGCGCCCGGCACCAGCGGCGCCCATCCGATCCTGCCCACCAGCAGCAGGTGCTGCGTCCACCACCACATGAGCACGGCCGAAAGGAAGGAGAGTACGAGCCCGAGGCCGGACCCGGCGCCGAGCCCGTCCCGCAGCGGGGCCTGCACCAGCAGCACCGCCAGCCAGACCAGCAGCCAGAGCAGCCACCGCCAGAGCCCGGGCCGGACCCCCGCCCTGGGCAGGTTCCAGCACCGCTCACAGATCCGCTGGAGCGCCCGGCTGTAGGCAGTCGCCGAGACCAACGTCACCAGGGCGCCGACCGCGCCGTACGACTGCTGCGCAGTCCCCTGGGCGGTGAAGGCCTTCCTGACCTCGTCCAGGGACTTGCCGCTGATGCCCGTCACGTCGCTCAGCGAGTCCGCCAGCAGGTTCTGCATGCTCCCGGGAGCGAACGCCGCGACCACGATGAGGAACGGAAGTGCTGCCAGGAAGGCCTGGGCGGCCAGGCGCATGGCGGCCTCCACCGTGTTCACCGCCGTCATACGGGCCAGGAACCGGGCGGTGAACGGCATCACCCTGGGAAACCTCGTCGTGAGCCGGGACCACTGCGCCCTTCCCCGGTCGGCCGGCCGGCGCCACCAGCCTCCGCGAGGCTCGTCGTCGGCGCTCACGGCCCACCTCCCGTTCGGTGCGCCCGCCGGGCGGCAGACGGCGGCCGCTCAGTCACACGTTCTGGGCGGCTTGTTCCTCCGACCGCGTCACGCGTCCCGACGCCGCCAGGAGGGCGATGACGGCGAGCGCGGCGAGGAGGACGAGCACGAGCAGCAGCACGGTCCCCACCGTGGGGTGGTTCCACAGGGCGAAGACCAGGGCCAGCACCAGCAGTACGCCGAGCGAGAGCCCGCGCCGGTGATCCGCCGTCCAGGTGCCCACGGGCCCGGTGCGCACCCCGTGGTCGTATCCCCAGCGCGCCGCGACGACGGCGCCGTGTTCGGTCGTGCCTCGCACGGCGCGCGGAAACTGACCGGGCCCGATCAGGTACGCACCGAGAGCGACGATGACGCCGAGCACGATCACCGTACGGAGGGTCACGCGCAGGAAGCGCAGCAGAGCGTCGAAGACCGCGGCCGCGGCGGCCTTGGACTGCACCTCGGGGGGCAGGTGGTCGAGGTAGTAACGACGGGCGACGACCAGGGCGACGGCGACGATCAGACAGGCGCCGGCGGCACCCAGGGCTGTACGCGCCAGGGCGCGTCTGCGCCGGTGGGCCAGCAGCACCCCGGCCGCGCCGAGCAGTACGGTCACCAAGGGCAGCCAGTTGCCGACCACGCCGAGCCAGTACGCGGCGTCCCGCACCTCGGCGAGTTTGTCCGACGTGAACAGCACGAACGTCTTGTGCACCTCGGGGATGCTCGCCGCCGGCGTCAGCCCGGCGTCGACGAGTTCCTTCTTGACCCGGTCGACGGCCGTACCGAGGTTCAGGACCACGGTGCCCTGTTCGACGCCGATCGCTCCCCGTCCCTGACCGGTGAGCGCGTGGACGACGGCTGTATGGGCGATCCGGTTGACCTCGGTCCAGACCGTTGCGAACTCGTCGCTCTGGACGAAGCCGCGAGCCACGTTCTCGGTCAGGCTGTTGATCGCCGCGTCCAACTGGGGTGTCAGGTTCTGGACCAGGTCCGCGACACGCGGAGGCAGACCCTGCGACTTCAGCCAGTTCGCCAGGTCGGTCGTCACCTCCAGTCCGTTGACCCGGACATCCACCGCTTGGGCGATGCGCGCGACCGCGGCGTCCTGGATCGCCGGATTCTTCGCCAGAGGCGCGACGGTGGCGACGTACCGGTTCGTGTCCAGGACGAAGTTGTGCATCCAGACGGCCAGTACGGAAATGGGAACGAGGATGCAGGTGAGGACGATCAGCACGGCCGAGGCCACACTCCGCCCGGCCCGTGCCGTCGCCGAGGGGTGTGGAGGAGCGGGTGCGGACGACGGCTCTGCGGGCTCTTCCGGCGGCGGGGGCGTCGTCGTCATCTGTACTCCCGGGGCGGGGACCGCGGCCGTCTGTCTCCCCCCATTCCGCGCCCTCTCCCCGGACGGCGCACGCCTGGACGGGCCGAACGGGCGAACCGGCCGCACGGTGCCGCGAATCCCCGGACCGGCGCCACAAGGGTGATCCGCCGGAGCTGTCTGCGCTTCCGTCGGAAGCCGTCGGCCTACGCTCCGGAGCACATCGCCGAAGCTTCTGGAGACTGCCAGTGCCCACTCTCACCTGGCCGCGTCGCGCGGCGACCGTCATCGGGGCCGCGACGGCCATGACCGCGGGGCTGCTGGTGGGGTCCGCCGGCACCGGCCGCGCCGCGCCTCTGCCGCCCCGGGCCCTCGCGGCGACGGAACCCGTCGGCGTCAGGACCGTCTCCACCGGGTGGACCGTTCCCTGGGGGCTGGGCTGGCTGCCCGATGGTTCGGCGCTCATCGGCGAACGGAACTCGCTGAAGCTCTTCCGGCTCACCCGGAGCGGCGACAAGAAGCTGGTGGGCACGGTGCCGCACGCGGTCAGCAGCAAGATCGAGGAAGGTCTGATGGGCATCGCCGTGTCGCCCACATGGCAGCGGGACCACTACATCTACCTCCTGCACACGGCCGCCGAGGGCCACCGGATCGCCCGGATGACGTACGACGGATCCAGGCTCGGCGGCTACCGGTCGCTGCTCACCGGGATCAAGAAGAACCCGACCGAGACCATCCACAACGGCGGGCGGCTGAAGTTCGGTCCCGACGGCTATCTCTACGCCGCCACCGGGGACGCCTTGCGGAGCGCTCTCGCGCAGGACAAGAACTCCCTGAACGGGAAGATCCTGCGGCTGACCGTCGACGGCCGGCCGGCGCCCGGCAATCCGTTCGGCAACTACGTCTACTCCTACGGTCACCGCAATCCGCAGGGCCTGGCGTTCGATGCGCAGGGCCGTCTGTGGTCGTCCGAGATCGGCAACTTCGACGACGAGCTCAACCTCATCCGGCCCGGCAGGAACTACGGCTGGCCCCTCTGCAAGGAGGGGGCCTGCACCACCGCCGGAATGACCAACCCCAAGGCGCAGTGGAAGAACTACGAGGCCTCACCGAGCGGCCTCACCTACGCCGCCGGCAGCCTGTACATGGCCGCCATGCACGGCAAGCGCCTGTGGCGCATCCCGGTCAGCGGCACGACCGTGGGCACCCCCGTCGCGTACTACACCAACAAGTACGGCCGGCTCCGCACCGTCGAGAAGGTCCCGGGCAGAAACGCCCTGTGGCTGTCGACGACCAACACGGACCGCAACGGCCACAAGCCCGCCGGCGAGGACAAGGTGCTCGAGGTGACACTGGGGCTGCGCGGCGCGGCGGGCAGCCGGTGGTCAGCGGGCCGGCACCGTACGGAGATGGGACCGCTCGTGCCGCGCAGCGCTCCGGCGGCGCGGCCTGTCGCCTCCCGCCACGCGGGCGGGCTCCCGTAACACCAGGGTCATCCGGGTGAAGCCCAGGGCCTCCAGGGTCGGCGAGGACTCGCTGACGACCCTGCAGAGGGTCCGGCCCCGTGCGGAGTCCGGGTGGTGCAGCGGCCGGAGAGGGGCGTCCTGGCGCACGACGTCCGCGCCGACGGAACGGACCCATCGCGGCAGCCCCTGCTGGTACGCGGCGTCCATGATCGGGTCCCGTGTGATGTCCCGGCGGAGGTCCTGCAGGCCCTGGTCGTCGCCATGGGCGTCCATCGCCGCGGCGAACTGTGCCAGCATCGGCAGGCACCAGCTCGTCTCATGGTCGGCGAGGACGGAGCCCGCGTCCGGATGGAACAGGACGAAGCGAAGGAAGTTGTGGCGCGGCATGGCCGTCGGATGGGGCCCGATGCCCTGGAAGAGCTCGTCGAAGGCCGAGTTGCCGAGCACGACGTCCCAACGGTGGTCGAACACCAGGGACGGGAAGGGAACGGCCTCCATCATCGTGGCGTAGTCCCGCAGATAGGCGCGTTCCGCTCTGCCCGCGACCACGGACCAGTCGTACCTCGTAGTGCCGCGTCCCGCGGCTCCGGGCCACTCCACCACCACGTCATTCGCCACCAGGACGGTCCCCCCGCGGTCTCACTGCCACACCACCAGTGCGGCGATCCTGATGCCGGAGGCGACGAGTGTCAACCATCGTGGCATTACCCGCCGTTGAGCACCTGATTCACGCCACAACTGTGGCAAGGCATGGTCGTGGGAGCGAAGACCGGTTACCCTCCCGGGGCAGCCGCACACGCGTGCGGAGGGATCGCGGGATCTAGGAGATCTACTGGTGACAGACGGCATCTCGGTGTCGAGCCCGGCGGCCACGGACCCTCTGCCGGCCACCGTAGCCCGCGTCGCCAGGCTCGCAGACAAGCTCGGCATCGGCCACAGCGAGGTCTTCGACGTGGGCCGTCTCTCCGAGGCGTCGGGCGTTCCCGCCGATGCGGTCAGGGCCCTGCTCGACGGGCGTCCCGCCGGCCGGCCAGATCTGCAGACACGCTTCCTCCAGCGCTTCGACCTGCTGCGCAGGACCCGCCTGAAGCCCAATGGCCGCCCGTACACCCAGCAGGAGATCGCCGACGGGGCGGGCATGTCACGCCAGCAGGCGGGTGCCCTCATCAACGGCGACCGGCGGCCCACCATGGAGCACTGCGACGCCATTCAGAGGTTCTTCACAGTGCACGCCGGGTTCCTCACCGCGGAGGAGCCCGAGGCTCTCGTGGGCGCGCTGCAACGCAAGGAGCAGGAGTTCCTCCAGATACTCGCGGACCGCGAGCAGGAGGCTCCGCTGGAGAGGATTCTCCAGGACCACGGGGTCCGGGGAATCGCCTGGCGTGCGGCCCAGTTGCCCACGGACGAGCACCGGGACAAGGTCGCCGAGTGGCTCGACATGCTGCTGGAGAATGTGAAGCGGCCCGAGAGCTGATGCGGATCACGACACCTCAGACATCACTGACGGGGAGAACGGTGGCCAGAGGCAAGGAAATGCACCGGCTGTGCGAGGAACTGATCTCGGGACTCGACCTCCCCGTCTACGCCGAGCCGGCCCGTCTGTACACCGCCCTGTGCGACGGAATGAGCAGGCGCCGCGGTCGGCCGGTGCGCTACCGCATGACCTCGTTCCCCCCGGGAACGGCCAGCGGACTGTGGCTCGACATGGCCGACCAGGACCTGATCGTGATCGAGGAGCGCACGGCTCCGGACCATCAACTCGTCATTCTCGGGCACGAGTTATGGCACATGCACGCCGGTCACTGCAGCCACCACGTCGAGGGCGCCGGAGTCGCGGCCCGGCTGCTGTCCGGCGAGGCCGACGTGGCGGCGACCGTACTGAAGGTGGCCGCCCGTACCCGCTTCGATCTGAGCGACGAGCAGCAGGCCGAGAGCTTCGGGCTGCTGCTGGCGAGCAAGTGCCGTTCCCGGCTGGCCGGTCCGCGCACCCGCGGCCCGGTCGTGCGCGACGCCGTCGCGGGCCGTATCGAGGCGTCCCTGGGATACCGGAAGCCACAAGGCTGACAGGTGAACGGTCCGGACTACTACATCCCGGCGGCCGCTGTGGGGCTCGCCCTGGCGTGCAAGCTTCCGGCGCTTCGGCGTTCCTGGCGGGACCCCCTGCTGCGCTCGGTGTGTGTCCTGCTCCTGCTCGCCGCCTCGGTCTTCTTCTTCGCCGCGCCGCCGACGATCGCCGAGGTGAACAGGCTCACCGGCATCAGCAACATCTCCGCCCCGCTCGTCTATTCGCTCCTGAGCGCCTTCAGCACGTCATGCCTGGTGCTGATGGTGAACTGGCGCGGCGGACCGCCGGAGAAGACACGGCGCGTCACACGCCGCTGGATCGCGGGCTACAGCGTGGTGATCGTGGCCACGGTGGCCCTGTTCTGCCTCGGCGAGGCCCCCGAGGAACGACTGCGGGACCTGGACACGTACTACGCCACGACCCCGTACATCCGCGAGATGATCGTGCTGTACCTCGTGGCGCACACGGTCGCGGCCGTCGCCATGACCGTGCTGTGCCTGCGCTGGTCGCGGCGCGTCCACGGCTGGCTGCGGGCGGGTCTGGTGACCATCGTGCTCGGGTACGTCTTCAATCTCGGCTATGACGTCACCAAGTTCACCGCGGTCTTCGCCCGTTGGGCCGGACACGACCTCGACTTCCTCAGCACGAACGCGGCGCCGCCGCTGGCGTCAGCCGCGGCGCTGCTCTGCGCGATCGGTTTCGTACTGCCCCTGATCGGCGGGCGGCTGTCGGACCAGTGGAGCGCCTGGACGACGTACCGGCAGCTCGGGGAGCTCTGGCGCGAACTGCGCGCCGGCGCGCCCCACGGCCCCCGGCCGGTGCGGATCTCCTGGTGGTCACCGGCGATCCTCCGGGTCACCCAGCGCGAGTCGGACATCCACGACGGCATTCTCAACCTCTACCCGTACTTCGATCGCGCGCTGCGCACACGGGCCCACGAAGAGGCCGTCGGCGCAGGGGCCGATCCGGAACAGGCCGGGGCCGTCGCGGACGCCGCGATGCTGGTGGCGGCGCTCCAGGCACGATCGGCCGACCCCGAGGGAAAGATCATCGGCGCCGCCGAGGCGTACCCCACCGGGGCGGACGAGGGACACCGTGATCTTGTCCGGATGTCCCTCGCGTTGCGCCACTCCCCCATCGTCGCAGCGGCCCGCGCCCTGCCGAGTGAGAAAGCGGCCCACCCGTGAGCGCACCTGTCGAAACCCGCCGGAACACGGCCCCGCGGCGAGCCGTCGTCATCGGCTGCGGACTGACCGGCATGCTGGCCGCCGCCGCCCTCAGCGGGTTCGCCGACGACGTGACCGTCGTCGAGCGCGACGCCCTGCCGACCGGGGCGGTGCCCCGCAAGGGCCTGCCCCAGGCACACCACGCCCACCTCCTGTGGTCCGGCGGAGCCCGAGCGATGGAATCCCTCCTGCCCGGCCTCACCGAGAGGCTGCTGGCCGCGGGCGCCCGCCGCATTCCGCTGCCCACCGGGCTGGTGTCGATGTCCGCGCAGGGCTGGTTCCGCCGTTGGCCCGAGATGCAGTTCGTGCTCGCCTGCAGCCGTGACCTGCTCGACTGGACCGTACGCGAACTGGTCATGACCGACCCGCGCATCACCGTCCGGGACCGTACGGAACCGCTGGGCCTCGAAGGCAGTTCCGGCCGGGTGTCGGGCGTCCGGGTCCGGACCCCCGACGGCGGCGAGCAACTGCTGGAGGCCGCGCTGGTCGTCGACGCCGGAGGCCGCGGTTCACGGGCACCCGTCTGGCTGAGCGGACTGGGCGTCGGACCGGTCCGTGAGGAGAAGGTCGACTCCGGTCTGGCGTACGCCACCCGCATCTTCCGCGCCCCCGACGGCACCGCCGACTACCCCGTCGTCAATGTGCAGGCCGACGCGCGCGAGCCACGCCCGGGACAGACGGCGACCATCGTCCCCATCGAGGACGCGCGCTGGCTGGTCACCCTCTCGGGCACCCGGAACGGACAACCGACCGACTCCGTGGCCGAGTTCGAGGACTTCGCCCGCGGGGTCCGCCACCCCGTCGTGGGCGAACTCATCGCCCGCGCCGAGCCCCTCACCGACGTCGTCGTCACACGGAGCACGGTCAACCGGCGGCGGTACTTCGAGAAGGTCCGGGACTGGCCCGAGGGATTCATCGCGATCGGCGACGCGGTCGCCACGTACAACCCGGTCTACGGGCACGGGATGTCGGTCGCGGCCCAGGGCGTACTCGCGCTGCGCGACGAACTGCGCGCTCACGGACTCAGGTCCGCCGGGACCGCGCGCCGTGTGCAGCGCGCGATCGCCCGCCCCGTGAGCGTCGCCTGGGACCTCGCGACCGGGCAGGACATCCTCTATCCCGGGGCGGTCGGAAAGCAGCCCGGCGCGGCGGCCCGGGCACTGCGTGGATACCTGGACCGTCTCATGCTCACCGCGACGGGCCGTCCCCTGGTCGCGAAGGCGCTGTTCGACGTCATGACCCTGTCGGCCCCGGCCACCGCGCTGCTCCGGCCGGAGGTGCTGCTGGCCGTCCTGCGCGGGCCGCTGCTCCCGCGCCTGAGCAGCCCGCCCCTCACCGAGCGGGAACGCGGCGTCCTGGGCGGCCGATGACGGCGTCCGGTGCCGGGGCGCCACCGGACGTCCCCCTTCGAGTGATAAATGGCGGCTACACCTGGTGAGTTCGGCAATGACATCGGGATCATGAAAAGGCATCGACATTTCGTCGATGTCACCTCAACCCTGATCTTTCCGAACAACCATGGAGAACCGCCATGAAACTGCGCTCCTGGTCCTGCACCGCCGTCCTCTCCCTGACCGCCCTCCTCGTACCCGCCTCAGGCGCGGCCGCCGCCCCGGCCGGCCCACCGCCCTGCAGCGGAGGATCCATCTGCTTCTGGAGCAAGGAAGGATTCTCCGGCGACACCTGGGAGTGGACCGCCAACAGCGGCTACCGCGACATGCCGCCGAACCTCCACGACCATGTGGGGTCGTTCAACGCGAACACCCCTGCCTGCTTCATCGACTACCACGGCGACGGCACCGCCGAGCGGCGCACCGTCAACCCCGGTGACTGGCGCTCCAGGTACCTGGGCGACTTCGGTGGCCGCATCGACGCGGTCGCCCCGGGTGGCTGCTGAGCCGGTCCGACCGGCCGACAGTGAGAGAAGACTCACGCGGTGCCCGACCGGGGCTTCCCGGCCGGGCACCGCGACCCCCAAGTGGCTACGGTGTCGAACCATGCCCGCCAAGACACCGCAGCCCGTAAGACTGACCGGCCACCACGTGGAACTCGTACCGCTGACGATGGAACATCTCGGCGAACTCTTCGCGGCAGGAGGCGGGGACGACGAGGTCTGGCGCTGGCAGGGCGGGCCGACCCCTCGTACGCAAGAGGAGCTCGGGGCCAAGCTCGGCGCACTACTCGAAGCCGCGGAGCGTGGCGAGTACGTCCCGTTCGCCGTGATCCATCGCGCATCCGGGCAGGCGGCCGGCTGGACCACCTTCATGGACATCGACGCGCCCAACGAGCGTCTGGAGATCGGCTGGACCTGGTACGGCCATGCGTTCCGGCGAACGGCCGTCAACACCGAGACGAAGTTGCTGCTGCTGACGCACGCCTTCGAAGAACTGGGCATGGGACGCGTCCAACTGAAGACGGACCACATGAACCACCGGTCACAGGCCGCCATCGCCCGCCTCGGTGCCCAGCGCGAAGGCGTACTGCGCCGCCACCGCCGACGCCCGGACGGCACCTGGCGGGACACGGTCTACTTCTCCCTGCTCGCCGAGGAGTGGCCTGCAGCAAAGGCACGCCTGAGCGCGCGGCTTTGACTCTCTGTCAGAATACCGCCGTGTTACGGGCGAGCAAGAACCATCCCCCGCAGGCGCAGGGAGCAGTTGCGGGTGACGCACACCCCGCGGCCGCTGTAAGGACCATCCCCGCGGGTGCGGGGACGGACACGTGAGGCCAGGCCCCTGTCAGGAGCGCAGGCCCGGCCGGGGGCCGGGCCGCGCGCGGGGAGGTCACTTCATTCACGGCCCCTTTCCGGGGCCTTGCGAGGCAGCAGCGTCATGAACGAGCACGAAATCCCCGGCCCCGTCTGGTTCGAGCCCGACCCGGAGCTGGAGGCCACCGAGGGGGGCTTCGCTTTCTCGCCGCTCTCCGTGAGCGGGCGGAATCCGGCGCGTGGTCCTGCGATCCCGACGACACTTTCGCGAGCTTCGCGGTCTTCGAGAACCGCACCGAACTCATGGTCACCCTGGAGCTCTACGATCCCGATTCCGATCCGGAAGCACACATTCTCACCGTGGGCGCGTTCTTCACCGGCTCCCGTCTCGTCGGAGGCGAATTCCGTGATCAGCTGTACACGCTGGAGCGGAACCCGGAAACGGCGATCGAGAGTTCCGGAACGCCCGATTTCCTCGCGGAGCGCGCGGCGGAGTGGTTCACCCGCATGCTCGAACTTCCCGTCCTGCGGAACGAGTTCGAGGTCGGTGGCCGGGTCGTGAACCGGCAGTGGGTGCTGGCCAGCACGGGTCGGGAACTGACCTCCCAGTTCCGCGTGCAGCCGGGTGACCCGCCGGCCCGTACGGTCCCGGTCCGGGGCGGCCGCGCGGCAGGGGCATAGCGGCGGCATCCGCTGCAGAGAGCAAGGCACCTTTCTGGTGGTCGAGAATACAGGGTGGGACCGTCGGTGCGGGGTCCGCAATGGGAGGCCCATGCCGCGGCTGCCGCCAAGTTCTGCCGTCAACGCCCCCGCAGCGAGTCGCTGCTGGGGCGTTTGGGCTGGTGGGCGCGGACGGTTTCGAACCGCCGACATCTGCTTTGTAAGTTCGCCCATCATGCCGCTGCTGGGGGCGGGCTGCTGCTCACCCCTGCCACGACAAGCCGCGTACGACCGCTGCCATCTGCCGTCGTTGATGTCAGTTTTGGATGACAGCTCCGGCGACGACCACAAGCGGCCCGCTCACTCTTCGTCGCTGCGCTCCAAGACCAGGCCGACGGACCCGTCTTCCAGTCCGTTGCTGTCTTCGAGGTGCAGATGGGCTCCATCCGGAACTCCTTCGCCGGCCAGCACCAGAAGATGCCCGGCAAGCGTCCTGAGACCCACGGCATTCGCCTCGATGACGACCTCTCCCCCGAGGTTCCGCACCTCGATCCGCGCGTCGGCATCCCATGTGAAGACGAGCGCGGCGCCCTCAGCGGCGGCCGTGACGTGAGTGCTCTCGATCGGAGCTGAGCCGGTTCCGGAAGTCATGGAACGCATGATGCCGCTGCCCGGACAGGCCCCGAAGGTCGGGGGTGGTCCTGACCCACGCACCGCACCCAGCACACCAGTGGGAAACCGGACTGGCGGGCGGACGCACCACGCCTGCACCCGCGCAGCCAACTAATCCTGCCGTCGGCTGACAGGCACCTCATAGACGATCTCGCACAGCGCAGCAGGTACGACGATGTCGGCCGTCTCCACGGGCCGCCCCTCATCGCTGTAGTACGTCCGCCGGATGTGCGTCACGAGGGAGCCCTTCTGGATCCCGAGGAGTGACGCCTCCTCTGCACTCGCCTGCGCCGGCTCCGGCTGCTCCACCGCATGGCTGACAGTGATCCCAATCGCGGCCATACGGTTCACGACACCCACACCGGCATGCGGCCCACCCTCAGGCAGTACGACGAGAGTGCCGCCGGTGAGGTCGTACGGCTCCCAACTCGTCGACAATTGCACGGGCCGGCCGTCGGCGAGGAACTCGTACACGGTCCGGACACACAGGTCGCCCTCGGCGATACAGCTCGGCCTGGCGGCCGTACTCTTGGATCACGCGTCCGACGTGATCGGCGACAGGAAGACCGACCCGGAAGAGCTGCGGGCCCTGGCAACGGACCTCTCGGGAACCTTGCAGGACACGTTGCGCGTAGCGGAAAGCCGCGGTCGCCGCCTGCCGGGTCCAAGTCCTCCGGAAACCCGCGCTGGCAGCCCCGTGCTGCCGGCGGATGCCTTCGGCTAGCGAGCAACGCACACCCAACGACGATGAGAAGCCCCGGACTGAGTCCGGGGCTTCTCCGCACACGGCTCCGGAGGCCCTTGGGACCTGGGCAACGTCGCAGGTTACGGCCCTGGACGTGGCAGATCAGGCGGGACGATTCCACGGATAGTCCACGGTCGGCCGAGTACCGCTTTAGGAGTTCGATCAACGGAGCGCGTGGGCTGCTCGTAGTCGTGTTCCAGGGCGGTTGCTGATCCACCCATGACTACCCGGATCCATCATTGTCCGACGACGTTGATGTCAGCTGCTGATGTCAACCTGCACTGGGAAGTGGCCGTTCACGAGGGGACCGGCAGGCCTCTCGCCCGGCGCGCGCATGTGAATCTGTGAACTGTGGGCGCCTGGCAGTAGTGGAACGGTTCGGTGTCCGCCTGCGTCGTCCCTCTCCGGGGCACGTTGGCTGTGTTCCGGAGAGGGGAGACCGGGTGCATACGGGCAACTTCGCCAAGTGGACCAGGCGGTTCGAGGACGAGTGTGAGCGCAGGCGTGCCCAGGGTGATCCGGACTGGGGGCAAAGCGCGACGCTGCATCCCGCGGTGTGGGCCAGCATCCAGCGCTTCCAGGTCGGCGAGGACGGTGACGGTGCCAACCTCGTCGGCAAAGCGGACCAGGCCGGCGACGCCGACTACGGGCAGGCGGTCCGGCTCTTCATCGCCGAGGAACAGAACCACGCCCGTCTGCTTGCTCGGCTGCTGGCTGCGGGGGGCATGCCCACGTTGACTGGGCACTGGAGCGACGCGGTCTTCGTACGGCTGCGGCGTCTCATGAGCCTGCGCATGGAGCTGCTGCTGCTGATGATCGCGGAAGTAGTGGCGCTGCGCTATTACCGGGCGCTGCGCGATGGCACCGACGACGCGCTCACTGCGGATGTGGCGGGGCGGATCCTGTCCGACGAGCAGCGCCACGTCCCGTTCCACTGCGAGCGACTACACGCCTCCCTGACGGAGCTGCCCCGTGCAATGCGCCGCCCGGTGATGGCCCTGTGGCGACTTCTTCTGCTCGCGGTCTCTCTCGTCGTCGCCGCCGACCACGGTCTGGCACTGCGCCGACTCGACATCGGACGCCTGCGCTTCGTGGGAGATGTCATGACCTCGTCCCACACGGTGGTCTCCGCAGTGCTGGTGCCCCGCCCAGATGCATGGACGAGCGCGGGCTGACAAGAGACAACCCACCGCTTCCTACAACCTCTTTAGGAGCGAGGTTGGGCGATCACATGGGTGACCTGCAAGTTCCTGGCATCGGCCAGAGTACGGCTGAGTGTCCGTCAGACACTCGGATTCCCCGTGGTTCCCCGTCTGTCATGGCACGACAGTGGCACGGGCCCGCGGAGTTGGTGGAGCGGCTGGGTGATGAGGCAGGCGACCCAAATCGCACCCCGGGGCACGCCCTTTACCGTGCGGACGACCTCATCGTGAACAGCGTACCCGTGAGGTCGGCGGAGTCTTAATGGCTGAGTCAACTCGCCGGCCGACCCAACCCCTCGATGCGAACTACGGGCGGGACGGTCGCTGAGGTCTCCTGAGCTGGTCGGACGGCTTCCCGGGGGCATGGTCGGTCATCTGCGGCCCGCCTGGTTGCTGTACTCCATTGCTGTACGGCTACCAGACATATCGCCTCTGTCAGAGGTCGTGGGGGCTCATGAACGTTGAGATGTCCGAGCTCGGAGTGCACGGAGTTGCCATGCGCCTCGCCCTCTCCTCGTCTGAGACTGGCTGGCGCTCGGTGGGTTGGTAGTTTGGGTCTTCCCAATCGCAGTGTGTACAGACTCCAGCCACGGCCATGTATGAGCCGCAGTCCTCGCAGCGGGTTGCTGCCTGACCGAATCGCAGGCGCGCCTCCGTGAACATCACGAGGAGGTGTTCTACGGCCTTGAGACAGAATCCGGCATCAGCCCCAAATCCTGCCGTTTCCGACCCGTACGTGTCCTCGTAAACCACAACGCTCGCAGCGCTCATCCATGAGCCGTTCCGGGGGTTCGGCCGGGGTGCGTGATCAGGGGCCGCCCAGGCCGGCCTGACGGGCGCGGACTATCGCCTCCGCACGGCTCGCGGCCTGGAGTTTGGTGAGGATGTTCGAGAGGTGGTTGCGGACCGTCTTCGGGCTGAGTACCAGGCGGCGGGAGATCGCCAGGTTGTCGAGGCCGCGGGCGACCAGGTCCAGCACCTCGCGTTCGCGGGCGGTCAGTTCCGGGAGGGCGACCGGGGCCGCGCCGGGGGCGTGCAGACCGGTCAGGTAGGCCATGACGCGGGAGGCGACCGCTGGGCCGAGGATCACCTCGCCGTTGGCCACCGCCCGTACCGCGCGGTCGATCTCGGCGGGGGCGGCGCCCTTCAGGAGGTAGCCGCGGGCCCCGGCACGCATCGAGGCGAACACCGAGTCGTCGTCGTCCAGCATCGTCACCACCAGGACGGCCGTGGCGGGGCGGAGGCGCAGGATCTCGCGGGTGGCGTCGACGCCCGACGGGGCCTGGGCGCCCAGGTGCAGGTCCATGATGACGACGTCCGGGGTGTGTGCCTCGGCCGCCGCCACCGCGCCCTCGACCGTCTCGGCCTCGGCCACCACCGACAGGCCGGGAAGGGAGCCGAGCAATGCGCTCATACCCATCCGGAAGACCGGGTGGTCGTCCACGACGACGACGGTGAGAAGTTCGCTTCGAGGGTGCTCAGTTGACATGGTCCGCCCGTTCCTGGAGGGGGACGCGGAGGACGAGCCGGGTGCCCCGGCCGTCCCGGCCCGGGCCCCATCCGACCGTTCCGCCGACGCCTTCGGCCCGTTCCCGAACGGACTGGGTGCCGATGCCCGGGCGGGTGCCTTCCGCGATGCCGTGGCCGTCGTCCTCGACCGCCACGGTCAGGGCCTCGCGCCCGGCGAGTTCGACGACGCAGGTGCGGGCCCGGGCGTGCCGGGAGACGTTGCGGATGGCCTCCGCCACGATCGCGTACGCGGCGCCCGCGACCTCCGGTGGGACGTCCGGGCCGCCCTCGTCGCGTACGACCACCGCCAGGCCGTCCGCCTCGTACCGCATCACCAGCTCGCGCAGCGCCGGTACGAGGCCCAGCTCGGTCAGGACCGGCGGGATCAGGCCCCTGGCGAGCACCCGGACCTCCTCCACCTGGGCGTCGACCTCCGTGCGGAGCCGGGCCAGCAGGGTGTCCGCGGCGTCGGCCCCGGCGGGGAGGAGGTTGCGGGTGGCCGCCAGGCCGAGTCCGATGCCGGCCAGTGCCGGGCCGAGCTGGTCGTGCAGTTCGCGGCGCAGGGCGCGGCGTTCGTCGTCGCGGGCGGCGGCGAGACGACCGCGTGATTCACGCAACGCCCTGGTGACGGCGGCGAGATGGACGGCTGTGGCGACGACCGGGGCGACCTCGTCGAGGGAGGCGCGGGCCCGCCGGTCGAAGCGCTCGCCGGGGCGGGTGGTCACCAGCAGGGTCCCGGCGGCCTGTTGACGTACCACGAGAGGGACTTCGAGGAGGTCGGCGCCGAGGACGTCCTGGTCCCCGACGACGGCCAGCGGCTCTCCCTCGGAGTCGAGGACCTTCACCGAGCCGAGGTTGAACGAGGTGGCGACGCTCTCCGCCATCCCGGTCAGCACCTCCTCCGGCGTGGCCCCGCTGCCGAGGTGGCGGCCGACCCGGCTGAGCGCGGGGGCCGCGGCCTCTCCGTGGACGAGCCGGTCCACGCGGCGCTGCAGCCAGCCGCGGGCGGGCTGGATCCCGACGGCGGGGGCGGCCGTGGCCAGCACCCGGCCCAGCGTTCCCTCGCCGGGCAGCACCAGCCCGAGCACGGCCACCGTCACGAAGTACCCGGCCACCAGCATCCCGGTGAGCAGCGACCAGACCAGGGTCCGGCTGATCGCCAGGTCGATGCCCCACAGCTGCTGCCGCAGTACGGCGACCAGGACGGCTGCCGGGAAGAACGCCTGGGAGGCGAGGTGGGTGAGCGGGGTGAAGAGTACGAGCAGTCGGCTGTGGCTCTCCGGCCAGAGCACCAGCGGCAGGAACGTGATCGCGATGAGCGCGGTACCGATGGCCAGCCAGCCGAGGCCGCGCGCCGCGGGATCGCGGTAGCGGCGGTACGCGGCGTGGGCCGCCGCGGCCAGCCCGAGCACAACAGCCGCCGCGAACAGACCGGTCTGGACCGGCTCGGTGAGCCGGGCCCAGCTCTCGTCGCGTACCGCCAGCGGCGCGACCGGCTCGCCGCTCTCCGGCCACGGCCAGGGATCGGTCAGCCGTACGCCCAGAAAGGCGACGATCACCGCGGTCCCGGCGGCCATCGCGGCCCTGGCGGGCCACGCCGGCCGGCCGGCCGACACCAGATACGGCACGACGAGGGTCAGCGCGAGGGTCCCCGGGACCCAGGCCGTGCCCTGCAGAACCGCCCAGGACGGCGGGAGTTCGTCGGCCGGCCGCAGTGCCACCAGCTGGGCGGTGACCGCCGCGACGCCCCCGCCGACGGCGGTCAGCGCCACGAGCCAGGCCACCGGGTGCAGCCTGCGGTTCAGTACGACGGCCGCGACCAGCCCGTACACCAGCGCGTCCGCCGTGTCGACGAGGAAGTACCACTGGTCCGAGGTCCATGGCGCGCCCGCCCTGGCCATCAGCACGAGGGCCGTCGCGGCCAGTCCCCATGCCGTCACGAGCACGCCGACGGCGGCGGCCCGGTGGCCCCCGCCGTCGATGTCGTGCTTTTTCCCGGTCGATGCTCTTGTTCCCCCCACGGGCAAAGCATCCCAGGGCACCGTCATGGTGTCACTCCGCGGTACGAACCCGCCCGAAGGCGAACGCCACGCCCAGGACCAGCAGATAGGGGAAGCCCACGAAGAGCGCCATGTACTGGAACGGGGTCAGCTGCGTCACCAGGAGCAGCAGCCCGAACAGCAGGCTGACCACACCGATCCACCGGCTCACCGCGCCCTGCCGGAAAGCGGCGACGACCAGTGCGAAGGCGGTCAGCAGCAGCCCCGCCCACAGCCAGCCGTACGTCCCGATCTGTGCCGCCTCCGCGATGATCGTGTCCGGGTCGGTCTTGTCGCGCATCCGGAGGTTGTGGAACAACTCGGTTCCCATGCCGGCCCCGACGAGGCTCATCACCCCGACGAGCACCATCCCGAGGAACGCGGTCACCGGCACCAGGCTTCCCGCCGGGCACTGCTTGTCCAGCCTGCGGCGCAGCCCGGCGCCGAAGATCACCGCACCGAAGGCGGCCACGGTGAACGCGACCTGGGTGGCGAACACCCACCACATGGCGGCGTCGTCGAAGCGCGCCACCATCTTCGCGTTGTCGATGATGTCGGCTTCCTCGAACGGGTAAAGAGGCCCGGACGCGAAGATGAGCAGCAGCCCGGCGAGCCCGGCGACGAGCCCGCCCCAGGCCCAGCCCCGGCCCTCGGCGACCGCCCTGGGCGGCGGGTTCCCGATGCCGGCGGTGAACGGTTCGGAGAGTGGTGCGGACATTGCTTCCCCCTGAGGTTCGTGCGCGGTGTCGCCGTGCACAGGGGTCCGGCCCCCGTTGCGGTTCTCCCCGCCCATGTCCCGGACCCCCGTGCGTTCCCTACGGTGCCGCGCCCGGTGTCCCGGGCACATGGGCCCGCCGTCCCGTCCTCCCGGGACGTCACGACGGGCCGGCTGTTGGAACGGACCACCCATCGTCGGGGCCGGGAGAAAGGCCCATGGCTACGCGCAGAACCTCGCGACCGCCTCGGCCACTGCGCCCGCGCCGTCCTCCTCGCCCATCCGCCGGGCGGCCCTCGCTGCTCCGTCCCGGTACGACGGCTCCCCCACCGCGTGCCTGATCTCCTCCGCGAGCCGGTCGACGGACAGTTCCCGGAAGGGAATCGGGTCCGTGCCCGCGCCGAGCGCCGTGAGACGCCCGGCCCAGAACGGCTGGTCGGCCATCACCGGCACCGGCACCACCGGGACCCCGGCCCGTAGACCCGCGGCCGCCGTACCGGCGCCGGCGTGGTGGACCACCGCGGCCATCCGGGGGAAGAGCGAGGCGTGCGGCACCTCGCCGACGGTCATCACGTCGTCGCCGGATGCCGCCAACCCTGCCCAGCCGGCCTGGAGCACCCCGCGGACCCCGGCCCGGCGCAGTGCCCGTACGGCCAGATCGCTCAGCCGCTCCCCCTCGCCACCGGCCATGCTGCCGAAGCCGATGAACACGGGCGGCGGGCCGGCCCGGAGGAAGTCCTCGAGCTCTGCGGAGAGTTCGTGGTCCTCCGGAACGTGGGGCCACCAGTTGCCTACGACCTCCAGGCCTGCGCGCCAGTCGGGCGGTCGGGGTACCACGGCCGGGCTGAAGCCATGGAGGACCGGCCAGTCGGCGCTCTCCTGACGGCGGCGGACCGCCCTCGGGCCGGCGGGGGGAAGGTCCAGCCGGGCCCGTAGCTCCTTCACCGCGCTCGCGTGGATGCGGTCGACCACCCGCAGCGACAGCCGCCCCGCGGCCCGGTTGCCCCAGCGGCCCAGGGACCTTCCCCCGCCCACCACGGGCGGGAAGGCCGCGGTGGGTGCCACCGGCTGCAGATACAGGCCCAGGCCGGGCACGTTCATCGCCTCCGCCACATGCCAGCCCAGCGGAGCCGTCGTGGTGGACAGCAGCAACAGGTCCGCACCCTGCCCGGCGGCATCGGCAATGCCCGCGCCCAGCTCCCGGACGAAGGCGGACGCCTTGCGCAGCAGGGACCCACCACCACGCTTCTCGCCGTCGGCAGTGGGCGGACCGGTGCGGGGATCGGCGGGCAGCACACGGAATTCCAGGCCGCTCTCCTTCACCATCGGGGCAAAGCTCTGGTGCGTGGCCAGCGCGACCTCATGACCGGCCGCCCGGAGGCGGACGCCTACACCGGTGTAGGGGGCGACATCACCGCGGGACCCGGCTGCCATGATCAGGATCTTCACAGGACTCCTCGGAAAGCCGTCCGGCGTTGGCGTGGACGGCCGTGTGCAGGAACCGGGCCAGGCCGGGCCGCTGCTCGGAAGGGGGTACGACCAAGGCGAAGGCACGGGCGTCCTCGACGTAGTCGTCGGCGATGCGGCAGTGCATTTCCGGTGGGCAGGGCGTGAACCAGCGGGTGATGTGCCGGCGGTGCTCCTCGGCGAGAGCGATGACCGGGTCGCTCTCCGCGTCCTCCGCGGAGTCGAATGCGGCGATCAGCCGGGTCCGCCATGCGGCGGCCTCGGTCATGATCTGCCGCCAGTCCGCCTTCGTATGGGTCGCGGCGCGGGCCATCGCTTCCTGATGGCCTTTGCTCCGCCCCCACTTGAGGTGGGCCTCCGTCGCGTAGCTGAGGTCGAAGGCGACCTCCCCGAAGACCTCGAACCGCTCCTCGGGAGTCAGCTCGACTCCCGTCTGCCGTACCTCCATGGCTTGTTCGGCGACCTCGACCAGCCTCTGCAGCTTGGCGATCTCCTCGGTCAGCAGCCGGTGCCGCTCCCTCAGATGATCGAGCGCATTGGCGTGCGGATCCTCCAGGATGGCCCCGATCTCCTCGAGGGAGAAACCGAGTTCCCGGTAGAAGAGGATCTGCTGCAGCCTGGCCAGGTCCGCGTCGCTGTAGAGCCGATAGCCCGCGGGGCTGCGGTCGCTGGGAGTCAGCAGTCCGGCGGTGTCGTAGTGATGCAGCGTTCGTACGGTCACCCCCGCGAATCCGGAGACCTGCCCGACCGAGTAGCTCATACCATCGCCTTTCGTTCCCCTGCACTGTGAAGCCTGACGTGGCGTGAGGGTCAAGCAGGCCCTCCCCCAGTGCGCCATGACCGGCCCCTGCCCCGGGTCGGGACGGCCCGCCGGGAGCAGCGGTGTCCCCAGCGCGGCGACCGCCGCCGCGACGATCGCACACGCGGTGAAGGCGTCGCCGAAACCGCCGGTGGGGACCGGACCCGCGCCCTCGCCCTCGAGGCCCGTGCCGGCGACGGTGGAGATGACCGCCACGCCGAGTGCCGCGCCCAGTTCATGGGAGGCGCTGACCAGGCCCGAGGCCGGCCCCATGTCCCGGTGCGGCAAGCCGTTCATGGCGGCCGTGGTCGCGCAGACGAAGGCCGCGCCGAGGGCGAACGAGAGCAGCGCGAAGCCGGGTACGAGCGCGGTCCGGACATTGCTGTCGGCGGAGAGCCCGGTCAGCAGGCACGCGCCGACGGCCGCCAGTACGAAGGCGAGCGACCCCACCGGGCGCCGGCCAAGGCGGGTGACGAGATGCGAGCCCAGGTGCGCGCCGACGGTGACGGCGACCGCGACGGGGAGAAGGACCAGCCCAGTCGTGGACCGGAGTGCCGCTCCCGTCCCAGCCGCCGCGGTGGCCCCAAGCTTGCTGTGCAGGACATCGACCCTGTCCGAGCCGGGACAGGGGAACCCGCTCCTGGAGGCTCGGTGGGAAAGTGGAGGCCGCTGGCTGTGCTGGGGACGGCGCAGTTCCTGATGGTGCTGGACACCTCGGTGATGAATGTGTCGATCAGTCGGCTGGTCGAGGACTTCAACACCGAGGTGACCGCCATCCAGGCCGTGATCACCCTCTACACACTGGTCATGGCCGCATTCATGATCACCGGCGGGAAGCTCGGTGACCTGTTCGGGCGCCGCCGGATGTTCACGACCGGGCTGGTCGTCTACGCCATCGGTTCGGCGATCACAGCTGTCGCTCCGGTGCTGTGGGTACTGACACTCGGCTGGTCGGTCATCGAGGGACTCGGCGCCACCCTGGTGCTGCCGGCCCTGGCGGCCCTGGTCGCGGGCGCCTACCAAGGAAGGGACCGCGCCGTCGCCTACGGCGTGATCGGCGGGCTCGCCGGAGCGGGGATCGCGGTCGGGCCACTGCTCGGCGGCTGGGTGACGACCTATCTGACCTGGCGGCTGGTCTTCGCGGGCGAGGTCGTGGTGGTGGCTGCCATCCTGCTCGTGATCAGCTGGATCCCACCGGATCCGGCCCCGGGCACGCGGGAGCGGGCACGGCTCGACGGACTCGGCGCGCTGCTGTCGGCGGCGGGCCTGTTCCTGCTCGTCCTGGGCATTCTCCAGAGCAGTTCCTGGGGCTGGCTGAAGCCGAGGAACCCCCCGGTGACCGTCTTCGGCTTCTCCCCGACCCCCTTCGTCATCGCCGCCGGCATCGCCCTCCTCGCCCTGTTCGAGGCCTGGGAAAGACGCCGGGAGGCACACGGCCGGGTGCCCCTCGTACGGTTCGGGCTGTTCGTGATCCCCACCCTGCGCTCGGGTCTGGCCATGCTGCTCAGCCAGAACCTGATCCTGCTCGGGCTGTTCTTCGCCATCCCCCTCTACCTCCAGGTCGTCCAGGGCATGAACGCCTTCCAGACCGGCCTGCGGCTGCTGCCCGTGTCGGCCACCATGCTCGTGGCCTCCATGAGCGGACCGCTGCTCGGACGCCTCGCCTCGCCCCGAACCGTGGTCAGGGCCGGCCTGCTGGTCCTCATGGCCTCGACCCTGTGGCTGCTCGCCACCCTTCAGCCCAAGATCGACGACATGTCGTTCGCCTGGGCGATGGGGCTGCTGGGCCTGGGCATGGGGCTGCTCGCCTCCCAACTCGGCAACATCGTCCAGTCCAGCGTCGGTGAGGTGGACCGCAGCGAGGTCGGCGGCCTGCAGTACACCGCGCAGAACCTCGGCTCGTCACTCGGCACCGCCTTCATCGGCTCCGTCCTGATCGGCGCGCTCACCGCGGCGTTCGGCTCGCTGGTCGCCGCCGACCCACGGATCTCGGAAGCCGTCCAGCAGCAGACCGCCATCCGGATCGAGTCCGGCATCGGCTTCGTCCGCGCCGACGACGTCCGCACCGCCCTCGCCAGGACGTCCGTCCCTCCGCAGGAGGCCGACGCCCTGGTCGAGGAGTACACGGCGGCCCAGCTCGTCGGTCTCAAGACAGGCGTCCTCGCGGCCTGCGCCATCACCCTGGCCGGCTTTGCCTTCACCCGCCGGCTGCCGGCCACGAAAGCGGCGTGACGGCACGTCGGACGGCATCGGCCGGCCCGGGTGCGGGCCATCCCGCCGGACAAGGCGCCGGCCGAAGTACGGACCGCCTACACGGGCCGGCCGCTGTCGCCACGGCCGGCCGCGCTCGCCAGTGGCCCGGTACGGCTGCGTAACGCGATCGCCGACACGGTGGAGGCGTACTGGACGCCGGCCGTGGCCCCGCACCGGCCGCGCATGCGGGCCGTACTGGAGGCGGACATACTGCACCGGGCCCGGAGTGGTGCTGTACGCCCGCACGGAGCTGGGGTGCGCCCTGCCGGCCGACGGCTGAGCGGCGGTCCTCATGAACTCTGCCGAGCGCTGGAGCTCCGAGGGCAGGGGCCGTTGAAGAACGAGACCACGATGCGGGTGGGAGTTGCGTCGCCGACGGCGAGGTCGAGGGGAACGCACCGGCGGCCCTCGACATGGAAGCCGCCGATGAAGGTGGTGTCGGTGTTCGGGCAGGCGTGGAAGGTGACGGCTTGGGCGGGGCTGTAGGACCATGCCTGGCCGTAGTTCAGACCGGCATACGCCCGCGCCTCGGGGGCGACGGCGACCGTGACGGTTGTGCCGGCCCGGAGTTGGACGCCGATCTTGAAGTCGTCGCCGGATACGGCGAAGTCCCTGGGGTCGGCGGTGGCCCAGGTCTTCAGGTCCGGCCAGCTCAGCGGGCCGACCACGACATCGTCGGCGGAGCGGCGGACCGGCTGCTCGATGTGCGCCTCGTGCGGACCGCACCGGATCGACCGCGGGTTGGTCGCGGTGCCCGCCGAGGCGTCCGTACGGTCGGGCCCGGCCGGCTGACCGGCCGGAGACCGGGACGTGGCCGGCGGTGGGCTGGGCGCATCCGCTGACCGATGCGCCGTGCACGCGGCCAGCAGCGTGAGGGTGGCGATCAACAGCCGTGCTGGTTGAGTACTACGCATGTGCGCTTCCCCTCCAGGTCTGCCAGGCGGGGCAGTGGTGCTCCCGTGCCAACCCCCACGCCGATCATTCCGCTGCGGCTGGGACTGGATCCGCCGGATCATGTGTCTGCCCCCGATCAGCCCAGGTTGTACGCGAAGGACCGGCTGCTGGAAGACGGATTCGACGTCCGTGACGAGGACGTGGCCCGGCTTTCGCCATTCGCGCGGCACCACATCAACATGCTCGGCCGGTACTCCTTCCAGCTCCCGGACCTGCCTGGGGTCTGTGGCCTCTTCGTGAACCGGGCGCAACCGACGAGGAATGACAAGGGCGGGCAGCCATTGCGGCTGCCCGCCGTGGTTGCCCCTGCTTGTTCCCGGTCAGGCTGTTCGCCTGCCGATACCGGGAAGGAACCGTCCGGTCCGGGCGGTGTAAGCGGCGTAAGCCTTTGCGTGCACGGCCGCGAGGTACGGCTCCTCGACGACGCGGACCTGCAGCTGAACGGCCGCCACCAGGGCCACCAGCGCCAAGACGGCGATCCAGTTCGGCACCATCAGGGCCAGGCCCGCGGCGGTGACGGTCATGGCGGTGAAGACCGGGTTGCGGACGTGGGCGAAGAGTCCGTCGGTGACCAGCGTGGTGCGCTCGCCGACGTCCACGCCCACCCGCCACGAGGCGCCCATGTTCGTCTGCGCGGCCAGGGTGAAGGCCATCCCGGCCAGGGAGAGCAGCAGGCCCGTCCACTGCACCGGCGTGATTTCGCTACCGGGCAGGGCGTGCAGCCCGTTGAGGGCTGCCGCCGGGGCGGCGGCGCCACCGAGCAGGGAGGTGACAAAAAGAATGCCGGCCCACCAGGGGGCCGTGCCGGGGCGGCCGGAGATGCCTCGGAATCCTGCGTCGCCGGTACGGCGCCGCTGGAGTGCGGCACGGATACCGAAGGCGGTCCCGGCCCAGGCGAGGTAGAGGGCGAGTGCCGCCCAGGCCCAGCCGTTCACTTCCCGGCCTTTACGCTCGGGGTGCAGTTGACACATCCCGGGCGGCAGCATATGGAGGTCATCAGCAGCAACCCTTCGTCTCCGCGTCCACGCAGGTCTTGTCGTTCTCGACTGCCACGACGGCCTGGCGCAGGTCGTCCAGCGCGTGGCCCAGGCGAGCGTCGGCCAGCTCGTAGCGGGTGCGACGGCCGTCGGGCACCGCAACGACCAGGCCGCAGTCCCGGAGGCAGGTGAGGTGGTTGGAAAGCCGCGTCCGGGAGACGCCGATGGTTTCGGCGAGATCGGAGGGGTAGGCCGGGGCCTCGCGCAGGGCGAGCAGGATCCGGCAGCGGATCGGATCGGCAAGGGCGCGGCCGAAGCGGGCCAGCACCTCGATGTCAGGGGCGACTGTCAGCACCCCCCGATAGTACACAGGGTCCTGAATTCAGGAAACAATGGATTGTCGATGGGGTAGCGTCTGCTGCCCCAGGCGCGAGCAGGCTGGTCCGCTCCGCGATCGCCTCCGGAGACGGCTTGAAGTACCGGCGGCGCGGACCGGACTCGATCAGCTCGCCTCGCTCCAGCGGCCTGACGGCAGCCTCCGAGGGGTGGGTGCTGGGAGTGGCGCAGGGCGCCTGCGAGTCGGAGTCCTGGCAGGTGCAGCCTGAGCCCGTACGGTGGCGGTGCCCGATGGCCACGGGCCAGCCGAGATACGCCGTGGCGCACTCGATGGTGTCGCGGCCGTGCGGGACATGCAGGATGTCACCCATGCCGCCCTCCGCGTCCGTTTCGGAACCATAGGTGATGGTCACGACACGAGAGTCCCGCCGAAGCGGAAGGGCAACCCACAGGAATCCTGTAGGCCGCCCAACTGGCATATGCGCACCCCGCTCGTGCAGAAGGATCGTGGTGTTCAAGTCCTCCAGCGGCGCGGGCAGCAGCCCGGCCACCGCCGGGTCGTGAGACGGCTCGCCGCCCGTGAGGACGGCGAGCCGTCGAGGTGGGGGCCGAAGGAATTCACTGGCCTGCTCTCGTCGTGTGTGGGCCCCGCACCCGATCGTGGGGATTCCCAGTGGACCCCGTAGGTGGGATGCCGTCGGGCCCATCACTCGCGAGGGTCGGTGGTGAGCGGGAATCCTCCGCTGCCGCCGCCCCGCATGTCCTCCATATCGAGCGGGTCCGCGTCGGCCCGGACGGCATGGATATCGAACCCTCCCTGGCCTGCGGGGGCGTCCTCGGCGGCGCTGATCCGGTACTCCACGGTGCGGGTGCCGTGAGGGGGCAGGTCCCGCGCACCGGAAGCGCCGGTCAACGGCTGGTAGTCGTTGGCCATGACCAGCTCGACGGGGTGCCAGTCGCCATCGGGGGCCTCACGTCGTTCCACCGTCAGCTTGGGCGGCCGCTCGCCCGCGTAGTTCCACTCGACCTGCGCGGAGAGCGCGATGTCGCGGAGTTCCTTGCCGGTGGTGTTGCAGAGCTTGACGAGGACGGTCTGCGGTTCGCCGCCGGGATGGACGGTGATGCCTTCGCGCGGGCTGGCGACCGTGGTGATCTGGTAGCCGTTGCTCTTGTCGACAGCGGTGAGCTTTGGGCAGGGCTTGCCTTGGAAGGCCGCGAAGCCGGGGTTCGGCGAGCTCTTCGTGGCCGCCGGAGGGCTGTGCGTCCGCGTCACCTGCGCCGAAGCTCCGGGCGAGGGGTTGCCCTTGTCCCCGTCTGCCGAGGCTGACGGCCCCTCGCAGGCAGTGGTGAAGACAATCACCGCCCCCGCGGCGGCGACGGCGGATCTGGCCCAGCGCCTGTCTGCGTGCACGGATGCCCCTTCTCGTGGATGCCTGGTTGGTGATCATGATGCCTGAGGGCCGCTCATGGTTGCGCTGCGGGGAAAGTGCCGTGACCGCCTCAACGGGAGCGGACGGGCCCGCCTGACCATCGGGTGGGACACGTCGGCGCCGTGCTCCTCGATCAGCCGGTGGAAGATCCGGGTGACCGTGTGCCGCTGCTTGCGCGCGCATCCAGGTCGGCCCAGAGAATCCTGTCGATCACCGCCTTGCACGGATCCAGCGTCGACAGCCGCGGCGGAAGCCTCCGCGCGGCTCCGGCCAAGCGGAGTCCAGGGCCCTGCGCACCGTCCGCCAGGCGGCCCGGCTGCCGGCCCTTGACGCCGTCGAGCCCGCGGCTCAGCCGCAACCTGATCGGTGGAGGGTCCTGCTGGACCCTGCCGGCCACCCGTTCTGCATCTCCACCCTGGTCTGAGCATGATCGGCCGACTGATGACCATGACCGCGCGCCCGGGCAGGGGCGGTGAACTGCCGCCGTCCTGCTAAGGGTCGCGGAGAGGCCGCGCGGCTTCCCGGGCTGCGAGATCTACCTGATCAGCCAGGACACAGCCGACCCGGATACGGTCCACGTCACCGAGGCCTGGAGGGACGACGCCGGCGCACAGGCCGCCCTCGCCGCTCCGCCTCCCGCCGACGGCCCAGCCCCCGCCGACGTCCTCGCCCTGCTGTCGGCCCCACCGCACCGCGCGGACCTCACCGTCCTAAACGGGGTGTGCGTCGCGACCGATGGCCGACCCTGACGCGGCTGCGTCGCGGCCGGTCAGTGCACCAGCAGGTCGATCACACCCGTCAGGTCCTCCTCGCCGCCGCCCTCGGCCAGACGGCGGCGCATCAGCTTGAAGTAGGGGCTGAGCAGTTCCGGGCTGACGCCCTGCTGCTCGGCGGTGCTCAGAAAGGTGGGCGTGCCGGCCACCTGCATGGCGAGGTTGGAGACGACGCCCTTGGTGTAGTCGCCGCTCCGCAGCCGATCGGCGGTCTGGTGCACTGCCGGAGCCATCGCGACGAGCCAGTCTGCGAGCAGCGGGGCGAGCGACGCCGGGGCGATGTCCTCCTTGCGGATCAGGGCGAAGGCGTGCGCGGCCCCGGCGAACATCCCGTACATGGCGCTGAGCAGGGCCACGTCGTACAGGGCCGCGAAACCGGCGTCCGCGCCGACGTAGGTGGTGCCGGCCGGGACCTCCAACGTCTCCCGGTGCCGCTCGAACAGCTCCCGCGAGCCGCTGTAGAAGACGTAGCCGCCGGCCTCCGGGACGCCGATCATCGAAGGGACAGCCATGATCCCGCCGTCCAGGTAGCGGGCGCCGCGCTCACCGGCCCACTCGGCGCGGGCACGAGCCTGGGCAGGGGTGCTGGTGGTCAGGTTGACCAGGTCCCGGCCAGCCAGGTCGGCGCCGGTCAGCGCCTCGCCGACCGAGGTGTCGTCCAGCAGACAGACGACGACCAGGGTGTTCGCGGCGACCGCCTCGGCGGCGCTGTCCGCGACCCTCGCACCCTCGGCGGCGAGCGCCGCGGCGCGGGCCGGGGTGCGGTTCCAGACGGTGAGCGGATGGCCGGCGGCAAGCCAGCCACGGGCCAGCGCGGTGCCCATCGCGCCGAGGCCCAGCAGTGTGACGGAGGTCTTCTCAACAGTGTTCTGTGCCATGCCGATTAGGCTGGTCGCAGGCCCGGGAGTGATCAAGTACGCACTTCGGAGTGGGTGGTTACGCCGGGGTGAGCGAGCAGGTCAGAAGGGGTAAGCATGACGACGCTGAACCGGCCGGGCGCACCAGACGGACACGTCTGCGGGATCGACATCGCGATGGAGGTAATCGGCGGCAAGTGGAAGGTGCTGATCCTCTGGGCGCTCCACGAGCACCCCCACCGCCGCTTCGGCGAGCTGCGCCGGCTGCTTCCGGGCATCACCGAGAAGGTGCTCGCCTCCCACCTGCGCGAGATGGAGGCGGACGGCATCGTGCACCGTGTCTCCTACGACGAGGTCCCGCCCCGCGTCGAGTACTCACTGACCGAGAACGGCAGACGCCTCAACAACGCACTCCAACCGCTGGCCGCCTGGGGACGCGAGCGGCGGACCGGTCGACGGCCGGAGAAGAAAGCGGGCTAGTGGCTCGTCACGCATCCTTGGCCGGGTAATCGACCCTGCTCTCGCCGACCAGCAGACTGTCTCCAGGGCTTGATCTTGGAGGTGGTCGTGGGGCGTCGACCGAGTGTGTTCGTCCGGCCGGCCACGATGGACGAGGGCCAGAAACTGCAGCGGATCAGCCGGACCGCGAAGGACCCGGCGAGGCACTGGGCCACGCGGTGCACCACGTAGGCGGGCCGGGCGCTGGTGATATGCGCGGCCAGGTCGATGAGGCGAGAGCCCCTGCCCCGCGTCTGGGAGGCCCACCAGGACAGGTACACCGGGTCGATCGGAAGGCAGTGGCCGTTCGGTGGTCCTGGTGACAACAACTGCCCCTGTGTTCCTTCCACTTCGTGATCATGTCACCGGTCTGCGACAGCCATGTCCCGGAACGAAGACGCCGGATCTCCTCGGCTCACAGACCCCTCATAGTGATCAAGCAAGCACCAAGAAGCCGAAACCGCTTCGACCTCAACCACTGATTACCAAGGGGATTTCATGTCCGGCAACCGTCGCAAGGCCTTTCTCGTCTCCACAGTCCTCGTGGGCGGCGCCATGCTGATGACGGCGTGCCAGGACTCGGGCGCGGCCACGGACACTGGCGCCGGGAAGGGTTCTTCGTCCGCCACTACGACCGGCAATGCGGACACCCCGTCCGGCTCGTCGACCGCGGGTAGTAACCAGGGCACCGGCAAGGGAACCGACGCGAAGGGCAAGGGAACCGCGGCCAGCTCCGGCTCCGGCTCCGGCGCCGGCGCCGGCGCCAACACCGGCAACGGCGGGCGGGAGCCGGTCGGGCAGAGCTGCGGCGCCAACGACATCTCCTGGAGCACCAGGTCCGAGACCCAGGCCGGCGGATACATCCTGATCATCGCGAAGGCGAAGTCGGGGATCACCTGCTACCTGCCCGCCACGCATCCGACCGTGGCGTTCGGATCCGACGGCACCGAGGCGGGTCCCGCGGAGCAGGCCACCGGCAAGCAGATCAAGCTGAGCGGGAGCACCGCCGCCTACGCCGGGGTGAACCCGAAGACCACCAACACAAACGGTGGCAAGGAACTGGGCAGCATCATCGTCGCCGTCGGCGACAACGACCCCAACCCGGTTTCCCTGCCGGTCGGCACCATCACTGTCGAGGACCCGATCGTCACCAACTGGCACACCGCCCCGGCGGACGCCGTTCCCTTCAGCTGAACGGACCGCAGCTCGTGATCCATGCTGGTGACGCGCGGCGTGCCGACCTGGTGACAACCGCCGTGCTTTGCCTGATCGAAGCCGCAGGTCAATGGACGTCAAGGGTGACAACTAGTGCTGTATCAGGCAACGTTTGCCCTGTTTTGACTGCTCCCCTCCCTGAAGGGAGGGATTCCCTCCTTCAGGGCTGACGGGGGATTCCTGGCTCAGGCTGCCTCTGGGAGCAGCGCTCCCGGAGGTCTTAGCCTTGATCCACCGACGTGGTCTGAAAGTGGTCTTCTGACTGATCCTGAGCCCGTTTCGGGATGGTCGTTGGGCTTGGGCAGCGTGTAGCTGCTGGTCTGCCCAGCGTTTCCACGTGTTCGGTTCCGGTTGGGCCCTGGCGGGCGGGGTGGGCAGGGGCGGTTCGGGTCAGCCGGCTGGTCCGTGGATGGTGTCGAAGAGGTGTGTCCAGGCGTGCTGCCAGGGCCAGTTGTGGGGCAGGTGCAGGGTGATGCGTCGCGCTGAGCGGGCAATCCTGGCGGGGACGTGGACCAGGTGGGCGCGGAGGGTGGCGGTGGTGGCCTTGGCGTGGAAGGCGGAGGTCAGTGCGCCGGTGGCCCGCAGCAGGTTGTAGGCCACGGCCCACAGAGTGAGCCAGGCCGCGTTGGCGTTGAAGTGTCCGGAGGGCAGGTGGGCCAGGGCTGAGGCCTTGCTGTCCGCGATGACTTGTTCGACAACGGCATGGTGGCGGTGTTCCCGCTCGGCTTGCAGGGTCTGGGCGGGGTTGTCGGTGATGAACGGGTGGTAGCGCCAGACCGGGAACAGTTCGCCCTGCTCACCCACGACGGCGGGCTTGGCCAGGTCACGGACCCGGCGCACGATCAGCCGGGCCGTGACCTGCTCCGCCTTCTTGCGGCTGGCGAACGCGGTGTAGGCGGGTATCTCGGCGACTTCGGCGTCTGAGATGAGCTCGCCGGTTTCGGGGTCGGGCACGGCGGTGGGATAGGTGATCTGCTGCCATGCCTGGTCGGGGATGCTGTGGACGGCCCGTTTGATGGAAGGGTTCATGCCGGTGGTGATCGAGAAGTGGGATCCGGCCCGGCGGCAGGCGGCGATCACACCGGCGTTGTAGAACTGCGAGTCCGCGCGCAGGATGCGCATGCCGGTGCAGCCGGCCTCGGCGGCGGTGGCCAGGGCTTCACTGACGAACTTCGGGGCGCCGCGGGAGTCGGCGGACTTGCCGCGGCGCATCCGGACCCCGGCGATCACCGGGCGGGAGCGGGGGGTACAGATCGTGGCGAGCAGGGGGTGCAGGGTGCGGACGCCCTTGAACCGGCCGTACTCGGCGCCCTGTTTGGCGCGTCCGTAGACCCGCTTGTGGGTGGAGTCGACATCGATGAATGCCTTCTCGGCGGAACCGGGCAGCAATGGGGTGTGCGTGGCCAGTGCGGCCAGGAATCTGCGGTGCACGGCGTGGAGCTGGAGTGCGTGACCGTGGGTGAAGGCGCGCAGGAACGTGCCGAGCGTGGACGGGGCACGGATGCCGCCAAACAGGGTCGGCATCGCACCGTGCCGCAGGACGTCCAGGTCGTCGATGCTGTCCGCGCCTGCGACCATGCCGGCCACGATGCTGGTGACCTTGGCGTCCGCTGCGGCACCCGCGCTGTTCTTCGCCCCGGTCAGCTTCACCTTCTCCGCCGCCAGACGGGCAAGCCCGCACCGCTCGGCCAGCCGCATCACCGGGACCAGCCCGGCATACGCGACCAGATTCGTGTCGTCGAACGCGGCGGACACCGCCGACGCGGCATGGGAAGATTGCATCTCGCGGGTGTTCTCTTGCTCTGTGGATGTGGAACCGTAGGAAGTCCCATCATCCCAGCTCAGAGGGCATCCGCGTCTACATGTCCAAGCCCTGAACCGGCTATTGCTCGGTGGATCAAGGCTTAGGCCCTCGGCGCCAGCCGGGTTCAGACCTGCCCGGACGAGCATCACGCGGGCGGAGTTCTTGTCTCTGGGGGAAACGGCTCCGCACGTGGTGCAGGTGTAGGTGCGCTCGGACAGCGGCAGTGCGTGCTTGGTTCTCGCTCCGCACGATGCGCAGTCCATGGTGGTGTGCGCGGGATGCACGAGACGGATGTCCCGCTCGTGCTTGCGGCCCATCTCGATCAGGGCCTTCTTGGTGGCGCCGATCGCGGCGTCCGCCGCCTTGCGCGCCATCGAGGACTTGGCGAGGAACTTCGGCCGGAAGTCCTCGACGGCGATGGCGTCGTGGTCGGTCACGGCCTTCTTCGCCCACTTGCGGCCGGTGTCCTGCCGCTGCCGGGCGATCTTCGCGTATGTCCTCGCCCGCCACTTCCTCGCCTCGCGGTAGCCCTTCGAGGCGGCCTGCCCCTTCTTCGGTCTGCGGCGGGCCGTCATCCGGTCGTACCGGGTCAGCTCGGCCTGGGCCTTGCGGCCGTGCTGGGCGTGCGGGAGGTCGTGGGCGTCGGAGGTGGTGGTCGCGGTCTCCTTCACGCCCCAGTCCACGCCGAGCACCCGGCCGGTCCGAGGCAGCGGCTGCACCTCGGCGGGGACCACGAACGAGCAGTACCAGTGCCCGACGCCGTCCTGGTACACACGCACCGAGGAGGGTTGGGCGGGCAGCTCCCGCGACCAGACCACCGTCAGCACGATCCCGCCCGCCAGGTGCAGGCGATCGTCCCTCAGCCGGAACCCGCGCCGGGTGCAGTTCAGCGTCGGCAAGGCCTCGCGCTTCTTCTTCCACTTCGGCATCCCGGCCCGCTGCCGCTGAGGCAGGCGTTCCCGGATGTCCTTGTGCGCCTTGGCTCGGGACTTACCGAAGTCCCGGATGACCTGCTGCTGTGCAACGCTGGAGCCCTCGCGCAGCCACGGCGTACGCTCCCGCGCCTCGGTCAGCATCCTGTCGAGCTGCGCCGGGCCACAGGTCCGCTTCTCGCCCGTGGTCTTGTTGTGCACGTGGACGGCCTTGGACTTCGCGACGCACTCGTTCCAGATCCACCGGCACCGGTCCCACTCCGCCAGCAGCGCCGCCCGGGCGGTCGACGACACACGAAGCCGGTACGTGTACCGGGCGTGCCCGGCCTCGTCGACTTCACCTGGCGTCATCATGACTCCAACGTAGCGTCATGATTCTTTTCTCACTCCGGATTCCGGCAGACCTACACGAACGAGTGGTCGCCCAGGCCACCGAGGACCGGCGGTCCCTCAACTCCGAGATCCTCCACCTCCTGGAGGTCGCCCTCACCACTCCCCGGGCGGACGCCGGACCGCCCGGCGTCTCCTGCCCCGCTACGCGGGAAACCGGATACCTCCCCGGCCTGAAGGCCAGGGCATCCTCCGGGAATCCCGGTGACTCGCCGCCTGGGTGACCGCTCGGGCTGCTCCGGGCCATCAAGCTGTGTCTTCCTCGGTGGTCAGGCCCTCGATCGGGATGCCAGTCCCGGCCGGGGCCGACGCATGTATGGGGTTGTCAAGGCCGAGCTTGCCTCGCCGAACCGCTTGCGCGCCAGGGCTGTTGAACGGGATCACCCATGAGGGTGACGGGCCTGGGTGGGGTGGGGTTGGTTCTTTTCCAGGGTTCTTTGGGCTTTTGATGTCCCGCAGCCCCAGGGCTTGGACCGCCGGAGCCCACCTTTCCGGGCTTCGGTGCGGGCGCCTCAGGGCGCGATGTCCAGCTCTGCCCACACTGTTTTGCAAGGGGCCGGACCCAGTACGACACCCCAGCGGTCGGCGAGCGCCTCGACGAGCAGGAGCCCGTGCCCTGACTCGGCGCCGCCCTCGGTGCGCGGGCGGATGGCCGGGAGGCGTTCCGCGCGGGAGTCGGTGACCTCGATACGGAGCGTTGCCGTCTCCGTAACGCCGATCGTGAGGCGGAAGTCCCGGCCCGGTACGAGCCCGTGCAGCACGGCGTTCGCCGCCAGCTCGGCAACAATCAGTGCCGCGGTCTCGAGCGGCAGTCCCCAGGAGCGCAGTTGCTCGGTCGCGAGCAGACGGGCCAGACGAGCACCCCTGCGGGTGGCGGAGAGCAGCACGGTGAACTGCCGGGCGGGAGCGGAAGGCTCGATTCGGGTGATTTCTCGGTTCACGTCACTCAGCGTGGCCGGGGCTGACTAGCCTGAACAGTAGCGACGCGTGTACGGACAGTGGCTGTCCGGTTGCGAACGGGCCTCGTCCGGGCTGTACGGCGTCGGGCACAGGCACGTCGGAGGTGGGCTCGCATGAGCGTGGGCAGCGGCGGTACAACGACGGACGGGTGGGACCCCGGCCTGGAGGACGACTCCGGTGCGGTGATGAAGGCGGTCGGCCGTCAGATCAAACTCTGGCGGGAGGCCGCCGGTCTGCGACAGGCGGAGTTCGGCGCGGCGATCAGGTACAGCGAGGAAATGGTCTCCTCCGTGGAGCGGGGAAGGCGGGTACCGAAGCCCGAGTTCCTGGACGCAGCGGACGAAGTCCTGGGTGCAGGCGGGAAGATCGCTGCGATGAAGGGCGACGTGGCGGAGGCCCGGTACCCGAAGAAGGTACGGGATCTGGCGAAGCTGGAGGCGGAGTCCGTCGAATTGGGTTCATACGTGAATACAGTCGTCCATGGCCTTCTTCAGACCGAGGAGTACGCGCGGGCGTTGTTCGGTCTCCGGCGGCCGGCCTACGAGGAGGATGAGCTCGAACGCCTCGTGGCGGCGCGCATGGCTCGGCAGTCACTCTTCGAGCGACGTCCCGCACCCCTGCTGACTGTCGTGCAAGAAGAGGCAGCCCTGCGACGTCCGGTCGGGGGCAAAATGGTGCTGCGGCGCCAGCTCGAACACTTGCTGGAATTCGGGAAGTTGCGACATGTCGAAATCCAGGTGATGCCCACGAATGCGGAGGAGCATGCTGGACTCGCCGGCTCGCTTCAACTACTGAAGCTCAAGGACGGCTCCACGCTCGGACATGACGAGGTCCAGCTCACGAGCCGGGTGATCTCCGATCCAAGGGAGGTCCAGATCCTTGAGATGCGTTATGGAATGATCCGGGCCCAGGCTCTCACGCCTCGGGAGTCGCTGGCCTTCATCGAGAAAGTACGGGACGAGACATGACTCTCAAGCCCTCAGCCGGGGACGCTTCCGCGGTGGAGTGGACCAAGAGCAGCTACAGCACCAACGACGGCCCCAACTGTGTCGAGGTAGCGTGGCTCAAGAGCAGCTACGGCACGGCCGACGGCCCTTCGTGCGTCGAGATCGCGACGGCCCCCGGCACTGTCCACGTCCGCGACTCCAAGAACGTCCAGGGCCCTCAGCTCGCGATCACGCCGACGGCGTGGACCGACTTCGTGACGTACGCGTCCACGAACTGACCCACAACCACCCGCGCCCCGCGCCCGGTTGATGCCGGAACCGGGGCGCGCTGGCGGGGCAGTACCAGAACAGAACGCCGCCGAGCGGGTCGGGCGCCCGGCGGGCAGCGGGCCTCGTCAGGCGACCGAGCCGATGTTGCGGACCGCGTCCGGCCCGTCGTGGTGGATCGGCGTGCGCGCACCCGTCAGCGCGACCCCACTCCCCCCGCGTCGGTTCGCCACGATCTCCGCGGCGATCGACAGCGCGGTCTCCTCGGGCGTACGCGCGCCCAGGTCGAGGCCGATGGGGCTGCGCAGCCGGGCGAGTTCCAGCTCGGTGACACCGACCGCGCGCAGTCGCCTGTTGCGGTCCTCGTGGGTGCGGCGGGAGCCCATCGCGCCGACGTACGCGACGGGAAGCTTCAGGGCGAGTGCGAGCAGGGGCACGTCGAACTTGGCGTCGTGGGTGAGGACGCACAGGACCGTACGGCCGTCGACATCGGCCGACGCCAGGTACCTGTGCGGCCATTCGACGGCGATCTCGTCCGCCTCGGGGAAGCGGGTCCTCGTGGCGAAGACGGGGCGGGCGTCGCACACGGTGACGTGGTAGCCGAGGAACTTGCCGACCCGTACCAGCGCCGAAGCGAAGTCGATCGCGCCGAAGACGATCATGCGCGGGGCGGGGACGCTCGATTCGACGAGCAGGGTGAGCGGCTGTCCGCAGCGCGAGCCGTCCTCGCCGATGACGACGGTGCCGGTGCGGCCCGCGTCCAGCAGGGCGGCGGCTTCGGCGGCCGCGGTGCGGTCCAGTTCGGGGTGGCCGCCGAGGCCGCCCTCGTACGTACCGTCCGTACGCACCAGCAGTGCGCGGCCCGTCAGTTCGGCCGGCCCGCCGGTGATCCGCGCGAGCGCCGCCGCCTCCCCTCCCGCGGCGGCGGCCAGCGCTGCCGCGAACACCTCCCTGGCGGGAGAGTCGGTGCGTATCGGCGTGACGAGGATGTCGATGGTTCCGCCGCACGTCAGACCCACGGCGAACGCGTCCTCGTCGCTGTAGCCGAAGCGCTCCCCGACGGTTTCGCCGTCCTCCAGCGCCTGCCGGCAGAGGTCGTAGACGGCGCCCTCCACGCAGCCGCCGGAGACCGACCCGATCGCCGTGCCCTCGCTGTCGACGGCGAGGGCCGCTCCCGGCTGTCGGGGCGCGCTGCCTGCGACGGCCACCACGGTGGCGACGGCGAAGTCACGTCCCTGCTCGACCCACCGGTTCAGCTCCTCGGCGATGTCCAGCATGTCGGTCTCCTCAGAAGGGGTGATGGATGCGTGGAGGGCCCTGCGCGGCAAGAACGCCGGAGACGCTGAGTCCGGCAGCCAGAAGGAGCGGGAAGGTTCACAGGGGCATCCGCATCGGACTGTGGGATGGGGGAAATCGAGCCGGCGCACGACCTGGGGGGGGCGGCCCGAGACGGACTGGCACTACTGGTACGGCTGTTGCTGCGCGGACCGCGAGCGGTGCGGTACGTGGCGTGGGGGACAGAAGCTCCGGGCGGCGGTCCCGCGGAAGTGTGACGTTCCCTGGGGGGCACGCCGCCCGGAGAGCCCGAGAGAGCTCAGAGCGTGCCGGTGAGGTGCTCGGGGCGCACTGGCGTCTTGTTGAGCTCGAGACCCGTCGCGTTCCGGATCGCCGCGAGGACGGCCGGAGTGGACGACAGGGTCGGTGCCTCACCGACACCGCGCAGACCGTACGGCGCGTTCGGGTCGGCGAGTTCGAGCACGTCGACGGGGATGGTCGGCGTGTCGAGGATCGTGGGGATCAAATAGTCCGTGAAGGAGGGGTTGCGCACCTTCGCGGTCTTCGGGTCGACGATGATCTCCTCCATGACCGCCACGCCGAGGCCCTGGGTGGTGCCGCCCTGGATCTGGCCGACGACGGACAGCGGGTTGAGCTGCTTGCCGACGTCCTGCGCACAGGCCAGCTCGATGACCTTGACCAGTCCGAGTTCGGTGTCCACCTCGACGACCGCGCGGTGCGCGGCGAAGGTGTACTGGACGTGGCCGAAGCCCTGACCGGTGACCAGGTCGAGGGCCTCGGTCGGGCGGTGGCGCCACTCGGCCTCGATCTCGACGGTCTCGTCCTCCAGCACGTCCACCAGGTGGGCGAGAACCTCGCCGCCGTCGGTGACGACCTTGCCGTCCTCGAGCAGCAGCTCGGCGGTGGCCCAGGCGGGGTGGTACGAGCCGAACTTGCGGCGGCCCAGTTCCAGGACTTTCTCGCGGACCAGCTCGCAGGAGTTCTTCACCGCGCCACCCGTGACATACGTCTGCCGGGAGGCGGACGTGGAACCGGCGGAGCCGACCCGGGTGTCGGCCGGGTGGATGGTCACCTGGTCGACACCCAGCTCCGTGCGGGCGATCTGGGCGAGGACGGTGACACCACCCTGGCCGACCTCCGCCATGGCGGTGTGCACCATGGCGACCGGTTCTCCGCTGATGACCTCCAGAAGCACGCGGGCGGTGGAATAGTCGTCGAAGCCCTCGGAGAAGCCGACGTTCTTGATGCCGACCGCGTAGCCGACGCCCCGTACGACGCCTTCGCCGTGCGTGGTGTTGGACAGGCCGCCGGGCAGGGCGCGGACGTCGGCGTCACCGCCGGCGACCTCCCACTGGCGCTCGGGCGGGAGCGGGCGGGCCTTGACGCGGCGGAGCAGCTCGGCGACCGGGGCCGGTGAGTCGACGACCTGGCCGGTCGGCATGACCGTGCCCTGCTCCATGGCGTTGAGCCGGCGGAACTCGACCGGGTCCATGCCCAGCTTCGCCGCGAGCCTGTCCATCTGTGCCTCGTACGCGAAGCACGCCTGGACGGCACCGAAGCCGCGCATGGCGCCGCACGGCGGGTTGTTGGTGTAGAGGGCGATGGCTTCGATGTCGACGTTGTCCACGACGTACGGGCCGACGGACAGCGAGGACGCGTTGCCGACGACGGCCGGGGAGGCCGAGGCGTAGGCACCGCCGTCGAGCACGATCCGGCACTTCATGTGCGTGAGCTTGCCGTCCTTGGTGGCGCCGTGCTCGTACCGGAGCTTCGCCGGGTGACGGTGCACATGACCGAAGAAGGACTCGAACCGGTTGTAGACCATCTTGACCGGCTTGTTGGTCCGCAGGGCCAGCAGGCAGGCGTGGATCTGCATCGAGATGTCCTCGCGGCCGCCGAAGGCACCGCCGACGCCGGAGAGCGTCATACGGACCTTCTCCTCGGGCAGGCCGAGGACGGGGGCGATCTGGCGGAGGTCCGAGTGCAGCCACTGGGTGGCGACATAGAGGTCGACGCCGCCGTCCTCGCCGGGCACGGCCAGGCCGGACTCGGGGCCGAGGAAGGCCTGGTCCTGCATGCCGAAGACGTATTCGCCCTCGACGATCACATCGGCCCTCTTACGGGCCTCCTCCACGTTGCCGCGGATGATCGGCTGGCGGTGCAGGACGTTCGGGTGCGGAACATGACCGGCGTGGTGGTCGGTGCGGCCCGGGTGGAGCAGCGGAGCGTCCGGCGCGAGGGCGGAGGCCTCGTCGGTGACGACCGGAAGCTCCCTGTAGTCGATCTTGATTTTGGCGGCCGCGCGGCGGGCGGTTTCCGGGTGGTCGGCGGCGATCAGGGCCACCGGCTCACCGTGGTGCCGGACCCGGCCGTGGGCGAGGACCGGGGTGTCCTGGATCTCCAGGCCGTAGTTCTTCGTCTCGGCAGGCAGGTCGTCGTAGGTGAGCACGGCGTGGACGCCGGGCGTCGCGAGCGCCTCGGAGATGTCGATGTTCCCGATCTCGGCGTGGGCGACGGTGCTGCGAAGCGTATGACCCCAGAGCATGTCCTCGTGCCACATGTCGGAGGAGTACGCGAACTCACCGGTGACCTTGAGGGTGCCGTCCGGTCGGAGCGTGGACGCGCCGATGCCGCCCCGGTTGTGGTTCTGGGTGACCTTGGTGGGCGTACCCGCCGGAGCGGTGCGTGTGTTCTGTGCCATCGTCAGACCGCCTGTCCCTGGCGGGCGGCCGCGAGGCGGACCGCGTCGAGGATCTTCTCGTAGCCGGTACAGCGGCAGAGGTTGCCGGAGAGCGCCTCGCGGATGTCCGCGTCGGAAGGGGAGGCGTTGCGCTCCAGCAGCTCGTCGGCCGCGACCAGCAGACCCGGGGTGCAGAAGCCGCACTGCACGGCGCCGGCGTCGATGAACGCCTGCTGGATCGGGGACAGCGGGGTGCCCTCGCCGGTCTGCGAGTCGGTGCCCTGGGCGCTCCACTGCTGGGCGTCCTGGAGGGAGGTGCCGCAGGCGCCCGTGGCGCATCCGCCGTGCTCGGCGCGCTGCTGGGCGTAGTCGGCGAGGCCCTCGACGGTGACGACCTCGCGGCCCTCGACCTGTCCGGCCGCGACGAGGCAGGAACACACCGGGACGCCGTCCAGGCGGACCGTGCAGGAACCGCACTCACCCTGCTCGCACGCGTTCTTGGAGCCGGGGAGGCCGAGGCGCTCACGCAGGACGTAGAGGAGGCTCTCGCCCTCCCAGACGTCGTCGGCGGTCTGCTTACGGCCGTTGACCGTGAAATTCACGCGCATGTCAGGCAGCTCCTTCAAGCGTGCGGCCGGCGCCGCGGTACTGCTCCCAGACCCAGCCGAGCTGACGGCGGGCCATGATGCCGACGGCGTGGCGGCGGTACTTCGCGGTGCCCCGCACGTCGTCGATCGGGTTGCAGGCGGCCGAGCACAGGTCGGCGAACTGCTTGGCGACCGCGGGGGTGATGATCTTGCCGTTGTCCCAGAAGCCGCCCTCCTCCAGCGCCGCGTTCAGGAACTCCTCGGCCTCGCGGGCCCGGATCGGGGTGGGCGCCGCGGAGCCGATGCCCGTCCTCACGGTGCGGGTCCCGGGATGCAGGGCGACAGCGAAGGCGCACACCGCGATGACCATCGCGTTGCGGGTACCGACCTTGGAGAACTGCTGCGGGCCGTCCGCCTTCTTGATGTGGACGGCCCTGATGAGCTCGTCCGGGGCGAGGGCGTTGCGCTTCACACCGGTGTAGAAGTCGTCGATCGGGATGTACCGGGTGCCGCGCACCGACTCGGCCTCGACCTCGGCACCCGCGGCGAGCAGGGCGGGGTGGGCGTCGCCGGCCGGGGAGGCGGTGCCGAGGTTGCCGCCGACGCCGCCACGGTTACGGATCTGCGGGGAGGCGACCGTGTGGGAGGCGATCGCGAGGCCCGGCAGCTCGGCACGCAGGTGCTCCATGATCCTGGTGTAGGGAACGGAGGCGCCCAGCCGGACGTTCTCGTCACCTACCTCCCACTCCTCCAGCTCACCGATGCGGTTCAGGTCCAGGAGGTATTCGGGCCGGCGGTGATCGAAGTTGATCTCGACCATCACATCGGTGCCACCCGCGATGGGCACAGCGGTGGGGTGCTCGGCCTTCACGGCGAGCGCCTCCTCCCAGCTGGCGGGGCGAAGGAAGTCCATGAGTGGCTCTCTTCTTCTGATTCGGGGTCGTTCGTTCGCCGGGGAGGGATCCGGAGGGCGGGCCGGTCCACATGAGGCGTTCCTGTGGTGTTCACGTGGTGTGACCCAGTACACAGGCCATGGTCCGCCCGGTGCAGTCACCGAAACCATGAAGGCGTTGGCTGGTCCGCATCCGTGTCTTGTAGATTCGAACGAAAGCGGGGCTCAATCGCCTCGCATGTTTCCCTGAAAACAATTGATGCTGTCCAACGGCACCATCGAGACAGATCGGCGGCAAGAAGATGCGGCTGCGCGCACTCCTGGAAACCGAGGCGCTGGGCCTGCGGCTGCTCGGCGGCGAGGAAGAACTCGATCGCACCGTGCGCGGCGTGATGACGACCGACCTTCGGGATCCCAGCCGCTATCTCTCGGGCGGCGAGCTGGTCCTCACCGGCCTGGCCTGGCGGCGTACGCCTGAGGACTCCGAGCCCTTCGTACAGATCCTGGCGGGCGCCGGTGTGGCCGGCCTCGCATCGGGCGAGGCCGAGCTCAGCACCATCCCCGATGATCTGCTCGAGGCGTGCGCCCGGCACCGGATGCCGCTGTTCGCCGTGAACGAATCCGTCGCTTTCGCCACGGTCACCGAGCATGTGGTGCGTCAGGTGTCCGGCGAGCGCGCCGGTGACCTGGCGGCGGTCGTGGACCGCCACCGCAGGCTGATGACCTCCGGCCCGGCAGGCACCGGACCCGAGGTGGTCCTCGACCTGCTCGGCTCCGACCTGGACCTGAAGGCCTGGGTACTCTCCCCCGCCGGCCGGCAGATCGCCGGGGCGGGCACCGAGCTGCCGCCCGGCACCGGTGCGCTGCTCGCCGGGGAGCACTTGGCCGCCACCCGCACCGGACGCCGCGGCCCCTACCGTACGACCGTGCGCGGCACCACGTATTCGCTGTTCCCGATCCGGAACGCCGAAGCCGCACGCGCCCATGCGCCGGTCTCCCAGGACATACGCGAGACGGTTCTCTCCGACTGGCTGCTCGCCGTCCAGGCGGATGCGGGCGACTGGCCCGCGGCCCGGCTGGACCTGCTCCAGGGCGTCACCCAGCTGATCGCCGTCGAACGCGACCGACGCGACGCGGCCCGCACGGTACGGCGCAGGCTCGCCCAGGAGGTCCTGGAACTGGTGCAGACCGGCGCCGCGCCCGCCGAGATCGCCGCCAGGCTGCGCATCGCCGCCCCCGTGCTCCTGCCCGGCCTCGGCGCGGCACCGCACTGGCAGGTCGTCGTGGCCCGCGTCGACTGGAACCGCGACGGGGCGGAGACCGCGTCCGGACCGACAGCGCAGTCGCTGCTGGAGGAGATCCTGGTCGACCCGGCCGCCACCGGCGGCGAGTCCGTCGACCGGATCGCGGTCGCCCACACGGGCGACGAGGCGATCGCGCTGGTCCCCCTGCCCGCCCTGGGCACCGGCACCGAGGCCGAAGGCGGCTCCGGCGCCGCCGTGCTGCACGCCGACACCCTGCTGGTCGCCGTCCGCGCCCCGCTGTCCGCGGGCCTCGCCGGGGACGGACGGCTGACCCTCGGCGTCAGCGCACCCGTGCACTCCGCGGAGGGGCTGCGCGGCGCCCTTGAGGAAGCCCGGCACGCCCGCCGCGTGGCGGCCGCCCGCCCCGGTGAGGTGTGCGCGGCCGGCCACCATGAGCTGGCCTCGCACGTCCTGCTGCTGCCGTTCGTCCCCGACGACGTACGGCGCGCCTTCACAGCCCGGCTGCTCGACCCGCTGCACGACTACGACCGCCGCCACCGCGCGGAGCTGATCCCCACGCTGGAGGCGTTCCTGGACTGCGACGGATCGTGGACCCGCTGTGCGGCACGGCTGCATCTGCACGTCAACACCCTGCGTTACCGGGTGGGCCGGATCGAGCAGCTGACCGGCCGTGATCTGTCGCGCCTGGAGGACAAGCTGGACTTCTTCCTGGCGCTCAGGATGAGTTAGCCTCCCTGTTTCGCTTCGGGTGGCTGAGCCGGTCTGATCTCGCTGAAGCGGTGGTTTTGGTTGCTCGTGGCCGGGTGGGCATGGCCGAGGCCCGACGCGTGGGTCGGGTGCTCCGGTTTCCTCAGGTTGTGGGTGGGCAGGTACGGGTGCCGCGGTTCAGGTGGCCGGCCGTGGCAGGGCCGCCAGGCGGGCGAATGCGCTGGTCAGTTCGTGCCGCCAGGGCCAGGTTGCGAAGATGCGCTTGGGCTGCGGGGATGCCACTGACGGTCTCGGCGGCCTGCAGCCAGGCGACCCTCCCGGGCGGCGGCGCGGGCCGTGCGCAGTGCCGCAGTGCAGTGGGGTCGATACCGGCCAGCAGCCGCCACGCGGTCGGGGTGGAGGCCACCGGGCCGAACACCTCGGCCTGGTCGCGCAGCAGGGATTCGCTTTTCACATCAAGATCCGGACACTGCGACAAGTGAAACGCGCACGCTAACCCCTGCTGTCCCGCAGGCGGCCTGAACGCAGAAACCTCACAAGAGTCCGGCGGCCTGCCGAAGCTTTGCCCGATCGTCAGGGCTGATCAGTTCCTCCGGCAGCATGGCCACCACGGTTGCCCGGGCCTCCGGTGGGCACCCCCGGGCAACTCCTGGTCGTGGAGGCCGCGTTGTCAGAGGCAACCCATAGTCTGCGATCAAGACAGTGGCGGTGAGGCCAGAGCGCCGAACCGCTCTGCTCGCCATGCCTTCTGCGGAGCTCGCAGAAGTCCTACTGGAGGGGACGATCCCACTTGCGCATAAAACAGTTCGCCGAAAGGACAGCACTCTCCGCCGCCCTGGGCCTGACGCTCCTCGGCTTCGGAACTACCACGGCCGCCGCGGACACCAGTACCTCACTGCCGATCAGCTCGTATCGACACATGGCTGTCGACGGAGCCCATCAGCAGGTGTTCCTCAGTGACCCGTTCGGTGGCAACGTTCTGGTGACCGACTACACGGGCCAGGTCGTGAAGCAGATCAGCGGCGAGGCCGGCGCGTGGGGCCTCGCGCTTTCCAGCGACTCCAGAACGCTGTACGTGGCACTCCGGGACGCCGGTGCGATCGCCGCAATCGACACCGTCACACTGCAGGAGACCGCCCGGTACGACACCGGCACCGGCGCAGGCGTCTACGCCGGTCCGACCTCGCTGGCGCTGGCCGGGGGGAAGATCTGGTTCGGCTACAGCACCGACACGTGGCACGGCGCCCTCGGCTCCCTGGACCTGAGCGGCGCCGAGCCGGTCGTCGAGCGGGGCCAGGGCCTCGACACGTTCCGAGGCGCGCCCCGCCTGGCCGCCGCGCCACAGGATCCGGACACCCTCGTCGCCGCCGAGTCCGACGGCAACTACGCCGCCCTTGCGGTGTACGACGTGAGTTCCGGCCAGGCCGACGCACAGGCCAAGCGCGTCAATCCAGGGCCGGACGGGTGCGCGAGCCTGCAGGACCTCGCCTTGGCACCGGACGGCGGGCGGGTTGTGGTCGCCTGCGCCTCGCCCTATTACCACCAGGCGTTCCGCACCGCCGACCTGTCGGACGACGGCCGCTACACCACCAGCCACTACCCCAACGCGGTGGCCATCTCCCCCGACGGCACGATCGCGGCGGGCGTCGACGGCGCCCACTCCCCCGACGTCCACCTGTTCACGCCGGGCGACTCCGCTGCCTTCAAGACCTGGGACTTCCCGGCGTCTTCCCCCTACACCACCAATACCCTCCAGTCCGCCGGTCTGGCCTGGGCTCCGGACGACAGCAGGGTTTTCGCGGTCACCAAGGACAGCAGCTCCTCGTCCCTGACGCTGCAGGTCCTGGACCACCCGCAGGTTGCCACCACGGTCACCGTGCAGGAACCCGCTTCGTCGCCCCGGAACCACGAACTCACTCTCACCGGAAAGCTCGAAGCGGCCGTGGGGTTCGGCGCAGGAAACACCGTCGACATCTGGCGGCTCGACGACCCCTTGGCGGGTGAGGGCACGCTGATCGGGTCCGCGACCGTCGCCGCGGACGGCACGTTCCGCTACACCGACCGTCCAAAGGCCAAGGGCGATGTCCAGTACACCGTCCAGTATGCGGGCGACGCGCGGCACGCCAGTGCCTATGGCTCCGCCGTGGTCAACATCACCTCCGACTGAACCCCCTCCACATCGTGAAGCCCCCCGGCCGGTCACGGCTGAGGGGCTTCGGCATCCGGGCCGTGGCCGTTCAGGTCGGCGGCGGTGTTGGCGCCGGCGTTGCCCGGCCCCGGGCCGTCGGTCCGGACCACGTCGGGCGCTCACATCTCCCTGTCCCACTCGCCGTGCGGGCCCGGCGGCGCGCGATCCGGCCGGATCGGGCCTTGTCAGGCGAGTCGCAAGTCGACCCAGGGGATGGTGTCCCCCGGCAGCAGATAACGCTCGGTCTCGACGAATCCGTGCTTCAGCGCGAACCTCAGCCCGTCCTCGTTGGAGGACAGGACGACGGTCTCGATCGCCTCGGCACCCAGCTCCCGCGCCCGGTCGAGCCCGCGCGCATAGATTTCCTCACCGAACCGTTCCTAATCAGTGAGCAGGAGTGAGTCTTGGACCCATACCTGGTCACTGCGGACACCCCGAACGGTTGTGGATGTCCTGGTTGCCCGCGTACTCGCCGCGTCCGGCGGCACGGATCGTGTCCGTGGTCCGGGGATGCGGGGGCGGGGTCCCTCACGCCCAGGGGCACGCCGGTCGGCCTGGACGGTCCGATACCCGTGCACATCGCTCTGGTGTGCACGGGGCGGTGTCGTCCGTCGCCGGATCGGGTGCCCCTGGGCGCGTCGCCCGATCGCGATGCTCGCCGCATCGTGCCGGGTGGTCTTACGGGTGGGGCTGGCCAGCGGCTTTTGCCAGTGCTGGGCGCCCCACTTGCTGGTGTAGGCCGGGTCCACGGCAATGATTGCGATACCTGTGGCGTCGGCCATGGAGGTCAGCCGGGCGCGGAGCTTGCCGGTCGGCATGCTGGAGATGAGTTGCCGGAATCGGCGCTTGCGCCCGTGCTTCTCTCTGGTTTTCTCGGCCTGGAAGTCGAGGTCTTCGACCGCGATGGCTTTGACGCCACAGGTCTTGGCCCAGTTCAGCAGCCGCGTGAGGGCGTGCCGTACCTGGGCGTCGCGGTGCTGGGCGCCTCGAGACAGGTCGAAGAAGAACCGGCGCGGCCGGCCGATCGGGTTACCGTGAGTGTCGAGGCGCCATGCGGCGAGGTGGTCGGCGTTGGTGTCCACGCCGATCACGCCATCGGCGAGGGCGGCTTCGAGCGGGATGGTCTTGGTGGGAGGGATCTGCCAGGAGGCGTCCACGTACCAGCGCCCGCGTCGCGTGTCGTAGTGGATGCGGTAGGCCACGGCCCGGTTCGCCTCCACACGGTCGGCCCACTCCTGCCCCCGGTGAGGGAACCGCACCTTCGCAGCGAGTACGTACCGGCCGTGCTTGGCGTTCGCCAGGTCGGCGCGCGGGGCCGGGAGCTTGATCGACACTTCGCCCTCGGGCGTGATGCGGATCGTCTCGTTGCCGAACCTTTTCCCCGACTCGCCGTCCGCCTGGAGCAACCAGCGCCCGGCTTCCCACCGCTCACGCCACTCAGCCTCGGTGAGCTGCGCCTTGTCGAGGTTGTGACGGGTGCCCAGCAGACGTTTACCGCCACGCACGACATGCACCCGGCCCGCTCCCCGGTCGGCCCGAACCTGGTCGAGCCGGTCCTCCAGGACATGCAGGCGGCGTGCTTTGTGGAACCACTCCTGCGCGGAGCGGTAGCCGCCCGGAGCCCGCTTGGTGCCCTTCTCCCCGACCGGCATCGACAGCCGGTGCCGGATCGTCGTGATACCGGCTTCGAGGGACTGGACGTGCGCGGCCTGGCCGCGCCGGGCGAGCGCCCACTGGTCATGCGTGGCCTTCGTGATCGACCCGGCCCACCTGGACGACGACTCGGCCGTCAGGTCGCGCTTACGGGCCGCCCATGACTCTGTGGAGTGCTCCAGGCCGTCAGCGCAACGCGCCTTGAGGTCCTTCGAGGCGAGCGAGCCCAGGTGCGCACCCACCAAGCGCAGAACCTTCTCATCCTCGGGCGTGAGGTCCCCCAGCCGGGTACGTACCGCCACACCGGACGGGCCGAGAGCGACGAACGGCGCGGCGATCGGGCGGAGGTCAGCCATGTTCGGCGGCTTCCAGTGCCTTGCGGGCGCGGTTCTTCGCCGACCTGCGCCCGTACAGGCGGGCGCAGAACGACGTCAGTACTTCCACCATGTCCCGCACCAGGTCGTCTTCGACCTCGCCGTCGTCCAGTACCAGCAGGCGACGGCCCGTCGCGGACAAGGCGGCCTCGACGAGCTCGACGTTCATCCGGCCGAGCCGGTCCTTGTGCTCCACCACCACGGTGGTCACGTTCGGGTCGGCCAGCAGACGTCGAGCCTTGGAACGGCAGCCGTTCATCCCGGAAGCGATCTCCGCCTCGACACGAACGACTCGGTGACCGGCCTTCGCTGCCCACGCCGACAGCCGCGCGACCTGGCGTTCCAGATCGGTCTTCTGATCGTGCGAGGACACGCGGGCATACAGGCCCAGACCTCCGATGGCCTCGGGCGTGGTGTTCGCGTCGATGTTCACCAGGATCGTGCGTGGCCCGACGCGCTGAGCCGGTACCGGCAACGTCCCCTCATGGAACCAGCGATACGCGGTCTGCGGATGCACGCCCTGCGTCTTCGCCCATTCCGTCAGATTCACGCTCTGACAACGACACACACTCATACATGGTTACGCTCACTTACCCGACTTCCAGGACCAGCAGGTGGAGACCCCCGGCCACGGTGAGCGGGGAGCACGCGGGCGATCACCGTGGCCGTCAACGTCTCGTCCGGCGGGCGCACCGTGCTGCAGCCCACCAGGACGTCGCCGAGGTACGCGACCTCCAGGTGGTTGCGCCGTGCCCGTTCCCGTATCTCGTCCAGGGACAGGATGTGGGTGGGGATGATCGTGTTGTGGACGTACTGCCAGTCCTCGAACTCGGCGTCGGAGTCCGGCTGTTCCATACGAAGATCAGACATGCTGGAAGAAAACCGGGACGTACCCGGGGCGTCAACTCGGTTTGCCCACGGGCACGTCGCCCTCGCGCTCACTAGGGCGTGTTTCGAAAGTGGCGTCGTCCGCCCGGAGGGCGGGGTCGGGGGCGTCTGGTGCGTGCGATCGCAAGGCGGAGGGAGGAGAGCGCAGCGGGCTGCGCCGACGACCGACAACGCGGCGAGCGTGCGTGCCGGGCGTTCCCGACCAGGCGGGACTTTCGAAACACGCCCTAGGAGTGTCCTGAAGATCTTGAAATCGCGCCCGGCTTGCACCGGTTCATGGCGATTGACATTTACCCGCAATCCGGGGCGAGTCAGGCGGCAGGAGCAAGATCTTCATCGGTCTTCTAGGCCAGCACCTTCGCCAAGGAGGCCAGTGCCGACTCCAGTTCCTCCTGCGTGATCGTCAGGGGCGGGGCCAGGCGGATCGTGGAACCGTGGGTGTCCTTGACCAGGACGCCCTCGCGCATCAGGCGTTCGCTGATCTCGCGCCCGGTGCCGATCGCGGGGTCCACGTCGACGCCGGCCCACAGGCCCCGGGCGCGGTAGCCCGTGATGCCCTTGCCGGTGAGTGCGGCCAGGCCGCTGCCGAGGACCTCGCCCAGCTCCGCGGCCCGGCGCTGGAACTCACCGGTCGCCAGCAGGTCGACGACGGCCGAACCGACCGCGGCGGACAGCGGGTTGCCGCCGAAGGTGGAGCCGTGCTCGCCCGGGCGCAGGACTCCGAGGACCTCGCGGCAGGCGACGACGGCGGAGACCGGGACGATGCCGCCACCCAGCGCCTTGCCGAGCAGCAGTACGTCCGGCCGCACGGACTCGTGGTCGACGGCCAGGGTGGTGCCCGTACGCCCCAGCCCGGACTGGATCTCGTCGGCGATGAACAGGCACCCCGCCCGCCGGGTCAGTTCGCGTACACCCGTCAGATAACCGTCGTCGGGAATGACGACGCCCGCCTCCCCCTGGATCGGCTCGATCAGGACGGCGGCCGTGGTCTCGTCCACGGCGGCTTCCAGCGCCGCGAGGTCGTTGTAGGGCACGACACGGAAGCCCGGGGTGAACGGGCCGAAGCCGTCACGGGCGGTCGGGTCGTCGGAGAAGCTCACGATGGTGGTCGTACGGCCGTGGAAGTTGCCGCCGGCCACGACGATCGTCGCCCGGTCCGCCGGTACGCCCTTCACTTCGTACGCCCACTTGCGGGCGACCTTGATGCCGCTCTCCACCGCCTCCGCACCGGTGTTCATCGGCAGGACCATGTCGAGGCCCGTGAGCTGGGCCAGGCCCTCGGCGAAGCCGGCGAGGCGGTCGTTGTGGAAGGCCCGCGAGGTGAGGGTGACCTGGTCGAGCTGGCGGTGCGCGGCCTCGATCAGCGCCGGGTGGCGGTGGCCGAAGTTGAGCGCCGAATAGCCGGCCAGCATGTCGAGGTAGCGACACCCCTCGACGTCCTCGACCCAGACGCCCTCGGCGTGGGCGACGACCACGGGCAGCGGGTGGTAGTTGTGGGCGAGTACCGGCTCTTCCGCGCGGATCAGCTCCGCCGAGGAGCGGGGGGTGACGGTGGCGGGTGCGGTCATGGCCTGATCTCCTGGGTGCAGCACTTGATGCCTCCGCCGGCCTTCTGGAACTCCGACAGGTCGACGGGGACGGGAACGTATCCGCGGCGGGCGAGTTGCTCGATGAGGCCGTGCGCCTGCGGGGCGACGAAGACATGGCGTCCGTCGGAGACGGAGTTGAGTCCGAACGCCATGGCGTCGTCCGGGGTGGCGATCACGGCGTCCGGGTAGAGGCGCTCGAGCACGTCACGGCTGCCGGCGGAGAACGCCTGCGGGTAGTAGGCGATGTTCTCGTCGTCGAGGACGAACAACGCGGTGTCCAGGTGGTAGAAACGCGGGTCCACGAGCTGCAGGCCGATCGTCGGCACGCCGAAGAACTCCTGGACCTCCCGGTGCGCCTCCCGTGTCGTGCGGAAGCCGGTGCCGGCCAGAATGAAGCGGCCCGTCGGCACGAGGTCGCCCTCGCCCTCGCACACCGACTCCGGCTCGTGGACGTCGAATCCGGCGGCCTTGAACCAGTTCTCGTACGCCGCCGTCTCCGGCTGCCGCTGGGGCGCGTGGAAGCGGGAGCCGAAGACCCGGCCCTCCACGACGAGCGCCGCGTTGGCGGCGAAGACCATGTCCGGCAGGCCCTCGACCGGCTCCACGGTCTCCACCGTGTGGCCGTGGTCGCGGTAGGCCTGGATCAACGTCTCCCACTGGTGTCGGGCGAGACCGACGTCGACCTGCGCGTCCTCACGCATCCAGGGGTTGATGGCGTACTGCACGTCGAAGTATCTGGGATCGCAGGCCAGATAGCGCCGGGGGCACGGCACACGGCTGGTGGGCACAGAGGGGTTCCTCCGCTTCCTGGGGGCTCCTGGGGCACTGCAAACGGTAGGAAGCGGAGGACACGGGCGACAAGAAACCACAGCTGCGCATCCACGCAGCGATGCTGCGCAGAAGGGTTCCTCAGCGCGGATTCGCTGCGTCACCGGCCGCCGCCCCGCCGGCGGCCTCGGAACTGCCGGTGAGCAGGTGCGACAGGACCATGTAACTGATCGTCTTGCGGATGAAGGGCTCGGTCCGGATGCGCTCGAGCACCTCCTCGAAGTGCCCGACATCGGTGGCCCTGACATGCAGAAGCGCGTCGGCGCCGCCGGTCACGGTCATGGCCGCCACGATCTCCGGATAGTTGCGCACCACCTCGGCCAGCCGCCGGGGCGGCGCGGCACTGTCGCAGTACACCTCCACATACGCTTCGGTGCGCCAGCCGAGCGCGGACGGACGCACTGTGGCGGTGAACCCTGTGATCAGATCGGCCTCACGCATCTTGTCGACCCGGCGTTTGACCGCGGTGGCCGAGAGGCCGACGGTCGCGCCGATCTCGTTGAAGCTCGTTCTGGCGTTCGCGATCAGAGCCGCAAGGATCTTGCGGTCCAGCTCGTCGAACTGCGCGGGCTTGCTGGTCATGCTCGATGGTCCTTTGCAACAGGCGAGAGGAGGGCAATAGGGCCGCCCGTGCTCGTACCGTACGCAACGCCCCCGGACCGCCGACTCCGCCCCCGCCGCGCTCGGTCCCGTACGGCCGGGCGGCCGCACATGATCGAACCGGGCCGCGGTCACGTCGATTGTGAAATGTTTCACCCATCCCCTTGGCCCGGCGTGCCGATCCGTGCTGAGATTCGCCCACCACTCAACAGCTCGACGGCGTGCTACGGGGAGGGCAAGGTGGCGTATACCGCCATGTCTGGTCACGGAACGACTGCCGGGGACGATCCACTCCAGACCGCGGTATGGCGGCTGCGCTCACGCGGCTGCTGGTCGGATGCCGCGGCCCTGCTCGAGCCGCGCGCGGCGGCGGACGCCGCCTTCGCGGTGCATCGCGCCGCGCTGCTGACCGAGCGGTGTCTCTACACCGAGGCGGGATGGGACGAGGCGGAGGACGCCCTGCGGACCGCCGAGGCACTGGCACGGAGTGACGACGAGCGCGGTGCGGCAGCCTGCGAGCGCGGCTACCTCGCGTACGCGTCCACGCTGCTCGGCGTGCGCGACCGGGCGGACGAGGCGCGGGCCGCCCTCGGCCGGGCCGCCGCGCTGATCGGCCCCGAAGGCCGGGGACGCCCCCTGCTGGACTTCCGGCGCGGCCTGCTCGCCGAGAACCTCGCCGACGCCCCGCACGCCGCCCTCGCCGCGTACCGCCGCGCCCACGCGGGCGCCACCGCCCACGGCGACCAGCTGCTGCTCTCCTTCACCTGGCGCCATCTCGCCGGACTCTCCTTACGCGACGGCGAACCGGCGGAGGCCCGGCACGGCTTCTCGGAGTCCCTGCGCATCCGGGAGGAGCTGGGCTATCTGGTCGGCACCGCACCCGCGCTGGCCGCCCTCGCCGATGTGTCGGACGAACCGGAGGCGACCCGGCTGCGGGGTGAGGCGGTACGACTGTTCCGGCTGCTCGGAGGGGTCCCGACCTGGCTGGCCGCGCTGGCCTCGGCCGAGACCTGATCGAGGCCGGTGTCCCGCCCGGAACACCGCCAGGGCCGGGAGCTTCTCGCGCCCGTCCCCCGCTCCCCACCACCAGCCCCACTCGATGAAGGAGCCCTCGATGCCCGCGCCGGAGAGCGCAGAGCACGCCCTCAACATCCGCAAGCCGTACTTCGACCTGATCGCCAAGGGATCCAAGAGCGTCGAGATCCGCGTCGGCTACGCCAAGATCCGCAAGTTCGCGCCCGGGGACACCCTCCGCTTCGACTCGGGTGACGACAGCCTGCTCACCCACATCACCGCGATCAAGCAGTATGCGTGCTTCGAGGAGATGCTGGACACGGAGGACAATGCGGCGGTGGGCGACCCAGAACTGACCCGCGACGAGCTGCTGGCCATCTGCCGCGACATCTACCCACCCGAGAAGGAGGCCCTCGGTGTCTTTGCCATCCACATCACGCCGTTGGCGGAATGACTCACGCACCCTCCGCCTCTGCTGACCAGCCAGAACGAGGCCACGAACATCACAGGTCTTTGTCAACTACCCGTCGTTAAAGCCGACGGGCTTGCACAACGGGCATCACTGGCGGTGATGCTGTGTTTGCGTCCGGCCCCGCCCCGCTGACGCGGTGGTGGGGCGGGGGCCGTTGACCGGGCCCCGCGTCGCCACAACTCCCACGCGCGGGCGCGGATGTTGCGGGAGCTTCCCCCACTCTCGGCTTCGCTCGAGCGGGAGGTGCCCCCATCGGTCTGCGTGATCAACGAATCCGCAGTTCCGGCATGCGAACCAGGCCTGGGAGACCCGGTTCGCCTTGTCGATGTGCCCGCATTCGGCGCAGGTGCGCGAGGTGTACGCCGGATCGACATGCACCACCGGCACCCCCGCGCGGCGGGCCTTGTACGCGATGAACGCTCCCAGCTGGGCGAACGACCAGCTGTGGAGGGTGGCCCGTTGGGGCTTGCGAAGCCGTATCCGCTCGCGGATGCCCGTCAGGTCCTCCAGGGCGATCCCGCGACCGGTGCTCCCCCAAGCTCTCAACTTCGTTCGAGCAGGGGGGTACCCCCATCGCCTCGGCCACCACATGTTTCGCGATCTTGTGGTTGATGTCCCTCGCCCGCCGCGCCTCCTTGCTCCCACGCTTCTTCAGCCGCCGTTTCGCGGACGGGGTGTTCTTCTTCTGCAGCTTGGCCCGCAGCTTCCGCTCCCGGACCCGGCAGCGGTTGAGCTCGCGCCCGGCCATGATCTCACCGTCACTGGTGGTGGCGATGTTCACGATGCCCAGGTCGATGCCGAGGAAGTCCACCGGATCGCTGTTCGGCGGCGGTTCGGGGACCTCACAGGTGGCGTTGAGGAACCACATGCCGTCCCGGCAGACAAGATCGGACTCACCCCTGCGGTACAGGGCCAACGTGACCAGCTGCTCCGGGCCGGCGGTGAACGCCACGTCCTTCATCCGGCCCGTCACGGTCCAGATCGAGACCCGCCGCTCGGCGATCTGCCAGGACAGCATCCGGTCGTCGTACGGCTGCGCACCCTCCGGCCGGAAGATGATCGGCTTGGCGGTGGCCTTCCGGCAGCGCTTCGATCCGGGCCTGCCCAGGTTTCCGGCCTTCAGGTTCGCTTTCAGCACCGCGTATGCGTTCGCAGCAGCCGCTTCTTCGGGCCACCCCGCCAAACCGAGACGGTCCCCCGACAATCGATTGTCCGCCGGATACGCGAGCACGCCACTGCAGGCCCACCAATCCAAAGGCTCGCCGCCCGCCCACCCCCGGCGTACGCTCGAATGGCGCATGACCGGCACCCCTGAGAGGGGGCACCATGGCGGCACTCGGTATACCGGATGCGGCCCTGAAGAACCTGCGTGCCGGTCTGGCCGGAGAGGCCATCACCCCTGACGACCCTGGCTACGAAGAAGCCCGAGAGATCTTCAATGCCATGATCGAGAAGCGTCCGGCCGTGATCGTGCAGTGCCGGTCCAGCGACGACGCGGCGCAGACGATCCGCTTCGCCCGCCACCTCGACCGGGAGATCGCGGTCCGCTGCGGCGGGCACAGTGTCGCCGGAATGGCGCTCACCGACGGGGGCGTCGTGATCGATCTGCGCCGGATGAACGGCGTCACGGTCGACCGGGACGGGCTCGTCGCCCGGGTCGGCGGCGGCGCGACGATCGGCGATCTGGACCGGGCGACCCAGCCGTTCCATCTGGTGACGACCGGTGGACGGGCGTCCACCATCGGACTCGGCGGCTTCGTGCTCGGCGGCGGCTCGGGCTGGATCGAGCGCGAGTTCGGCCTGGCCTGCGACAATCTGATGGAGGTCCAACTCGTCACCGCCGAAGGCCGGTTCGTACGCGCATCCGAGACCGAGAACCCCGAACTCTTCTGGGCGCTGCACGGCGGCGGCGGCAATTTCGGTGTGGCCACCTGGCTCACGCTCAGGCTGCACGCGATCCCGGCGTTCTCGATCGCGCTGCTGCTGTTCGCGCCGGAGGCGGGAGCCGACGCGCTGTACGCCTACCGCGAGTTCATCGGGCGGGCGCCGGACGAGATCGGCGGTGGACTGATCCATCTCACCGCGCCGGACGAGGAGTTCGTCCCCCGGCACATGGCCGGAAAGCTCACGTGCGCCGTCCTCGTCACGTACATCGGCACGGAGAACGAGATCCGCGAGGTCGCCGCACCGATGCTGGGGCTCGGCCACCAGGGTGAGCTGATCACCCAACTGCCGTACGCCGACCTGCAGTGCATGCTCGACGACCCGCCCGGGTACCGCAACTACTGCTCCGCAGAGTATGTCGTCGGCATGCCCGACGAGCTGGTCCAGCGGTTCTCCGCCCGCGCGGCCGACATGATCGTCCCGTCACGGAGCCGACATGCTCTCTTCCCGATGGGCGGTCAGGTGGCGCGCGGCGATGACCGGTACCCGGTGCCCTGGCGCCGGGCGCCGTGGGCGGTCCACCCCTTCGGGCTGTGGGCGAGACCGGAGGACGACGTGCGCGGCAAGCAGTGGGTCCGCGATGTGCGCGCCGACGCCGCGCCCTGGTCCTCGGGGGCGGTCCATCTCAACTTCATCGGCCGCGAGGGCCAGGAGCGTGTCGTCGCGGGCTTGGGCGAGGAGAACTACCAGCGTCTGGTCGCGGTGAAGACCGAGTACGACCCCGACAACGTCTTCCACCTCAACCACAACATCAAGCCGGCCTGACCACCGGCGCGGAGGCCGGCCGCGTCAGCGGTCGGCGCCCGCGAAGTGCTCCCGTACGAGCGATTCGACCACCACGAGGTCCTGCGCGATCAACGCGTCCAGCAGCGCGGTGTGTTCCGCCGCGTCCGCGACCAGATCGGCGCGGCGGCTGATGACGGGGGCGCCGGCCAACGGCCATTGGGAGCGGCGGTGCAAGTCGCCCGCGATCAGGACCAGTTGCTCATTGCCGGAGAGCGCGAGCACCGCGCGGTGGAAGGCGCGGTCCGACTCCACATAGGCGGCGCGGTCGTTCACCGCGGCCGCCGCCGTGGTGGCCTCGGCCAGCGGACGCAGTTCCACCCAGCGGGCGGCCGGAAGGGTACGGGCCAGCCGCAGCATGACCGGCACCTCGATGAGCGCGCGCACCTCGGCGAGTTCGGCGAGTTCGACGGCGCTGCGCCGGGTGACCCGGAAGCCGCGGTTCGGGACGACCTCGACGGCGCCCTCCACGGCGAGTTGCTGCATCGCCTCGCGCACCGGAGTCGCCGAGACGCCGAAGCGCTCGCCGAGGACGGGCGCCGAGTAGACCTCGCCGGGCTCGAGCTGCCCGTCGACCAGAGCGGCCCTGAGGGCCTCCAGGATCTGCCCGCGCACCGAGTGCCGTCGCACCACCCGCGGCGCGGGCGGCTCGCTGTGGATGTGCTCGCCGCGCGCCTGCTCGCCGCGCGTCTGCTCGTGGATTCGCGGAAGCCCGTACCGCGTCAGCGCGGTGTCGCGCGTTCTGCTCTGCTCCACTCAGGTCCTCCTCCCGTGACCGGCCTGGCGGCGGCCGTCCGGATAGCGCACTTGCTGTGCACGATAGGCGGACAGTAGGACATCGGGGGGTACGGGGGTGTCCCCCGAAGGACAACGACGAACATCGATCATATCGAGTAAGGTAAGGCTAACCTTTCAAAGATAACCTCTCAGCGATCGTGATTCGGTGGTCCCGTATGACCGTCCCCGCCCTGCTCACCGGCACCGTCACCGCCGCCCCGATGGCGGATTCCTATGCGCGCCTCACCGAGGTCTTCCCCGGACTGCGCGTCACGGAACTCGCGGCCGGCGAAGCGGCGCCCGGCGGTGACGGCTGGGTGGCCATGGCGGACCTCGCGGCCGGCGGGTCCGCCCTCGACACCTATCTCGCCCGGGACGGCGCACAGGTACTACGGGACTACGGGCAGCGGGGACGCCCCGATGTGATCGCCGGTTTCGGACTGCACCGCTACGCCTGGCCCGCCTGTCTGCTGTTCACCGTGCCCTGGTTCCTGCACCGCCGGGTACCCCGGCTGCCCGTCGGCGACGTCTTCCTCCAGCGCGCCCACGGCCGTATGGCGGTCCGCATCCGCACCTTCACCTGTCTGCCCGGCGACCCGGCCGCCGCACTGCCGGAAGCCGTGGTCGTGCCGGACGAGGAGGCGCTGCGCGCCGAACTGCGGGCCGCCGTCGCCGAGCACCTCGCACCGCTGCTGGACGCCTTCCGGCCACGCATGCGGCGGGGCTGGCGGGCCGTATGGGGTATGGCCACCGACGAGACCGTCGAGAGCCTGTGGCGCATCGCCCGGCTGCTCGGCGAGGAGCGTCGCGCCCTGCGCGAGCTGGAGCTGCTGCTGCCGGGTGCCATGAAGCCGTACACCGGGGCGCCCGGCTTCCGTGAGCTGGCCGGTCCGCACGGCGAGCCGCTGCCCACCCGGGACCGGTTCACCTGCTGCCTCTTCTACACCCTGCGCCCCGACGACACCTGCATCACCTGCCCGCGCACCTGTGACGCCGACCGGGTGAAGCGCACCGTCGCCGACCGGTGATCGGAGCACCCTTCCGGGTGGTGATATTCGAACTCGACTCACCGTTGCCATACTCCAGTTCGATCAGATCGCAGCCATCCGTACGCCCCGGCGCCCCGTTGGCGTTCTCTTGCACCGAAACCCCCTGAGAGCCCTGGCACTTCCGCCAATATGACGCCGAAAAAGCCCCACTGCGATGCAAGGGACACCGGATGAGACTGACCGACATATCTCTGGACTGGCTGCTCCCCGGCGCCGTACTGCTCCTGGGCGTGACGGCGGCGGCGGTGGTGCTCATACGGGGCAAGCGCGCCGGCAGCCGGTCCACGGCCGATGACAGCTGGGAGCGCAGCGAGGAGCGCCGCAGACGGAAGGAAGCGATCTACGGCATCGCGTCCTATCTGCTGCTCTTCTGCTGCGCCGCGGTGGCGGCCGCGCTCTCCTTCCACGGCCTGGTCGGCTTCGGCCGGCAGAACCTCAACCTCTCCGGCGGCTGGGAGTACCTGGTCCCGTTCGGCCTCGACGGCGCGGCGATGTTCTGTTCGGTGCTGGCGGTGCGCGAGGCCAGCCACGGCGACGCGGCGCTCGGCTCGCGGCTGCTCGTATGGGCCTTCGCGGGCGCGGCCGCCTGGTTCAACTGGGTGCACGCGCCCCGCGGGATGTCGCACGCCGGAGCTCCGCATTTCTTCGCGGGAATGTCGCTCTCGGCCGCGGTGCTCTTCGACCGCGCCCTCAAGCAGACCCGCAGGGCCGCGCTGCGTGAGCAGGGCCTGGTGCCCCGTCCGCTGCCGCAGATCCGGATCGTACGGTGGCTGCGGGCACCCCGGGAGACGTTCGGCGCCTGGTCATTGATGCTGCTCGAAGGCGTACGCACGCTGGAAGAGGCGGTCGACGAGGTGCGCGAGGACCGGCGGGAGAAGGAGCGCAACCGGCTCCGCAGGCGCGAGCAGCAGAAACTGGAGCGGGCGCAGATCAAGGCGATCGGCCGGCAGTACCGGCGCGGCGGCTGGTCACCGGGCCGTGGCGGCGGCCGTCCGGCCGAGGCGCCCGGCATCACGGCTCAAGCGGCCACCGCCCCCACCGTGGAGCCTGCCATATCCGAGCCGGGACAGCTTCCTCTGCGCCCCCGGCCCTCCCTGCCGGCCCGTCAGTCCGCGACGAACACTGAGGCTGTGACGGTCGATCTCACCGCGGAGGACGACACACTGGCCCTGCCGCGGCTCGACTCCTTGGAGCAGAAACTCCAGGCTCTCGAGCGGCAGTTCGGATGACGGACGGCTCCCCCTCGAATCCACCGGCTCCCCTCGCCACCGGCCGCAGCGCCGCCGTCGGCATCCACGTCACTGAGGCGAGCCCCAGCTCAGCTCGAACCAGACGACCTTCCCCGCCCCCTGCGCCCGTACGCCCCAAGCGTCGGCCAGAGCCTGCACCAGGAACAGCCCTCTGCCGTGCGTCCCCTCGTCGGCCGTCGGCATGCGCGGTCCGGGCAGAACGGTCGTGGAGTCCCCCACTTCCACGCGAAGCCTGCTTCCCCCCACCGTGGCGGTGACCACCGCACCCTCGTCGGTATGGATCAGCGCGTTGGTCACCAGTTCACTGGTGAGGAGCTCCGCCACATCGGCTGTCGAAGGACGGTCGCGGCCCCCCAGCATGTCGCGCAACGCGTGCCGCACTTCCGCGATGGCCGGATAGTCCGCCCGCCCCAGCCTGCGTCGTAAGTGGATCCCCTGCTCCTCCTCGGCTCCGGGTCCGCGGTACGGTCGGCCCGCCGTGGGTCCGGCCCCTGCCTGACGCCCTGTCATAACCCCCACCCGCACACCTGGATCCGACTCCTTTGTCTCGAACAGGCCCACGGGGATGCATGCCCCACAAAGCGAGGTGCACGCATGCCAATTCTTTATAAACAGTGGCGAATGGGCCACAAAGCACTCATGGCCGGGGGAGTTCAGCCGATCCGCCGATCCAGGACTGCGGATATCGCCGTAGGCCGACCGGAACGCCACCCGGCCGGCGGACGCACCACGGGTCTCGGCCGGCTCATGGCCTGGGAATATTACGCAGGTTGGAGCGTGCCATCTGGACCATACGGCCCACTCCCCCATCAAGGACCATCTTGCTGGCGGACAGCGCGAATCCGGTCACCATCTCCGCGCTGATCTTCGGCGGAATGGAGAGGGCGTTCGGATCGGTGACGACATCGACCAGGGCCGGCCCCTTGTGCCCGAAGGCGTCCTTCAGTGCGCCCGCGAGGTGCTTGGGTTTCTCGACACGTACCCCGTACGCCCCGGCGGCCTTGGCGATGGCAGAGAAGTCGGGGTTGCGGTTGGTGGTCCCGTACGACGGCAGACCGGCGACCAGCATCTCCAGCTCCACCATGCTGAGTGAGGAGTTGTTGAACAGTACGACCTTCACCGGCAGGTCGTACTGCACCAGCGTCAGGAAGTCACCCATCAGCATCGCGAATCCGCCGTCGCCCGACATGGAGATCACCTGGCGGTCACGGTCGAGGAACTGCGCGCCGATCGCCTGCGGCAGCGCGTTGGCCATCGAACCATGGCTGAACGAACCGATGATGCGCCGGCGCCCGTTGGGCGACAGATAACGGGCCGCCCACACATTGCACATACCCGTGTCGACGGTGAACACGGCATCGTCGTCGGCGAGTTCGTCGAGGACCGAGGCGACGAACTCCGGATGGATCGGGATGTGCTTCTCGACCTTGCGGGTGTAGGCCTTGACCACGCCCTCCAGCGCGTCCGCGTGCTTCTTGAGCATCCTGTCGAGGAAACGCCGGTCCGTCTTGGCGCGCACACGCGGGACGAGGCAGCGCAGCGTCTCCCGTACGTCGCCCCAGACGGCGAGGTCCAGCTTGGACCGCCGGCCGAGGTTCTCGGGACGTACATCGACCTGAGCGATCTTCACATCGTCGGGAAGGAAGGCCTGGTACGGGAAGTCGGTGCCCAGCAGGATCAGCAGATCGCACTCATGGGTGGCCTCGTACGCGGCGCCATAGCCGAGCAGTCCGCTCATACCCACGTCATAGGGGTTGTCGTACTGGATCCACTCCTTGCCGCGCAGCGCGTGCCCCACCGGGGACTTGATCCGCTCGGCGAACTCCATCACCTCGGAGTGCGCGCCCGCGGTTCCGCTGCCGCAGAACAACGTCACCCGTTCCGCTTCATCGATCAGGCGCACCAGCTTGTCGATCTCCTCGTCCCCGGGCCGCACCGTCGGACGTGCGGTGACCAGGGCATGCTCGATGGACTTCTCCGGAGCGGGCTGGTCGGCGATGTCACCCGGGAGCGACACGACGCTGACACCGCCACGGCCGACCGCGTGCTGGATAGCGGTCTGGAGCAGCCGGGGCATCTGCCCGGGATTGGAGATCAGCTCGCTGTAGTGGCTGCACTCGCGGAACAACTGGTCCGGATGGGTCTCCTGGAAGTAGCCGAGGCCGATCTCCCCGGACGGGATGTGCGAGGCCAGGGCGAGGACGGGCGCCATCGAACGATGCGCGTCGTACAGGCCGTTGATGAGATGGAGATTGCCGGGACCGCACGAGCCCGCGCAGGCCGCCAGCCGACCGGTGAGCTGGGCCTCGGCCCCGGCCGCGAACGCGGCGGTCTCCTCGTGGCGGACCTGGATCCACTCGATCGCGGGCGTACGGCGGACGGCGTCGACCACGGGGTTCAGGCTGTCGCCCACCACACCGTACAGACGACGCACACCCGCGCGGACGAGGATGTCGACGAACTGCTCCGCCACTTTCTGTCTGGCCATGACTCCATCAAGGCACGACGGACGCGGTTACGCCTCCCCTGTTAGCCCATCGCTGTCACGCCTCCCAGACGCCGACCGCCGTACGGTCGTCGGCGTACCCCTTCACCCTCAGCTGGGCGTCCGCCAGGAACGCGGCGAGACCCGGCGGCTCGCCGTCGGCCCAGCGCCCCGCGAGCGCATGAGCGAGGGCGGGTTCACCGCGCATCGGATCGGCCAGCCCGGCGCTGCACAGCAGCAGGGTGTCACCGGACCGCGCCACCGAGGCCCGGAAGCGGAACGGCTCGGTGGGCGGGAGCGGCGGTTCGATGTAGGGGCCGGGGGGTGTGGCGATACCCAGGTCCATGGTGAGGCGGTCGCCCTCCGCGGTCTCGGCGTCCTGGGACGGGGAACCGAAGCCGACGACGGGCTCCCCCCTGACGGCAGCGGGATCCGGCAGCTTCGGCTCGATGTCCTGCCAGACACCGTCCCGCAACCGGAACAGGCCCCCGCTCCCCACCCCGAAGAACACCCTGGTCCGGCATCCCGGATCGGCGCTCAGCAGCAGACAGCGCAGATCGGCGGTGTACTCCTCCGGCTCCAGGCCCAGCTCCGCCGCGCGGGCACGCAGCCGGCCGTAGCTGCGGCCGGTGAGCCGGTGCAGGCCCGATTTGAGGTCACCCCTGCGGCCCGCCCTTATGTCCTCGGCGAGCCGCGCGTGGCTGCGGCCGACCGCGGCGGCGATCCAGCGGCAGGCGTCCGCGGCGGCCCGGTGCGCCCCCTCGACGGCGCGCGCCCCGCTCGCGACGGCGACCAGCACGAGCGCGCCGTCCGCGGTGCCGAACCGGGCGGTGAGCAGGGCGTCCCGGCGCGGTTCGCCCCGGTAGCGCGCGGAGTCGCCGCGCAGCGAGGCGGCGCGCAGGGTGTACGAGCCGTACCGGGCGCCGTCCAGCACGGTGTCGGCGACCAGGTCACCGAGTTCCTCGGGCTGCGCCACGGGAAGGGTGGTCGGCTCGGCGTCGTACGTCGGCGGCCGGTCCCCCACATACCCGGGAACCGGGCGCACTGCGGCCGGGGTCTGTGCGTCGCCTGGTGGTTCCTCCGTCACGGGAGGGGTCACCGCGTGGCGGCCGCTCGGCCGGGCCGGCGGGCCGGCGGGGAAGGTACGCGGTCCGGCAGGATCCGCCAGGTCCTCCCGGCCGAAGGCCAGGGGCGGCTCCCAGGGCGCCCGTGGCCGGGGCGGCGCCAGTCCATGAGCAGACGGCCCGAACGGGTCACCGGCACTGTTCGCCGCTCGCTCGCCCTCCACCGCATCCTCCGTGACGCCGAACCCCGATGACGCCGCGTCACTTCCGGTGATCGGTGAACTCACCGCGTTCGCAACGGAGTCGAAGCGATCGTCGAGGGTGTCGCCCGCGTTCGCCGGGCCGGTGTCCGGGACGGACTCGTCGTACAGCCGCTGCCACCAGTCGTCGTCGGCGGGCTTCTCCCCCTGCTGGCTCATGCCCATATTGTCCACCGCACGGGCCGTATGAAAACGGTTCATCCGAAAAGTCATCCGCCGGGCGGCACCACCCCCCACAGGAGGACCGCCCGGCGGATGGTTCGTGGTCAGCGCAGGCCGTACGCGCTCACCACGGTCTGGGTGACCGCGTTGCCACGGTCATCGGTCAGTTCGGTCTTCAGGGTGACCGTCTTACCGGCGGCTCCCGCGTGGTCGGCCGTGGCGGTCCAGCCCGCGCTGCCGTGGCTCACCTTGGCCTCGGTCCAGGTGGTGCCGCCGTCGTACGAGTACGACAGCTTCGCCGCGGTGATGGCGCCCGGCGTGTAGCCGGCGTGGCCGCCGACGCTCAGGCCGATGGTCTGGCCGTCCGTCGCCGCCAGCGTCTTCATCCCGTCCTCCGGCAGGTCGTACCGGGGGAACATGACGGGCAGGCCCTGGGAGTAGACGCCTTCGTCGAGCTTCGAGCGGAACTTCCACGTCGTCGTGATCTGCGTGGAACGCTTCCAGTTCCTGGCCGGGATGCCGAACTTTTCGGTGTACAGCTCCAGTTCGTACGCGGCCTCGGCGTCCGGCACCTCGAAGACTCCGAACGGGTAGGCACGCCGGCCCACCTCGTTGCCGTCGATGCGCAGCCTCACCGTGCCGATGTCACCGAACGAGCCCTGGTCGCCGTGGTGTTCGTTGTCGCCCCAGAAGGCGGTGGCGATACCGATCAGATTTCCCTGCCGTTCGGCCACGAGCCTCGGCTTGCCCTCGTCGTCCAGCGGGGCGGTGGGGGCGAGGACTCCGCCGTACCAGTTCTCGGTGCGCTTTCCGCCCTCCTCGTAGGTGTGCGGCCGGCCGACCATGGACTCGCCCCAGGGGTAACTGCTGGAGACGCTCTGAGCGAAGGAGGTGTCCCCCACGGAGTAGAGCTCGGTGCGCTTGCCGGGCACAGACACGATGTCGAGGAAGCTGAAGACGGAACCGCCGAGCGGCCGGTTGGCGACCACGCCGTCGAAATAGTCACCCGGCGCGCCCATGGAGTGGTACGTCGCCTCGGTGACACCGAGCCGGCTGTCGCGGACCCGGTAGGTGCGGTCGGCGTTGACCGGACCGTCCTCGGGGAAGGCGAGGTTGTAGACGTAGGGGCTCTTGGCCGTGGCCTGCCAGTGCAGGGTCACGGGTCCCGCCGCGATGCGGGCGGCCAGGTCCTTGCCCTCCTCGGCGGGGAGGCCGAGGGCGGGCAGCACCGGGCCGGCGAGTCCGGCCGAGGGGTACCAGCGGCCCGGAGTGTCACGGTAGGCGATGACGGCGACGGCCCCGGCGGTCTTGGCGGCCTGTGCCTGCTTCTGCACGGAGGAGTCGTTGGCCGGGGTCCTGATCAGTGCGATCTTCCCGGAGACCCCGGCGGCGGCGAGCTCCGCCGCCGTACCGGTGCCCGCGTCGACCACGCCTGCGCTGCCCGTGCCGTCGAGGTTCACCGAGCCGACGCCCGCGGTGACCGGGTGCAACTGCGGGCCGCCTTCGACCGTGAGCCGGTCGATCAGCGGGGCGTACTGGCGCCGGTAGCTGCCGAACTCGAAGTCGCCTTCATGCGCCCGGCCCTCGACCGACGCGTAGAGGCCGCGGACCTGACGGCCACCGGTGAGAGTGCCCGCGTGCAGCCAGGTGTCGTCCCAGGAACGGGTGAAGGCGAGCGTGACGCTCCTGTTCTCGGCCGGCCGGTCGGTTTCCACCTCGATCCGGTGCGCCTCACGGGCGTCCAGCACGATCGTGGTGTCCTTCTTGATCTCCAGCTGAGGCCGGCCCAGGTAGGCCATGGAGTCGAGCACCGGGCCGTCCGCGTCCGGGGTGGTGACGAAGCTCGAGAGGAAGTAGCTGCCGGGGCGCACCTGGTAGACCTGCTCGGCGGCCCCCTCGTTGTAACGGCGCTCTCCGCGTGAGTCGTCGGTGCCGATGAGGTCGAGCGAGGAGCTGCCGCTCGCGGGCTTGCCCAGCCGGTCGGTCAGCTTGACCCGCAGGGTGACCGTCTCCGGCTGGACGTACAGGGAGAACGGCGTGGAGACATGGACGCCGCCGGGGCCCTCGGCGACCACCCGGCCGGTGATGTCACCGTACTGGGCGGCCTCCAGGTGCTTGGACGGGTCGAGGGTCAGCGGAACCTTGACCGTCTCGCCGGCCGGAACCGTGACCGTCTTCTTGTCCAGGCGGGCGATGGGGCTGCGCACCACGGAGCCGTCGTTGCCGGTGACGTGCTCGACGGTGAGCGACAGCTCGATGTCGCTCGTGCCGATGTTGGTGTACGGAACCCCGATGGTGGCCTTGTCGGTGCTGTCCTGCGGCCAGTTGTAGGTGCCGCCCTGGACGGCCGGCTCACTGAGCACCTGCTGTCCGATGGCCGCGTCGACGTCGAGCCGGCCACCGCCGGTCTCGCGTACGTCGCCGGGAACATCGGTGCGGGCCGAGGCGACCAGGGCCGCCTTGATCTGCTGTGCGGTCCAGTCGGGGTGACGCTGCTTGACGATGGCGGCGGCGCCCGCGACATGCGGAGTGGCCATCGACGTACCGGACATCGACTGGTACGCGTACACGCCGCGCCCGCCCGCGGCAGCGGCGGAGATCCCCACGCCGGGAGCCGAGATCTCCGGCTTGAGGGTGTGGGTGACAGCCACCGGACCGCGGCTGGAGAACCACGCCGTGGAGTCGTCCCGGTCGACGGCGCCGACCGTGAGGACGCTGGGGGCACAGCCCGGGGAGGAAACGGTGTTCGTCGCCGGGCCCGAGTTGCCGGCCGCGATGACGAACAAGGAGCCGCTGTTCTGGGCGAGTTCTTCGGCGGCCAAGCTCAACGGGTCCGAGCAGTCGCCGATCACAGGGTTGCCGAGGCTCATGGAGACGACGTCGGCCTTCTGGTCGACCGCCCACTGCATGCCCGCGATGATCCAGGAAGTGGCGCCCGAACCGTAGTCGTTGAGCACCTTGCCATTGAGCAGCTCGGCGCCCGGGGCGACGCCCTTCTTCTTGCCACCGCTCGCCGCGCCCGTGCCGCCGACCGTGGAGATGGTGTGGGTGCCGTGACCCTGGCGGTCGTCGACGGTCTTGGAGTCGGTGAAGTTCTTCGACGCCGTGATACGGCCCTTGAGATCGGGGTGCTCGGCGTCGGCACCGGTGTCGAGGACGGCGACCTTGGTGCCCTTGCCGTCGTAGCCGGCGGCCCAGGCCAGGTCCGCACCGATCTGCTTGGTCGACTGCTCCAAGGTGGCCTCGACCTTGCGGTCGAGCCAGAGCTTCTTCAGCCCGGCGGCCGAGCGGGAGCGCGGCGCGGTGATGTCCGCCCAGAAGGCGGCGGCCTTCTTCTTGTCGGCCTTGAGTGCGACACCGTCCACCGGGTCGAGCACGAGCCCGCGCTCTGCGCCGCGCGGGGTGACCGGTGCCGTGCGGGCGACCGGCCGGTCGTACACCGCGATCAGCGGCAGGCTGTCCGCGTGCGCATCGTCGTAGCCCTGGCGGATCAGCCCGGTGACGTTGAACAGTTCCTCGTCGGCCAGGCCCGCGGCGATCGCGTGCTCGACGCCCTCGGGGTAGACGTAGAGGTCCTTCCCGTCCTTGCCGGACCGGCGCGTCTGCACCAGCGGCACGCTGCCGTCCTCGCGCGGCAGTACGGTCGCCGAGGCATGGCCCACGCTGTCAGTGCTCACCAGCACCTTGTCACCGGTGACCAGCGTGACAATGACCGTCGTGGAATTGCCCTGCGCGGCCGCGGCCGGACTGCCCACCAGTGGTCTGTTCGCGGTCGTGTCGTCTTGTGGCACAGCCACGGACGGCGCGACAGCCGTGACGGCCAGGGCGGCGGCTGTCGCCGCCCCCAGGGCCGTACGCGTTATCGGGCGCATCGCTCTCCCCAGGTCGATCCAGCGAAAAAGGGCACAGAACACCCCTCGCCGGAGGATGTTGGTGGTGCGGTGGCGCCACACTGGCAGAGAGACGGGGGGTACAGGGATGATGATGCGAGGCGGATTTGCGTCGTGGCCGTTTTCCGCCACGACACTGCCGGAACCAGAGCGTCCGGGGAGGGGTCGATACGTGCTGTCAGCAGTGGGCCTGAACGAGACTCAGGAATCGGCATACCGTGCGCTGGTCGTGCTCGGCGCCGCCGAGGTCACCGATCTCGCACACCGGCTCGCCCTCCCGGAGGCCGACGCCGAACGCGCCCTGCGCCGCCTGGAGCAGCAGGGACTGGCCGCGCAGTCCTCCGCCCGCAGCGGCCGCTGGGTCGCGGCCCCGCCCGCCGTCGCCCTGGGCGCACTGCTCACCCAGCAGCGCCACGAACTGGAGCAGGCCGAGCTGACGGCGGCTCTGCTCGCCGAGGAATACCGCGCCGAAGCCGCGGAGACGGCCGAGCCCGCGGTGCACGACCTCGTCGAGGTGGTGACCGGGGCGAGCGCCGTCGCCCACCGCTTCCTCCAACTCCAGATGGGCGCGGCCGAAGAGGTCTGCGCCCTGGTCACCGGCAAGCCGGTCGCCATCACCCCGGCCGACAACGAGACCGAGGAGCAGGTGGCCGGGCGGGGAGTCCGCTATCGCGTGGTCCTCGAACGAGACGCACTCGCACTGCCTTTCGGGCTCACCGAACTCTCGGCGGCGCTGCGTCGCGAGGAGCAGGTGCGGGTGGTCGAGGAGGTGCCGACCAAGCTGGTGGTGGCGGACCGCAGCGTGGCCATGGTGCCGCTGACCGGGCGGGGCGCCGAACCGGCCGCCCTGGTGGTGCACGCCAGTGGGCTGCTGGAGTCACTGATGGGCCTGTTCGAGGCGGTGTGGCGGGAAGCACTGCCCCTGCGCCTGGACGCGCGCGGCAAGGTGACGGAGGCACCGGCCGGCGAGCCCGACGCCGCCGACCTGGAGATCCTCTCGCTGCTGCTCGCCGGGATGACCGACGCGAGTGTGGCCAAGCACCTCGGCCTGGGTCTGCGGACCGTACAGCGCAAGGTGAAAAACCTGATGGAACTCACCGGGGTGACCACCCGGCTCCAGCTGGGCTGGCAGGCGTACGAACGCGGCTGGGTGTCCCGCGCCGACAGCGGCGGTGACCTGCGGGACGGGACGCCCTCCGGCACGTCGGAAGAGTGACCGTGCGGCAGCTCGCCCGGCCGGCCCGGTAGACCTGGTGCCGCCTCGCACCGTGCGCGCGGCGATCCGGGGCTGAACGCCTCGGGCGTCTTTCGAACCGGCCCCGCGGTCCGCGTCCCGGTCGTGGCGGCAGTGCCTCCCTGCCCGGCCGGCATGCGCGGCGGCTCGGAAACACTCAGCTCCGACCGACTCCGCCAGGCCGAGCCGGCGGGGGATCCAGCTCCACAGGAAATGCTCGAGTTGATCGCCGACGGCACTGATCAGCAGGGCCACAGCACAGCCGACGCCCTCCACGACAACAGGCAGGACCAGCGGCAGCAGTGCGCGGGGCTGTGGCGGCACCGTGGTCCGGAAAGTGGCTGGGCAAGGCCGGTGCATGACCCCATGCACAGTGGCTGCCCGGGAGCCTGCCGGTGACCAGGTCCGGTCAGGTGAGAAGCACGAGCAGTGCGGGCAGGGGCGCCGGGCCCGGGCCCGGCGCCCCAGGAGCGGTCAGGCCGTCCACAGATGACGCAGGGCGTACGACCGCCAGGGCCGCCATGCCTCGTCGTCGGGCTCCCCGGCCGGCGCCACATCGGGGTCGCCCAGCGCCCGCATCCGGATCAGCGCCGCGGTCCGCGCGTCCATCCCCGGCAGTGCCCGCACAGCCCGCTCCGCCTCGTCGCGGTCGGCCCCCGGATCGAGGCGTACGACCCCGTCGGCGAGTGCCCGGGCCAGGGCACGCAAGGCCGGGTTCTCGTGGTCCACGAGCGCGGCGGGCTCCGGAAAGAGCCGGGTGAGACCGCAACAGGGGGCGGCCACCGCCTCCCCGTGGACCTCGACCAGCTCCGCCGCCCGCGTGGGCCCCACCAGGGTGCGCACCGCGCACTCCTCGGGGTCCGCGGCACCGGGCGAACGCAGCCCCGGCCGCGCCGCGACCTGCGGCGCCAGCCGCGGGTCGGCTCCGAGCCGCTCGTCGACGGCGTACGGATCGGCGTCCAGGTCGAACAGCCGCCGCAGCCGCTGCACGGCGGTGGTGAGATCACGGAGATCGGTGAGATGGATCCGGGCCTCCAGCCACGACCCCGTGGAGTGCTCGTCGACGGCCACGATCCCGCTGCCGTGCGGCAGCCGCAGGGTGCGCCGGTAGGTACGGGCGCCGGGGTCGCCGGTCACTTCCTCGACGTACGGCACGGCCTCCGACGCAAGCAGGTCAAAGACCTCCCGCACCGCGTACGGCCCCCGGTACGCGAGCCGCAGCGGAATGCCCGTCCCCGACCGGCCCGCGGCACGCGTGCCCGCCTCCTTGCGCAGCTCACTGGGGGTACGGGCGTAGATCTCGCGGATCGTGCCATTGAACTGCCGCACGCTGGCGAAGCCCGAGGCGAACGCGATCTCCGTGACGGGCAGCGTGGTCGTCTGCAGCAGCACCCGCGCCGTGTGCGCACGCTGAGCCCGGGCCAGCGCGAGGGGCCCGGCGCCCAGCTCCGCAGTGAGCTGCCGCTGCACCTGCCGGGCGCTGTAACCGAGCCGACCGGCGAGCCCCGGCACGCCCTCGCGGTCCACCACCCCGTCCCCGATCATCCGCACGGCCCGCCCGACGGCATCGGCGCGCACGTTCCACTCGGCGGACCCGGGAACGGCGTCCGGCCGACAGCGGCGGCAGGCCCGGAAGCCGTAGTGCTGGGCGGCGGCCGCGGTGGGATAGAAGCTCACATTCTGCCGCTTGGGAGTCACCGCGGGGCAGCTGGGCCGACAGTAGATACCGGTGGTCCGGACCGCGAAGAAGAACTCCCCGTCGAAGCGCGCATCGCGGCTGCTCACCGCCTCGTACCTGGTCTTCTCGTCCATCACAGGGTCCAGTGTGCGGCGGCACCCGGCACCCGACTGGCGGTTTTCGGACATCTCGCTGGGGGCGCCCAGACCTTCGCCCCGGAGGTCACCGGTGGGACCATCCCCGCGGGTGTGGGGAGCAGCCGACCGGCACTCTCAGGCTGCTCGCGTTCACTCCCCGACGAGGATCCGGCCGGCCTCACTCGCCAGAAACTCCTCGGCCGCGAAGGCCGCCGTGTCAAAGAGTGCTACCGGGCCCAGGTCGCCCGCATCCGCGTCCCGTGGCGCGGCCGCATGTCTCTGTCCAAGCAACGCCGCTCCGGAAGGAGCTGAATGCCACTAATACAAGACTCGGCGGTTTCGCCGGAATTCGTGAAACTACTTCAGGATGTCCTGCACTCGTGACAACATCGCAAGTCACGAAGTGCGCTCCCCGCACCCGCGGGGATGGTCCCCGGTACCTGCATGCTCAGGCTGTTCCGGCTCCGCTGCGGAATCCCGGGCGATCGTACTGTTGTCCAGAAGAGATGCCGCCGTCTCGCGGGTGATGGCCAGCCGCGCCAGCCGTTCCTCGGCGACCACTATCTTCTCGCGCAGGGACGCCAACTCCCCCCGTACGATGCCCTCTTACTCGTCCAGACGCTGAAACAGCGATGTCATCTCGTCCCTGCCAATCACCCGCAGCCGACAGTTGGCTGCCACCGTTCCTGAAGCTCCAGGCAACCGTAGAAGGGACCACAGCAAGATCGCAGAAGGTGACCGTTGATGCCCCCAAACGACCACACCCGTCCGCCTTGAGCCTGTGGCGAACCGCAGACGGACAACTCCCGCCCGCACCACGACGCGTCCCATGATCGAAAGCTCAGGAGCCTCAAGGCCGACCTCGGGCCCTTGGCCTTCAGTCAAGCAGGACGTCAGGTCCTTGCCTCACCGACCGGCGCATACACACCCTCGTCGACAGATCGAGGCCCAAAGCAGCTTCAGCTTCCATCGCCGAGCGCAGCCCCGGCGTGATCTGCTCAGCCTCCAACTCGCTGAAGCCCAAGCGTCGGTAATACGGGGCATTCCACGGAACCGTCCGGAACGTCGACAAGGTGAGCGCAGGCAGCCTCATGTCAGCCGCCCATGAGGCAACGTGATCGATCAACCGGCGGCCCAGTCCTCGACCGCCGGCAGACGGGTGGACACTGACCTGCTCAATATGGGCACAGCCGTCGAGTAGGTCGACAGCCACAAACCCCATCGGGGTACCGACGGAGTCCACCCCCACCCAGACTCGCCCGGCGCGCTGGAAGACAGCCAGCTCCTCAACGGTCTGTGGCGGATTGTCGGCCACGTCGGCCATGCCGATGCCACGAAACGCTTCTCCAGCAGCCAACTGGAGCTCCGGCAGGGACGCCAGGTCGCCCCACTCGGCAGGCCGTATCCCCAGTTCCTTGATCTCCGTCGTCCGCATGAGTGGTGACACAACCACGCCAGGCTGCCCGAGTCCACCGCGTTGGTCGGAAATTGCGGGAAACGATCTCTACGGATGTGGGAAGCGACCTTCAACCCCCAGTGCGCGGTGCTGGTCCCAGGAACACCGTGCTGCGGGCGCTGGCCTCGGACCGGCCGCCGCAGTACCGGCGGGCGCCGAGGGGGTCGGCGGTGGACGCCGTGGAGCCGGCCGTGCGCGAGCTGCTGAAGCAGACCCCGACGATGCCGGTCACGGTGATCACGGAGCGGATCGGCCGGGAGCGGGGGCTGACGATCCTGCGCGAACGGGTGCGCGAGCTGCGGTCGGCCTATGTGCCAGTGGATCCCGTGTCGCGGACGGTTTATGAGCCGGGCGAGTTCGCGCAGAGCGACCTGTGGTTCCCGCCGGTCGACATCCCGGTCGGCTATGCACCATCGCGTCCTCCCACCGAACCCGGACCAGCCACTGTTCGATTGCCGAGGCGTCGCCGTGGTGACGGCGAAGCTCGCGGTCGAAGACGCCGCGGTCGAAGTCCATCTTGCAGGCGACCACGGTCCGGCCGTGAAGGACGTCGGTGAGGCAAGGCAGCAGTTCACCGAAGACGGGGGGCCTGGGCGAGGCGGTCCGGGGTGATGCCGTGCACAGCGATGGCGGCCGGCTGGATGGCGGCGATCTGCACCCCCGGCACAAGGACACCGTCACCGCCCTCGCCGACCTGCCCGCGCCGCCGCTCACCGCAGAGGCCCGGTAAGGGGCGCACTACCGATGCACTCCTTTACATGCTGTTTAATTGCGTGGTGTTCGCAACAGCGCACACCGCGCAATCGCAGCCGAGTCCCGACAGAGGGGTGTGGAGACCATGACCGCCCGATCCATACGCGCCACGGCGGCCGCCGCACTGGCCGGAGCCCTGGCCCTCACGGCGGCGGCCTGCTCCAACCCCGGCTCCGGACCGGACGGGGCGGGCGGCACGGCCAAGGACAGCGCGGTCGTCGGCATCGCCTACGAGCCCGACTCGCTCAGCCCGCTGCTCGGCTACGGCAAGGACGGCAACTCCAAGATCTTCGACGGGCTGCTCGCCTTCGACGGCGACATGAACCTCAAGCCCGCGCTCGCCGCCGAGCTGCCGAAGGTGAGCGCCAACGGCCTCACCTACACCTACAAGCTCCGCAAGGGCGTCACCTTCAGCGACGGCAAGCCGTTCACCGCCAAGGACGTCGTCTTCACCTACCGCACCATCCTGGACCCCAAGACCAACAGCGCCTCCAAGGGCGACCTGGACGCCCTCAAGGACGTGCAGGCCGCCGGCGACGACACCGTGGTCTTCACCCTGAAGTACCCCTACGCGGCCTTCGCCGAGCGCACCGTCCTCGGCATCGCCCCCGAGCACGTGGCCGCCAAGCAGGACGTCAACAACGGCCCGTTCACCACCAAGCCCGTCGGCACCGGCCCCTATGTGCTGACCAACTGGTCCAAGGGCGAGAAGCTGAGCTTCACCGCCAACGAGAAGTACTGGGGCGGCGCGCCCAAGGTCAAGAAGTTCACCATGGCAATCATCAAGGACGACGACGTGCGCGCCACCCGGCTGCGCTCCGGCGACCTCGACGGCGCCATCCTCCCGCCCAACCTGGCCAAGGGCTTCAAGGGCGACCAGGGCCACAAGACCTACGAGGCCACCAGCTACGACTACCGGCTGGTGACCCTGCCCACCCACAACAAGGTCACCGGCGACACCGGCATCCGCCGCGCCCTGGACACCGCCGTCGACCGCCAGACCATGGTCGACCAGATCCTCGAAGGCGCCGGCAAGCCCGCCTACGGACCGGTCCCCACCGACAGCGAGTGGTTCACCCAGGGCACCGAACGCCGCCACGACCTGGCCGCCGCGAAGCAGATCCTGGACGAGGCCGGCTGGAAGCCCGGCCCGGACGGCATCCGGGTCAAGAACGGCGTCCGCGCCACCTTCCCGCTGTGGTACCTCTCCGGCGACAAGCTCCGCCAGGACCACGCCCTCGCCTACGCCTCCGACGCCAAGAAGGCCGGCATCGACGTGAAGGTCCAGGCCGGCACCTGGGAGGTCATCCAGCCGCGGATGAAGACCGACGCCGTCCTGGCCGGCGGCGGCTCGCCCGGCGACCCCGACTTCGACCAGTACCTGCTGCTGAGGTCCACCCTCGGCGGCGACGGCTTCAACAACATGGGCTGGTACGACAACCCGGCCGTCGACAAGGCCCTGGAGCAGGGCCGCGCGACGAACGACAAGGCCGAGCGGAAGGCCGCCTACGACACCGTCCAGCGCGAGCTGGTGAAGAACCCCGGCTACACCTTCCTCACCCACATCGACCACGTCTACGTGGTGGACGACCGCTGGACCGGCCTGTCCACCCAGGTCGAGCCGCACGACCACGGCCTGGCCTCCGGCCCGTGGTGGAACGTGGAGGACTGGACCCCGAAGGACACCGAGAAGTGAGCCGCCGCGTCCCGCTCGGGGCGATGGCCAGGATGGCGGGACGGCGGGCCCTGTTCGCCGTCCCCGTCCTGCTGCTCGTCACCTTCGGCGTCTTCGCCGTCGCCACCGCCTCCCCGTTCGACCCCGTCAAGGCCTATGCCGGCACCGCCGGACTCACCGCCACCCAGGAGAACCTGGACCAGTTGCACGCCAACCTCGGCGTCGACCAGCCGCTCGTCTCCCGCTGGTGGCACTGGCTCACCTCCGCCCTCACCGGCGACCTCGGCGACTCCAGCGTGATGCGCCAGCCGGTCGCCGACGTCATCACCGAACGCCTCGGCTGGTCCACCCTGCTCGCCGCGACCGCCTTCGCCGTCGCCGTGCTGCTCGGCACCGGCCTCGGCATACTCGCCGCCCGCCGCCCCGGCGGCTGGCTCGACCGGATCGTCGGCTCCGCCGCGTACACCCTGGAAGCCGCCCCCGTCTTCTGGCTCGGGCTGCTCGCCATCTGGTTCTTCGCCCTCAAGCTCGGCGTGCTGCCGGCCGGCGGCCTCACCGACACCGCCAGCGACACCGTCACCCCCGGCCAAGTCGCCACCCACCTCGTGCTGCCCGCCCTGGTCCTCGGTGTCTCCCAACTGCCCTGGTTCTACCTGTACGTACGCCAGGGCGTCGCCGACGCGCTGGAGGAGGACGCCGTCCGCGGCGCCCGCGCGCGGGGCCTGGCCGAGCGCACCGTACTGCTCGGCCACGCGCTGCGCTCCGGCATGCTGCCGATGCTCACCCTGCTCGGCTCCCGCGTCCCCGAACTGATCACCGGCGCCCTGCTGGTGGAGACCGTCTTCAGCTGGCCCGGCATCGCCGCCGCCACCGTGCAGGCCGCCGTCTCCGTCGACTTCCCGCTGCTCGCCGCGCTCACCGTGCTCGCCACCGCCGCGGTGCTGCTCGGCAACCTCCTCTCCGACCTGCTGTACGGACTCGCCGACCCGAGGGTGGGCTTCAATGGATGACCTGACCCTGACCAAGGACGCCCCTCCCGGGACGCCGCGCGCATGGCGTACACACGGGCGAACCCGCCGCTCCACCCGCACCGTGCGGGTCACCGCCTCCGCCGTGATCGTGGCCGCCACCGTGCTCGCCGTGCTGATCGTCCCGCCCGTCGTCCAGCTCGACGAGCAGGCCGTCGACCTCGCGCTGAAGCTCCAGCCGCCGTCCCTCGCCCACCCCTTCGGCACCGACGACGTCGGCCGGGACCTGCTGCTGCGCTGCGTCTACGGGCTGCGCGTCTCGCTGCTGGTCGGGCTGGTCGCCGCCCTGGTCGCCACCGTCATCGGCACCGCGGTGGGCGCCGCCGCCGCGGCCTTCGGCGGCTGGACCGACCGGCTCGTGATGCGCCTGGTGGACACCTTCTCCTCGGTGCCGCACCTGCTGCTCGGCATCTTCATCGTGGCCATGTTCCGCCCCGGCGTCTGGCCGGTGATCGTCTCCGTGGCGCTCACCCACTGGCTCTCCACCGCCCGGATCGTCCGCTCCGAGGTGCTCTCGCTGCGCTCCCGGCCCTTCGTGGACGCGGCGATCTCCGGCGGCGCCTCACGGTGGCGGGTCACCGTCCGCCATCTGCTGCCCGCCGTGCTGCCGCAGGCAGGCCTCGCCGCCGTACTGATGGTGCCGCACGCCATGTGGCACGAGTCGGCCCTCTCCTTCCTCGGCCTCGGCCTGCCCACCCACCAGGCCAGCCTGGGCAACCTGGTGCAGACCGCCCGCAGCTCGCTGCTCGCCGGAGACTGGTGGCCCACCCTCTTCCCCGGCCTCTTCCTGATTGTCCCCACCCTCGCCATCGCGGGCCTGGCCGGCGCCTGGCGGGATCGGATCAACCCGCGCCGCCGATCGGAGCTGATGCTGTGATGCCCGCCCCGGCTCCCGTCCTACGGGTCCGACATCTGTCCGTACGCTTCCGGATGCGCGGCGGCCGGCACATCGCCGCCGTCACCGGCGCGGGCTTCGACCTGGCCGCGGGGGAGTGCCTGGCCCTGGTCGGCGAGAGCGGCTGCGGCAAGTCCGTCCTCGCCTCCGCCCTGCTCGGACTGCTCCCCGGCAACGCCCAGACCGCCGGCAGCGCCGTGCTCCAGCCAGCCGACGGAAGCGACGGCATCGACCTGCTCACCGCCTCCGAACGCACCCTCGCCCGCACCGTCCGTGGCCGGCGCATCGGCCTCATCCCGCAGTCCCCGGCCGCCCACCTCACCCCGGTGCGCACCGTCCGCGCCCAACTCGCCGAGACCCTGCGCGAGCTGAACCGCACCCCGAAGAGCGCGCTGCCCGCCGCCGTACGGGCCGCCGCCGACCGGGCCGCCTTCCCCGCCGAACTGCTCGACCGCCACCCGCACGAACTGTCCGGCGGCCTCGCCCAGCGCGCCGCCACCGCCCTCGCCCTGGTCGGCGACGCCCCGCTGCTGCTCGCCGACGAACCCACCACCGGACTCGACCGCGACCTGGTGGACCGCACCGCCGACGAACTGCGGCGGCACGCCGACGACGGCCGCGCACTGCTGATGATCACCCACGACCTGGCCGCCGCCCAGCGGATCGCCGACCGGGTGGCCGTGATGTACGCCGGCCGGATCGTCGAACTCACCGACGCGGCCCGCTTCTTCGGCGAACCAGGCCCTCGCCACCCCTACGCCCGCGGACTGCTCGCCGCCCTGCCCGAACGGGACTTCCGGCCCATCCCCGGACTGCCCCCGGAGCTCGGCGACCTCCCCGCCGGCTGCGCCTTCGCCCCGCGCTGCCTCCGCGCCACCGACCGCTGCGCCGCCGAGCCGCGCTTCACCGGCGGCGTCGCCTGCCACCACGCCGAGGAGCCGGCCCGTGCTTGAACTCGACGCCGTCACCGCCGGCTACGACCGCCGCGCCCCCGTCTTCCGGGCCGCCTCGCTCACCCTCGCCCCCGGCGAGTCGGTCGGCCTGCTCGGCCCGAGCGGCTGCGGCAAGTCCACCCTCGCCAAGGTCGCCGCCCTGCTGCATCGTCCCGATTCCGGCCGGGTCACCCTGGACGGCGAGGAGGTACGCGGCTGGCGCCACCGCGCCCCGCGCCGGCTCCGCACCGCCGTCGGCGTCGTCTTCCAGCAGCCCCGGCTCTCCGCCGACCCCCGGCTCACCCTGTGCGACCTGATCGCCGAACCGTTGCGCGCCACCGGCCGCCGCGCCGAGGTCCAGGGCCGGACCGCCGAACTCGCCGCCGCCGTGGGCCTCACCGGCGACCTGCTCACCCGCCGCCCGCACGAGGTCAGCGACGGTCAGCTGCAACGCGCCTGCCTGGCCCGCGCTCTGGTGCTGCGGCCCCGCTGGCTGGTCTGCGACGAGATGACCGCCATGCTCGACGCCTCCACCACCGCCGCCCTGGTCGCCGCCGTCGAGGAGTACCGCACCGCCCACGGCGCCGGCCTGCTCGCCGTCGGCCATGACCGCGTCCTGCTGGAACGCTGGTGCGACCGCACCGTGGAGTGGGCCGACTGTGCCGGGCCCGAAGTCCACCCGCCCGGTGCGTGACGGTCCGCGGCCCCGCCGCCCGAAGGCCGGGGCCCGACCGGCCCGGACGGCGATCGGGCCGGGGTCCGGCAGCGGTCGGGCCGGGCAGCTCGCCGCAGGCAAGAGCGCCGCCCGGCGGTGGCGCCGCCATTTCGAGGAGGCCGCGGCCATCGGCCTGTGGCACACCCTCGGGGGGGGGGAGCCCCCGGGAACGGGCCCCAGGCCCGTCGGCCCTACCGTCCGCTCTGCCGGCCGCCGCGCTTGGCCTCCATCGCGGCCTTGCCCTGGGCGCCGCGCAGTTTCCACTCGCGGCGCATCTCGGCCCGGAGCCTCGCGTCGGTCTTGGCGATGATGTACTGGTTCTCGCGCATCAGCTTGCGGAAGCTGTCCAGTCGCCGCTCGGGCAGTGTGCCGTCCTCGATCGCGGCGAGCACGGCGCAGCCGGGCTCCGCCTCGTGGGCGCAGTCGTGGAACCGGCATCCCTCCGCGAGCTGGTCGATCTCCGAGAAGACCTGCTCGACTCCGCCGGCGGCATCCCACAGGCCCACCCCGCGCAGTCCCGGGGTGTCGATGAGCGCGCCCCCGCCGGGCAGGGCCAGCAGGTTGCGGGTGGTCGTGGTGTGCCGGCCCTTGCCGTCCACGTCACGGGCGGCCTGCACATCCATGACGTCCTGGCCGAGCAGCGTGTTGGCGAGCGTCGACTTGCCGGCCCCCGACTGGCCGAGCAGCACGCTCGTGCTGCCGGAGACGATGGCGGCGAGCACATCGATGCCCTCGCCGGTCGTGGCGCTCACCGGCAGCACCTGTACACCGGGCGCGGTGGTCTCCACGTCCTGGACGAGATACGACAGCCCGGTGGCGTCCGGCACCAGGTCGGCCTTGGTGAGTACGACGAGCGGCTGGGCGCCTGACTCCCAGGAGTCCGCCGACGTACGCAGCAGTGCCTCACCACTCGAACTGGACATCGCGAGCGCGAGGAACCGTTCGATCCGCCCGAGGTCGAGTTCGACCGCGAGCGACACACAGATGACGATGTGATCGATGTTAGTGGCCAGCACCTGGCCCTCGGACCGCTTGGACGACGTAGACCGCACGAACGCGGTCCGCCGAGGCAGGATCGTCCGCGCGTACCGGGGATCATCTCCCTCGGGATCTACGGCGACCCAGTCCCCCGTGCACACGACCTTCATCGGGTCATGGGGAACGACGAACGCGGTGTCAGCACGGACGACGCCGTCAGGGGTAGTCACATCGCACTGACCACGATCGACCCGGACGACCCGGCCCGGGACCAGGCCCTGAGCGGCGTACGGGGCGAACTCGGCCTCCCAGCCCTCGTCCCAGCCGTAGGCGGCGAGGACGTGCTGAGCATCAGAAGTGGAAGACGTGTTGAGCGAAGCGTTAAACAAGGGGAACCCTTCGAGGGGTGGCCCCGGCAGCGCGCTCCGAGCGCGCGGATCGAATGGGTGTCAGCCGGAGGCCACAGGGGTGGGAACGATGAACTCCTGAATGCGGGCAGAGCCCGTCACCGTGACAGTCATCAATGTCCTCACCTCCTGCTTCTTACTCAACGAACCAACACCGTGCCCTGGGCAGCGACACAGCCGCGCCTTGGAACGAGCAGAACCATAGCCTCGCCCCAGGACACGGCACCACCGATTAAATTCGGGGTCCCCCCGTACGACGCCGACAAGCAGCGGACCAGCGTCACGCCGCAAGTCGTACGGCATCCTGGGCGAGGACCTGGGTCCTGCCGATCTCAACGACCGGCCGCCTGTAGCTCACGGCGATCCCAGAGCGCGTGGTGAACTCCACCAGTTCGTACCGGAGTACACCCACGACCGGAACAGCCGCCGTGTCCAAGGCGGCAGCCAACGCGGGCAGCTCGGCAGCGAGTTCCCACGAAGTCGATACGAGGTCGAACGCCCCCAGCCCGGGAAGGTCCGCCAGCCGGAAGCCGATTCGGACCTCAGGTGTCGGCCCGCGACCTGCCTGGGCTGCCGCCTTGCGATCAGCCAGGCTCGCCAGACAACCACACAGCGATCCACGTGCGCCCGCTGGCTCCAAGAACCGAGTTCCGTCGCAGACATGGAAAGTCTCACCAGCTCCGCACATCACCATGCGAAGCGAGACGGCCCCGCGGCCACCCAGCAAGACAGGGATGTGATCGCGGCAAGTCAGGACCTCGACGACACGCTCGTCGCCGGTGTCCAACAACTGCGGCACACCTCCATAGAGCCCACCCACAGCGTCAGCGACCGCATGGTCCTCCGTCGTAACGCGCCACGCCGACACCGCAATGGGCCTTCCACCCCGCTGGCGCGCCACGTGAAAGCGGCCCACGGGACGGCCCTCAGGCGGGTGCGGCAGGTCGACCCCGTCATCGTCAAGGTTCCGATCCCGAATGGAGCTGGGATATGAGCGGGGAGACATGGTCTACCTCCGGTAGCGAGATGTTCAGTGACCCCGAGGATCCGCAGTACTCGCCGCTTGCCCTAACCGGGATTCACCTGTATTGAGGCGCCAACCCGCACGTCATCAGGTCCAAGCAGGGTCTGACCAGCTCCGCCAGCACCTCTACGTCACGGCAGGTGTGAGCGCATGCCCTATGGACAGCGAGGTCCGGGCCCTCAGGGGCCGAAGAAGCTCTCTCTGGAGCGGGCTGCAGCAGCGCAGCCGACATCATCCCTGCGGTCCTCCACTACAACCTGAACTTCGTCCCGGGCGCCGACGAAGACGGCATCGTGCGCTTCCTCCTCGCGGCGGGCGCGCCGGCATGTTCTTCAAGGAGAACGCGTCGATCTCGGGCGCCACGGTCGGCTGCCAGGGCGAGGTCGGCTCGCCTGCTCGGTGGCGGCCGGCGCGCTCGCCGAGGTCCTCGGCGGCTCCCCGGAGCAGGTGGAGAACGCGGCCGAGATCGGCATGGAGCACAACCTGAGCCTGACCTGCGACCCGGTCGGCGGCCTGGTCCAGATCCCGTGCATCGAGCGCAACGGCATGGCGGCGGTCAAGGCCGTCACGGCGGCGAAGATGTCGATGCCCGGCGACGGCAGCCACCTGGTCTCCGTCGACAAGGTCATCAAGACCATGAAGGAGACGGGCGCCGACATGAGCGTGAAGTACAAGGAGACGGCGCGCGGCGGTCTCGCCGTCAACATCATCGAGTGCTAGTACTCCAGCCGTAGTTCGTGATCTTCATGCTTGAGCGACTTGCCGCCTGTAGTGGCTGGCCCGGGATCGGGCCTGGTGGCGGCGTCGCCAGTCGGACCAGCCGAGCCGGTGGGCGGCATCGTGCACGGGTTGGATGACGAGAGTGATGAACAGGCGCTGGATCTCGTTGCAGGTGAGCGATATGAGGCCGTTCGGTGCCAGGTGGCGGGCGTGCTCATCGGCTCGGACGACAGCGAGGAAGGCGTGGGCAAGCATGGCGAGGGTGACCCAGCGTGACCAGGACACGTATCGGCGAACTTGGTGCTCGTCCAGGGCGGCCAGGCCTTTGCCGGACTGGAAGAACTCCTCCACCCGCCATCTTGATCCAGCGACTCGCACCAGCTCGGTCAACGGCACCGGGGCGGGCGAATAGCAGCGGTAGTAGGCGAGTTCGCCGCTACTACGGTTGCGGCGAATCAGCAGCTGGCGGCTCCCGGGCCGGGGGTCGGCGAGGTCGATGACAGCCCAGTCGTAGAAGCGGTGGCCCTTCGCCCCGGCCCCGGCTGACAACTTCTGCCAGGCCCGCTTGGGGACCTTCTTGGCCAGGGCGTCCGCGCGGAACCTCCCGGCGCCGGTGGTCGCTTCGTGCGAGCAGGCCACCGCGAGAACGTAGCCAGTGCCGCGTTCCTCCAGCGCGGTGCGAAGTTTCGGGTTGCCGCCGTAGACCTCGTCCCCCGCGACCCAGAGGGTCCGGTGACCGGCGTCCAGGAACCGGGTGACCATACGGGCGGCCAGTTCCGGCTTGGTGGCGAAGGCGGTCTCATCGCCGAGCCCGGCGGCGCGGCAGCGGTTGGGGTCGGCGATCCACGAACGTGGGACGTACAGTTCCCGGTCCACCGCGGCGTGCCCGCGCTGACCGGCGTAGACCAGGTAAACGGCAACTTGGGCGTTCTCGATCCTGCCCGCGGTGCCGGTGTACTGGCGCTGGACGCCGACCGTGTGCGTGCCCTTCTTCACGTCGCCGGTCTCGTCGACCACCAACACCGCCCGCTCGTCGTGCAGGTGCTCCACCACGTAGCCGCGCATGTCGTCGCGGACGGCGTCGGCGTCCCACTTGGCCCGGCTGAGCAGGTGCTGCATGCCATCCGGGGTGGACTCCCCGGCCCATTCGGCGATCGTCCAGCAGTTCTTGCGGGGAAGGTCCGACAGGAGTCCGAGCACCAACCGCCCGACTCGCCGACGGGGCTCCACCCGCACGAAACGGCCCGCGATCCGGTTCATCAGGCCCTCGAATGCGTCCTGCCAGCGGGCCGGGTCTACGCTGTGACCTGCGGCCACCGCATGATCTTCAGTCTTCACACGCCGATGATCAACGGTGGCCGTACGCGTTCCCGCACCGGCCCCAGCAACACGACCACGAACCGCTGCTGGAGTACCAACGGGTCGGTGGAAAACCGGATCGCCGCTGTCAGTGCCGGGTGATATGAACCGGGGATGACCCAGACGCCTTCCTTCGAAGACCTGCTGACCCTGATCGAAGATCGCTCCGCAGCCCTGCGCAGCAGCGTCGCGGGCTCCCCCGATCTGGATGTTCGCGTCCCCAGCTGCCCCGACTGGTCGCTCCACGACCTCGTCGAGCACCTTACCGAGGTCCACCGGTTCTGGGCGGCGGCGGTCACGGCCGGCCCCAGTGAGAAGCCCCCGACCGTGGCGCCGGCCGATGACACACTGCCAGCCGGCCTACTGGCCCGCTCGGCCGCAGCCGCCGAGGGGCTGATCGCCGCCCTGCGAGCCGCCGGTCCCGCGGTGGGCTGCTGGACCTGGTGGGGCAACTCCGACGTGCCGATGACGAGCGGTGCCGTGGCTCGTCATCAGGTCCAGGAGGCCGCTGTCCACGCCTTCGACGCCCAGCTGGCCACCGGAACTCCCCAGCCCGTCCCGGCGGTTGTCGCACTCGACGGCATCGTCGAGTTCATCGGCGTCAGCCACGGCACCGCCGGCCCCTGGCCGCACGAGCCGGTCCGGATCGGCCTGCACGCAGCCGAGGGCGAGTCCTGGCTGGTCGACCTGACAGCATCGGGATCACACATCATCGACGGCCAGCACAAGACAGCTGCCAGCCTGCACGGATCGGCGAGCAATCTGCTGCTGACCCTGCACGGCCGCCTCCCCCTGGACAGCCTGCGAAGCGAGGGCGACCGCGCCTCCCTGGAAAACCTTCTGAGCTGGCCTGACCTGGGTTGACACCCCAGCCCGAGAAACCCCCTGCGGGGCGCTGGCCGCCGCCATCTCCGAGCGGCCCCAACCAGCAAGATCACGAACTACGGCTGGAGTACTAGGCAGATAGGCCCTGAACAGCGCGTTCGCATCTTTCAGCGCTGTCAGGGCCTTCCCTGCTTACGCAGCGAAAAGTCCCTGGAATCTCCCTGCGACAGACGTGAAAGTCCCTGAAAAGTCCCTGGGATGTCCCCGGGGGACTTCGCTGCTTGCGGTTGGGTACGGCCGACTTCAGGACCGAGCCGGCGCTCTTGCCGTCTGAGGGTATGAGTGCAGTGGGCA